>JANMTV010000362.1:0-16511 GCA_031390905.1 Ilumatobacteraceae bacterium | reverse complement strand
CATCCCGCCGCTGTCGCCCGAACCGGGCTGCAGCAGCGGAGACGTGTGAAGGGAAATCACGGCAACTCGGCGCATCAGAACTTGAAACGCTACTCAGCCAGTCAACATTCCCACCACTCCAACACCGCGATGAGCGATGAGCGGCCCCGCACCGCAGGTCGCTCATCGGATGGTGCCGAAGACTGCGGAGGTCTGAGCAATATGAGCAGTCCGCGTCCCTACACCACTCATCGCTCATCGCGGTGGTGGGGGGGGTTGGAGGTGACGAAGCTTTGATAGACGTTCAGGAGGGCGAGTTTTTGCTCGGGGGTCAGCAACGAATCGTGTTCGATTGCTTCGGAGACCGAGGTTGGCGTACGTGAATCCTCCGACAGGATCCCGGCCCGCACATACAACGACTCGACGCTGATCCGTAGCGCGTTGGCGACCAGTTGCAGGATCTCCGCAGAGGGCTTACGTAACCCGCGCTCGATCTGGGACAGGTACGGATTACTGACCCCTGCGACGTCAGCCAAACGGCGGACTGACATCTTGGCGCGCTCACGTTGGGCACGAATGAACGCGCCAACGTCGAGCGGATCAAACGCCGGCTCGTCGGCCATCTCAACCAGCCAATGTCAGTCGGCGAGCAGGCCGTCGACTGACGCCTCGCCGTCGCGGTAGCGCCGAACCAGCTCGGCGCTGAGCGCATCAAGCCGCTCGTATCGCTCGCGACGATCGTCGGACACCTTGCGTTCGAACGCCGTCAGCTCGTGCTCGAGGTTTCGCAACTCGTCGGCATCGAGTTCGTCGATCCGACTGAACCCGTGAGCAGTGCAAACCGCGTTGAGATCATCGGACAGCTGATTGTCGGACAGGTTCTCGACCCCACGCGGCGGCCGCGCAGCGCCTCCCGTGAGATGGCTCGACAACACAACACGGAGTTCGCTCGGAAGGTCCTCGTGGGTCTGACCGCGCTCCAACCGATGCAGCTCGGCACGCACCAAATCAACTCGGGCCTGCGCGACGCGTCGTACGTACGACACGACGTCGTCCTCATCCTGCATCTTGTTCCGGGCCGCTCGGAGCTCGTCGAGCGAAAGCGACTTCGGGTGTTCCACGTTCAACATGATCCTCCTGATACTGGCGGCAGAACCGCCAGTTCGTCGGCTGCGCCGATCTCATCGATTTCCGTAGCGGGCTCGCCGTTGACCCAGATCTTGCACGTTCCCAATATTGCGGTGAACGTTTCGCCATAGCGTTGGCGAGCTTCGCTGAGTACATCTCCGACTGTGACGCCCGGCAGTTCGTCACGGCCGGTGCCTGCCGCGTCACGGGCAGCAGCGAAGAGGCGGACGATTGCCATCCGCTCCAGCGTACTTCGGCCGGTACTCTGCGTTGGGATGCTGACTCGACCGGTTGAAATTTTGTTGCTCAGACACGGGCAGAGCGAATGGAACGCAGTCGGACGCTGGCAAGGGATGGCCGACTCACCGTTGACCGAACTTGGCCGGGAACAGGCCAGCCAGACGGGCCGCTTGCTGGCGCGAGCCGAAGTCAGATTCTCAGGAGTGTGGTCGAGCGACCTCAGCCGGGCTGCCGAAACAGCAGCCATAATCGGAGCACAACTCAGGTTGCCTCCACCAATCACTGACCAACGGCTTCGAGAAGCGCATGCTGGCGAGTGGGAAGGCATGACCGCTGACGAGATCATCGCCGAATGGCCCGGATACCTCGAGGCCCATCGCAGACCTCCATCGTTTGAAACGTTCGAAACGGTTGCGAGGCGCGCGATCGCATCGTTGCGAACGGTGGCCGACTCACAACCGGCGTGGCGTGGTGTTCCGCTTGTCGTAGCCCATTCGGGGTTGATCCGAACCGTGATGCGCCGTTTGGGTGCGATCGACGAGCGGGTCCCCAACTTGGGCGGCACCTGGCTCACAGTTGATGCGAGGTTACCCACCGGCGACGCCTTGGAGATCGACGGCGTCGCGCTCGGAGATCTGTTCGACCCGGATGGGATCGTGATCAGCGGCATCGACTCGCACGGGGAGGACCCCGGCGAGCAGGCCGATCATGCCAACGATCACGGCTCCGCCAAGCGCTGATTGACGGGCTGTTCGTTCTTCAAGTCGGCGCGACATCAGGTGGGCATCGGCGATATCGGGTGCAGGCGTCGTACACAGCGTGTAGAGCGCACCGAGCACCACCGTTGCCCCGAGCATCATCGTGAACACGCGGGATTCGCGTTCCATCGGTGAAAGCCCATGTGTCCAACGATCGCTCATCCCGCGGAGCGCCATCGCAAGGTTGACAGCAACCACCGCGGCCACCGTGCCGACCCAACGCCGTGGGGCAAGCCCGTCATGGTCAGCGGGGGACATCAGTTCACCGATCGCCGCATACGAGTAGCGGACCCGATCGCCGACACGAATCCTGCCGCCACCGAGAATCACGTGTGCGCCGGAGGTTGACATGACCGCTGCCGTCGCAGCAATCATTGCCCATGCCGGCGGAACCGCCATCGGCGCAACGCCGAGCAGGAGCGAGAGGGTCACAACTGCGACGAGCAGCAGGCGACGTGGACCATCGCTCAGCACGGCTGCAATCGCAAAGTCCGAACTGTTGCGCGGGCGATGACGAGCGCGCGCCTGTTGGGCAGCGAGGCGAACATCACGGTGGACATCGGTCAGGCGGGTCCGACCAACCAGGTCAGCGACTGCATACGTGAATCGGTGCTCTTGATGATCATCATCGCTGAACACGGTTCGCGGAGGTCCTGCCTTCAGCAGGCCCCACGAGATCGCCACGCCAGCGATAGCACCGAGCACCTCGAGTGCCATCGCGACCATCGGAATCGGATGGATCGTAAGATGCTGCGCCCGCCAGACAAACCAGACCAACCATCCGACGACCGAGGCAGCGAGCGCGACGGTTGCGCTCAACGTGCGGCGTGTCACCGCCACGCTGCGCTCAGCAACCTCAACTCTCCTCGTTTCGACGAGGGCCATCGCGTTCCGCCATCTGTCCGAGCTGCGCTGATACGCAACCTCCACCGTGTTATCGGCCGCACACGCTCTCGCTTGAGTCGGGCCCCGGTATCTTCGAGTCCTGTGGGAACAGCGAAACGCGAACGTCAGAAGACCAACCGAGCACTCAAACTGCAAGAGGAAGCCAAGGCCGCCCGGGTCAGCACGGTCAAGCGGGGTGCCCTGCGCTGGGGGATCGGTGCACTGGTTGCGATTGCCGGTGTTGTCCTGATCGCCTTCATCGGCGGCGCATTCGATGGCGACAGCAACCCTGACGTCGGGATCACCACGCCACTGACGACCCCGCTAACGACCCCCGAGCTGACCGTTCCCGAGCCCGTTTCGACATCGAGCACTCCCTGACCGAGAAGTTCACGGTGCCGGTTTCGTTCGGCAATCCGTCAGTATCCTGCTGCGCATGATCAACCTGAATCGTCGCGCCGGCGGCGCCGCGCTGCTCGTCTCGTGTCTCCTGTTTGCGGCCTGCGGGGACCCTGAGCGTGAGCCTGTTCTCGATCCGGCTGACGCGGCGGAGAACTCTGACTCCAGCGACACCGGCACCGCGTCTACAGACAGTACGGTTTCGTCCGGGGCGGCACCCGACACGACGATTGCCACCGACCCGGCGGCGCGAACCAAGCCGACGGTCGAGTTGCCGGACGAACTGCCAACCGAACTGGTGATCACCGATCTACTCGAGGGTGAAGGCGAGGCCGCCGCCGAAGGCGACACCGTCGAGGTCCACTACGTCGGCGTCTTGAGCGCCGACGGCGCCGAGTTCGACAACAGTTACGACCGTGGCGCAACGTTCCCGGTCGTGCTTGGTTCCGGCGGTGTGATCCCCGGCTGGGACCAGGGTCTCGTCGGGGTCAAGGCAGGCGGTCGACGCCAGCTTGATATTCCGTCCGATCTGGCGTACGGAGCGACAGGAAGCCCTCCCGCGATCGGCCCGGACGCGGCCATTTCGTTCATCGTCGATGTGGTCTCGATCACCAAACTCCCGCCTCCGCCAACGCTCGCGCCGATGGCCGACCCAAGCGCCTGCCCGGCGACCGACGGTTCCGAGGAACGGCAGCGCGAGTTCACCGCGTATCCGCCGACATGTATCGACGTGACCAAGACCTACACCGCCGAGATCGTGACCAATCTTGGAGCGATGACGATCGAGTTGTACGCCGACAAGGCGCCGCTGACCGTCAACAGCTTCGTCACGCTCGCCCGCTACCACTACTTTGACGGTGTGTCGTGTCATCGCATCATTCCGCAGTTCGTGGCTCAATGCGGCGACCCTGATGGCACCGGCAGCGGTGGTCCGGGTTACGAGTTTGCCGACGAGTTGCCGGGCGCTGGCGAATACGTCGTTGGTTCGCTGGCGATGGCAAATGCCGGCCCGAATACGAACGGCAGTCAGTTCTTCATCATCACCGGCCCCAACGGTGCGGCACTTCCCCCCGACTACAGCCTGTTCGGGATGGTTACCGACGGCCTCGACTCCACCGTTCCAGCGCTCGACGCGGTCGGCAACCCCGACGCCAACGGCGTCCCACCGCTGGAGCCCGTGACGATCGAGTCAATCACGATCACCGAAAGCTGATAGACCAAGCGCTCGTGGCGGAGCAGCCTTCTTCAGCACGCGCGGTCGTGATCGGCGGAGGGATCATTGGGTGCTCGACCGCCTATCACCTCGCAAAACTGGGGTGGACCGACACGGTGTTGGTCGAGAAACACCAACTCACCTCAGGTTCGACGTTTCACGCTGCCGGGCTCGTCGGGCAACTGCGGACGAGCGCCAACATCACCCAACTGCTCGGCTATTCGGTCGACCTATACCGGCGGCTCGAGGCCGAGACGGGCCAGGCGACCGGCTGGAAGATGAACGGCGGGCTTCGGCTGGCCTGCAATCCAGAGCGTTGGGAGGAGGTCAAACGTCAAGCGACAACGGCAACCTCGTTCGGGCTCGATATGCACCTGCTCTCTCCGAGTGAGGCCCAGGATCTGTGGCCGCTGATGGCGGTCGACGACGTCGTCGGTGCGGCGTTTCTGCCAACTGACGGTCAGGCCAACCCGAGTGACATCACGATGGCACTCGCCAAAGGTGCCCGCCAGGCGGGAGCCACGTTGCTGGAGCACACCGAGGTGCTCTCGATCGAGGTCGTCGACGGCGTGATCAAAGCGGTCGTCACCAACAACGGGCGGATCGAATGCAGCGTCGTCGTGATCTGCGCCGGTCAATGGACGCGGGCGTTGGCAGCGACCGTCGGCGTCAACGTGCCCCTGATCCCCGTGCAGCACCAATACCTGATCACGTCCCAGATCGAGGGCGTCACTCGTGACCTGCCGACGTTGCGAGACCCGGATCGGCTGACGTACTACAAGGAGGAGGTCGGCGCGCTCGTGATGGGCGGATACGAGCCCAACCCGATCCCGTGGGCGAGGCGTGGGATTCCCGAGGGTTTCCACTTCCAACTGCTCGACCCCGACTTCGACCATTTCTCGCCGACCATGGAATTGGCGATGGCACGCGTTCCCGCCCTGCAGTCAGTCGGGATCCATCAGCTGATCAACGGGCCGGAAAGCTTCACACCGGACGGCAACTTCATCCTTGGTGAGGCCCCCGAGTTGAAGAACTTCTTCGTCGGTGCCGGGTTCAATGCGTTCGGCATCGCCGCCGGTGGCGGGGCTGGCATGGCACTCGCCGAGTGGGTCCACAAAGGTGTCGCCCCGTACGACCTATGGGTCGTCGACATTCGTCGTTTCGGCCGTTCCCAACGCGACACCGACTGGGTGCGGGAACGCACGCTCGAGGCCTACAGCAAGCATTACACGATGGCGTGGCCGTTCGAGGAGTATCGCCGCGGCCGGCCGTCTCGAGTATCGCCGTTGTACGAACGACTCCGTGATCAGGGTGCCTGTTTCGGCGAGAAGCTCGGCTGGGAACGACCCAACTGGTTCGCCGATCTCGCTGCCGGCGAGAACCCGGACGACGAATACACATACGGTCGCCAGAACTGGTTTGCGGCAGTCGGGCGTGAACACGCCGCCGCTCGCAATGCTGCGGTGTTGATCGATCAGTCGTCGTTCGCCAAGTTCACGTTGAAAGGTCCCGACGCTCTCGCAGCGCTCGATTGGATCTGCTCGAACAATGTGAGCAAGCCAGTTGGCTCACTCGTCTACACACAGATGCTCGATCACAACGGCGGTATCCAATGCGACCTCACCGTCGCACGGGTCGCGCATGACGAGTTCTACATCGTGACCGGTACTGGCTTTGCCACTCACGACTTCGACTGGATCTCACGCAACATCCCTTCCGGCATGAACGCTCAGCTCGTCGATGTCACCTCCGGATTCACGGTGTTGTCGCTGATGGGGCCCGCTTCACGGGCGGTTCTCGCGGCGGTGACGAGCAGTGACGTCTCGTCGGCAGCGTTCCCGTTTGGGACGCATCAGACGATAGGGATCGCCGGATGTCCGGTGCGGGCGCTGCGAATCACCTACATGGGTGAGCTCGGCTGGGAGCTCCACCTGCCGGTCGAGTACGCCGTGCGAATCTACGAGCGATTGATGGAAGCAGGTGACGATCACGGGCTGGTCAACGCCGGCTACCGGGCGATCGAGAGCTGCCGACTGGAGAAGGGTTACCGCGCCTGGGGCAGCGATATAGGCCCGGACCACACTCCTGTCGAGGCCGGACTCGGATGGGCGGTCAAGATCAAATCGGGGATCGAGTTCCACGGTCGCGATGCAATCGTCGCGCAACTCGATGACGGTGTGCGCAAGATGCTGACCGGATTCTCGGTCGATCCGTCTGTGGTGCTGCTCGGTCGCGAGACGATCTATCGCGACGGTGAGCGAGTCGGTTGGCTGACGAGCGGAGGGTACGGGTACACGGTCGGTCGATCACTCGGTTACGGATACGTCCGTAACCCGAATGGAGTGACGGCCGACTACATCCGTTCGGGGACCTACGAGCTCGAAGTCGCCACTGAACGGGTGACGGCCAACGTCTCGCTGGCACCGTTCTATGACCCGAGCAACCGGCGAGTGAAGTCGTGAGCGAGCCGTTGTCACCTGAGACGCTGGCTGCGTACGCAGCCCGTGTGCCCGAACTGGCTGGCACCGACATCGGCCGTGCTCAACGGCTCGGTGGGCTCACCAATCTGAACTATCTCGTGGTCGGTTCGACGGCCCGATACGTGATCCGGATTCCGGGCGAAGGCACCGAGCAGTACATCGACCGCCGAGTCGAGGCAGTTGCTGCCCGTTCCGCGGCGGCGGCCGGGGTCAACACCGAGATCGTGTTCTTCGACGAATCCGATGGGCTGATGGTCACTCGCTTCGTGGAAGGTTCAGTGACCATGTCGCCGGCTACCTTCGCCGCCGACAACGGCGCTTTGCAGCGAGCCGCCGAGGTGATGCGCCGCCTGCACACCACGGCCGAACCGTTCGCGATCGACTTTCAGGTGTTCCCGATGTTGCAGCAATACAAGTCGCTGCTCGTCGCCAAAGGATTCGAGTTTCCCGACGGTTTCGCCGAGGCGGAAACGATCGGTTCCGCAGCGCAAGCAGCGTTGGAAGCCAACCCGGTTTCCTTCGTGCCGTCGCATTGCGACCCACTCTGCGAGAACTTCATCGACACCGGAGAGCGGATGTTCCTGATCGATTTCGAGTACTCCGGTAACTATGACCCGATGTGGGACCTCGGCGATTTCTCTGTCGAGGGTTCGTTCACGCCTGAGCAGGACACGGCGCTGCTGCGGGCCTACTTCGGAGGCGACCCCCCGGTCTCGCAGGTCGGGCGGATGATCGCCCACAAAGCCCTGTGTGACCTGTTCTGGGCAGCCTGGGCCTGGCTCCAACACGTCGATGGAAATCCTGTCGAAGATTTCCTGGCATACGGCATTGGCCGATTCGAACGCTGCATGAGGTTGATGAAGTCCGACGATTTCCCGGGCCACATCACCGCCATCGCCGGTTGATCACCAGCGTGTCAGCGGCCGGTGTGACCGAAGCCTCCGCCACGGTCGGCGCCGTCGAGATCGGCGACGATGTTCCATTCGACCTGTTCGACCTTTTGGATCACGAGCTGGGCGACCCGGTCAGCTCTGGTGATGTGGTAGTCGGTGGCCGGGTCGGTGTTGAGTAGCACGACCTTGATCTCGCCCCGATAGGCAGAATCGATCAGGCCAGGAGCGTTGACCACACTGATGCCGTGCTTGAGAGCAAGACCCGACCGAGGCATGACCAACCCGCAATAGCCGAGCGGAATCGCGATCGAGATCCCAGTCGGCATCAGCACACGACCGCCACCCGCTGAGATGGTTGCGTCCTCGCGTGCGAACAGGTCGAGACCGGCATCACCAACGTGTGCATAACTCGGCAACGGGAGTTCCGGGTCGAGTTGAACAAGATCGATGGGCAACGACACGAAGGTCGAGCGTAGGCTCCCAGCGATGAGTGGGAGCAGCGCACCCGACGATCGGCCTCCTTCGGTCGACACATTGGCGCGATCGTTGGCATCGTCAGGACTTCCGCATCCAATCCTCGTCGATATAGCCAGGGCAGCGATCGCGGACGGCGACCACACCAGCGTCGCGACACGTGCCGCCGAATTTCGTCGCACCTTGCTGACCCCTGTCGTCAACGCCACCGGCGTATTGCTGCACACCAACTTGGGCAGGGCACCAGTCGCCCACACTCAGGCAGCCCGCGCACAGACGGTCGAGTTCGACCTGGCGACGGGTGAGCGCGGTTCACGCCAGCGCGCCGTCGGGCAACTATTCGCCCGACTCTGCGGGGCCGAGGATGCGATCGTCGTCAACAACAATGCCGCGGCAGTGATGCTTGTGCTGGCTGCACTCGCAGATGGGTGCGATGTCGCCGTGTCGCGAGGCGAATCGGTGGAGATCGGTGGAGCGTTTCGCGTGCCAGAGGTGATGGAGCAATCAGGGGCGCGGTTGGTCGATGTCGGCACCACGAACCGAACACGGCTGGCTGACTATCAACGTGCGATCGTGCGCCCCGGCAATGATGTTGCGCTCGTGCTCAAAGTGCACCCGAGCAACTACCGAGTCGACGGTTTCGTCGAAGAGACGTCGGTCAAAGAACTTGCGGGGCTTGACGTACCAGTCGTCGCCGATATCGGCAGCGGACTGCTCGACTCGAATCTTCCATGGTTGTCCGGACCACCACCGGCCTGGCTTGCGGGCGAACCGGCGGCATTGCAAACGTTGGCCGACGGAGCCGCCCTCGTCACGTTCAGCTGCGACAAACTGCTCGGCGGACCGCAGGCTGGAATCATCGCTGGGCGCGCCGACCTGGTCAGTCGCTGCGCCAAACATCCACTGGCGCGCGCCGTCCGCTGTGGCGGTTTGGTACTTGCAGCGCTGCAAGATGTCGCCCTCACCTATCTCGACAAGCGGGCCGCATCCGACATCGCTTTCTGGCGGATGATCGACCAGCCGGTCGACACGTTGCGCCGCCGTGCCGACCGGATCGTGGCGACGATCGGCTTCGGTGAGGTCGTCGACTCGGAGGCGCTCCCTGGGGCTGGCTCGGCCCCGGGTGTCACGATTGCGTCGATTGCGATCACCCTTGACGGCGATCATCTGGCGGCGCTCCGCTCGAACGATCCTCCCGTGATCGCACGCACCCGAGACGGTCGCACCTACCTCGATCTTCGCTCAGTCGACCCGGCCGACGACGACGTCATCACTGCAGCGCTGACGGCGACCAACCGGTCGGCATGAGAGTCGTCGCTACAGCAGGCCACGTTGATCACGGCAAGTCGTCGCTCGTCCTGGCGCTCACCGGCACCGACCCTGACCGGTTCGAGGAGGAGAAGCGGCGCGGTCTGACAATCGACCTCGGGTTCGCACACACCACGCTCCCGTCGGGCGCAGGGGTCAGCTTCATCGACGTGCCTGGCCACGTGCGATTCCTGCGCAACATGCTCGCCGGAGTCGGCGGGGTGGATGCCTGCCTATTCGTCGTGGCGGCCACCGAAGGCTGGAAGCCACAGTCTGAGGAGCACTTACGAATCCTCGAGTTACTCGGTTTGCGGCACGGCGTGATCGCTCTCACCAAGACAGATCTTGTCGACGACGAATGGCTCGAAATCGCCACACTCGAGGTTGCCGATCACGTCGCGGGCACCTTTCTGGCAGATGCCCCAATCGTGCCCGTTGCGGCGCCATCCGGCGGCGGCCTCGACGACTTGCGGATCGCGCTCGATGATCTCGTCGCCGTGACGCCGCAGTCGGCCGACCGGCAGCGGCCTCGCTTGTGGGTCGATCGGGTATTCGCCGCCAAGGGCAGCGGAACCGTGGTGACCGGCACGCTGACCGGTGGTTCGCTCAATCGTGACGACATGGTCCTCGTCGAACCACGTGGCCGTTCGGCGCGGATTCGATCGATCCAAACGTTGGGAGCTGTGGTCGATTCGATCGACGCCGGCAACCGTGTGGCGCTCAACCTCAACGGCGTCAGCCACGACGAGATCGCCCGCGGCGACACGGTCGTGACGCCCAGCCGATGGCGGCTCACCGATCGATTCGATGCGTCGCTCGACGTCCTCGCCAGCCTCGATCATCAGGTGTCTCGCAGGGGTGCCTACCTGGCCTACATCGGATCCCGCGAGGTGGCGGTCAAAGTACGTGTACTCGGAGCCGAGGCGCTCGCACCAGGCACGACCGGTTCGGTCCGGCTGTTCCTCCCAGTCTCGCTCCCACTCCTACCGGGGGATCGTTACGTGCTGCGCGAATCGGGTCGGGACGAGACGATTGGTGGCGGCGAAGTGCTCGACATCGCACCGGTCGTGAAAGCGTCGCAAGCGACCCCTGATCGATCGGTCAACCGGGTAATTACTGAGCGCGGCTGGGTCGATGTCGGCGAATTGGAACTGCTCACGGGTGTCACCGTCGACCCAACAGTTGGCCATTGGGCGACGACTTCGCAACGGTTGGCGGACACTCAACATCGACTCCGTGCAGCGATCGATGCGGGTGGCGAACATGGGCTCGAACTGGCGGGGCTTCCCGAGCATGATCGGGCCGTCGTCGACACACTCGCCGACGTAACGATCGAAAGCGGTCGGGCGCGTGCAGCGGATGCCGCCGACCCGTTCGCCGATCACCCGCTCGCAGCGGTGATCAAGTCAGGCGGATTTGCACCGGAGACACCAGCCAATGTCGACCGAGTCGCCGTCCGAGAACTCGTCAGGCGTGGTGTGTTGGTCGAACGTGATCAGATCCTGTTCCACCATGACGCGATCGACGCCGCCGCCCAAGTTGCGGCGCAACTACTCGCAACGGACCCCAATGGCTTCACCGTCGCCCAGTTCCGCGACCGCACCGGCGCCAGCCGCAAGTTCGCCCTCCCCCTCGTCGCCGAACTCGACGCCAGGGGTATCACGCGCCGCCGAGACGATTTTCGAATCGCCGGCCCCCGGCTACCCACGCAGTGAGTCCCGATCTCGCAACACTTGAACTGAACGACCGGAAATCGGTTGGATTCATACCTCGGTCGGTTTGTGGCGCATTTCTCGGTAGTCCTTGGCGGCACCTTCGATCGGTTCGACTTCCAATGTGACTCCGTCGATGGCGGCGACGCGCAACACATCACCGGCAGCCAACGGAGTGGCACGGTTGGTGCGGGCACGCCACTTGGCTTCACCAATTTGGACGATGCCGTCCGGGTTAACAGCGCCAACGGCAACACCCTCTGCGCCGATCATCCACTCGCGGCCGATCGTCGGTGTCGAGAAACGGGCCCGCGTCATCGAGGGCATACCGACGATGAACGTCAGCATCACGCCGCCGATCCCGACGATCAAAGAGATCCACGACGGCCGGAGCGACGAGCCGATGATCGGCTCGAACAAGAAGAAGCTGCCGACGATCGTGCACACGATTCCGATGCCGGTCCAGAATCGGGGAATCCCGACCTGGACATCAACTGCGAACGCCGCCATCGCAACCACGATGAGGCCGACCGCCCACCATCGCGTCGGCAGCGCCGAGAGGCCATAGCACGACAAGATCGTGCACACCGCACCAACGACTCCGCCGATCCCGATCCCGGCGGTGAAGAACTCGAAGATCAGCAGCGCCAACCCGATCAGGAACAGCAGATACGCGACCGGCGGGCTGGCGACCGTGTGAAACAGCTGCTCGATCAAGCCGAGCTTGGCGAAGCGGGCCGTCGCGATGATGTCGCGCTGGACCGTACCGCTTTCGGTCGTGACCTCTTTCGTCGTGTCGAGCACCACGCCGTTCTCCTCGTACCCGTCGAGCGCCTCGATCATATTCTTGATGACTGCGATTCCTTCGTCGGATATACGCTGTTTGAACACACCGAGATCTCGCGCATCGGACAGCCCAACTGCCTGGTCGCGCAACGCGATCAATGCTCCGCCGAGTGGATATTCGTCAGTCACTGCTGCACCGACGTGACCGACCTTGGCGCCTGGTGCCATGCCGGTGACGTCAGCGACCGCGAGGATTTGCGCGGGGGCGCCGTACAGCCGCGCCCCTGAGGGACCGACCCATACCGCAATTGCGACCGGTGAGTCAGCAATCCGGTCGAGCAGTTTGGCAATCTCGTCGTCGGACACGACCGCCCCCCGCGAGTCGACTTGGAGTAACAGTGCCTGGCTGCCCTGCTCGACGGCCCGGTCGATGGCGTCACCGATTTCAGCGACGACGATCTCGTCGAACAGCCCGCTGACCTGCAGAATGTCAACCGCAGGAACGGCATCTGCCGCGTCTTGCGCGTGCGTTGGCGAAGCAGCGATACCAAGCATGGCGATGCCGCCGAGCAGGGTGACGATTAGTCTGCGCACGAGGTGCCTCCGGAGATCATGTGTCGAACCTAAAACCACTCACCGAGCTGACCGCCTCGAACCTCGTGATCGTGGTCGGCAAAGGTGGCGTGGGGAAGACCACGGTAACCGCAGTTCTGGCACGTGCCGCAGCCGATTCAGGTCTGCGTGTGTTGGCGATCGAACTCGACGGGAAGTCAACCCTCGCCGAGCTGATCCCTGACATTCCGGTTCGTCACATTTCAGCCGCAGATTCACTCGAGGAATACCTGTTCGAGCACGGATTCAAGCGGATCGCCAAACGACTCGCCAAGACTGGCGTGATCGACGTGATCAGCACGGCCGCGCCAGGTATCGACGACCTTGTCGTGCTCGGCAAGATCAAGCAGCTCGAACGGTCTGGTGAGTGGGATCTGATCATCGTCGATGGCCCAGCAGCGGGGCACGCAGTCACCTTTCTTACCTCTGCGTCAGGATTGCTCGATGCGGTGCGGAGCGGGCCGATTCGCACCCAGGCCGAGGAGGTTTTGGCGATGCTCACCGCCCCTGAGCGGTGCAAGGTGGTGCTGGTCACACTGCCCGAGACAACACCAGTGAATGAACTGCTCGAACTCGCGGCCGCCGTCGGTCAACGGGTCGGTGTGTCCTGCTCCGTCGTCGTGGTGAATCAGGTCGACGTCGGCCGATCGCTCCCTGATCCAGACGAGATTGCGTTCGGCAGAGCGAGCGTCGGTGTCGCCGACGCGATCGCCGCCGCACGGTTCCGACGCGCCCGGCAGGCGATCCAACGCGACGAGTTGACTCGGTTGACAGACGCGCTGGCGATCGATCAACTCCACCTCGAACGAGTCGGTTCAGCCCGGCTCCGGTCACAAGACATCGTCCGGCTGGCTCACGGACTCCTCGATCAGGAGACCGGCGCGTGAATACCTTTGCGGCAATCATCGATTCCGCATCGGTGGTGGTGTGCTGCGGGCCGGGCGGAGTTGGAAAGACCACTACGTCAGCGGCGATTGGAATCGACGCCGCCCGGCGCGGCCGACGAGTGGTAGTCGTCACGATCGACCCAGCTCGTCGACTGGCTGACGCACTCGGATTGCCGGGCGGCCTGACCGGCGAACCGCAACGATTGCCCTCGGAACCTCAAGCGGGTGAGGGAGAGGGCGACGGTGAGGTATGGGCGATGATGCTCGACACGCCTGCCATGTTCGAGCGAATCGTTCGTCGTTACGCCGCCACAGCCGACCAGGCCAACCGAATCGTCGCCAACCGCTTCTACCGCAACATGTCCGGTGCCCTGAGCGGCACGCAGGAATACATGGCTTCGGAGGCGCTCCACGAACTCCACGACGACGAACGCTTCGATCTGGTGATCGTTGACACACCTCCGAGCCGGAACGCGCTCGATTTCCTCGAGGCCCCTGGCGTGCTCACCCGGTTCCTGGATCACCCCGTGTTCAAGTTGCTGATGATGCCAACCCGCACCGGGTTCAAAGTGCTGTCGGTGGCGACCCAACCGTTACTGAGAGCAATCGGGCGGGTTGTCGGATCAGACGTGCTCGCAGACGCTGTCGCCTTCTTCCAGGCGTTCGCCGGGATGGAGGCCGGCTTTCGTCAGCGTGCCGAAACCGTCACCCGGCTGCTACACGACGACAACACCAAGTTCGTACTGGTCGCTTCGCCGAACCATGAAACGATCGATGAGGCGATGTGGTTTGCAAAACAGTTGAAGCAGCAGGGTTTCGATTTCGCGGCGACGATCGTCAACCGTGTCCATCCACGTTTCGGTGATGGCACCTCGGCTGATGCCATCAAGCGCGCCCTGACAGCGGGCAACAGAGGTGACGATGCGCTGGCGTCGATTTGGCAGAACCTCGCCGAGCTTCGGGCGATCGCCAACTCGGAGCGCCAGCAGCTGACGCCGCTGATCGAACGGCTCGGAGCGGGCGTGGTCGTCGAGGTTCCGTTACTTTCCACCGACGTTCACGACCAGCAAGCTCTCAGCCTGCTTGCCACACATCTCTTTGCGGTGAGTTAGGCGGCGGCAGCGCCGGTCATGATCGCGACGGCGTCTGACATCGAGTGCGATTGGGGGGTCACAACGGCCACTCGGCGGCCGAGCCGTTGGATGTGGATCCGATCGGCGACTTCGAACACGTGCGGCATGTTGTGGCTGATCAGAATCACAGGCAACCCCTTGTCGCGCAGGTCGCGAATCATCTGGAGTACCTGACCCGATTCCTTGACACCCAGCGCAGCTGTCGGTTCGTCGAGGATGATCATCTTGCTCCCGAACGCTGCGGCGCGTGCAACGGCGACTGCCTGGCGTTGACCGCCAGACAGCGTTTCGACCGCCTGGGTGATGTCTTGCAGGGTTCCGATCCCCAGGTCGTCGAGCGCCTTCTTGGCGTCGCGGCGCATGCCGGGCTTGTCGAGAATTCGCAGCACCGAACCCGTCGGTCCTGACCGGCGCCGCTCGCGGCCGAGGAACATATTCGTGGCGATGTCGAGTGCCGGGGCGACCGCCAGCGTTTGGTACACGGTCTCGATACCAGCATGACGAGCGTCTTGCGGACGCTTGAAGTGAACAATATGGCCATCGAGTTCGATCTCGCCCTCGTCGGCCACCATCGCACCGGACAGACACTTGATCAACGAGGACTTGCCGGCGCCGTTGTCGCCGATCACGGCGAGAACCTCGCCTGGATACAGTTCGAGATCGGAACCGCTGAGGGCGGTAACGCGGCCGAACCGTTTCACCAGTCCTCGCGCCGCCAAGATCGGTTGACTGGTGTTCATTTCGCCACCTTTCGAATCCACTGGTCAAGCGCAACGGCGACCAGAATCAGCATGCCGATCGTGAGGTTCTGATACGCCACGTCGACCTCGGCAAGTTTGAGTCCAAGTCGGAACACGACCACGATCAACGCGCCCACGAGTGTGCCCCACAGGCGGCCACGACCGCCAAACAGGCTGGTCCCGCCGATCACCACTGCGGTGATCGATTCGAGGTTGACGTCGGTGGCCGCGTTCGTGCTCGCCGATCCGGAGCGGCCGAGCTGCACCCACGCACCAATTCCGTAGAGCACACCGGCGACCATATAGACGCTGATCAGTACGCGCTTCGTGTCGATTCCAGCGAGGCGTGCAGCTTCGCGGTCGTCGCCGGTGGCGTAGACACGCTGGCCCCAAGCGGTGTTCGACAGGATGAACGCAAACACGATGTACATCACGAGCACGAGAATCACGCCTGTCGTGATCTGCATCGATCCGATCTTGAAGTTTCGGCCAGTCCACAACAACAGATTGCTGGTCCCCCCGTCGTCGTCTTTCGGGAACAGCGTCTGTCCTTGGATGTACAGCGTCGCCAACGATTGATAGATGTAGAACGTGCCGAGCGTGACAATGAATGGAGGCAACCCGATCTTGGTGACCACCCACCCATGAAAGGCGCCCATCACCACCCCCACGACCAGGCCGAGCATCAACGCAATGATCGTCGGCATGCCCTGATCGATGAACAACTTCGCCATCACGATGTGGGACAGGATCATCGCCGTCCCGACCGACAGGTCGACACCGGCGGTCAGAATGATCAAGGTCTGCCCGATCGCCACAGCGGCGAGCACCGCCGTTTGCTGCAGCATGATCCCGATCGTGCTCGGCTTCTGGAAGTTGCCGTG
>JANMTV010000342.1:0-7696 GCA_031390905.1 Ilumatobacteraceae bacterium | reverse complement strand
TCATCTCGCCGGATAGCTGCAGCTGTTCGACGACGATCCGCTGGGCTTGCTTGACGGTTTGTCCCGCAATTGTGGCGTACGCCGCGGAGTCGACACCTTCCGGTGCATCGGCCAGGATGCGACCGTTGCGGCCGATGATCGGGCGTGTCGGAAGTGCCAGTTCACGCCACCACGTGACGTCGGTGGTGTCACCGAAGGTGCAGATCATGGCGATCCCGGTGCCCTTGTCGGGTTGGGCAAGTTCGTGAGCGAGGATCGGCACTTCGACCCCGTAGAGCGGCGTCCGCACGGTCGTGCCGAACATCGGTTGATACCGCTCGTCGTCGGGGTGGGCGACCAGAGCGACACAGGCCGCCAGCAGTTCCGGTCGCGTCGTGTCGATCATGATCTCGCCGGTGCCATCGGTGCGGTGAAACGCCAGCTTGTGGTAGGCGGCCGGACGTTCGCGGTCCTCCATTTCGGCCTGGGCGACGGCGGTCTGGAAGTCGACATCCCACATCGTCGGCGCTTCCTGGCTGTACGCCTCACCGCGGGCGAGGTTGCGGAGGAATGCCCGCTGGCTGATTCGTCGGCTGCGCTCGTCGATCGTGGCGTACAGCAGGTTCCAGTCGACGCTGAGGCCGAGCCGACGGAACAGGTTCTCGAAAATCTTCTCGTCGATCTCGACCAACTCGTCGCACAGTTCGAGGAAGTTGGGGCGCGAGATCGGGATCGCGTGATGATCCTTCGGCGGGTCGCCACGGAACGGCGGCTCGAAACCCTCGACGTACGGCTGGGTCGGGTCGCACCGGACCCCGTAGTAGTTCTGGACTCGGCGTTCGGTCGGCAGCCCGTTGTCGTCCCACCCCATCGGATAGAAGACCGTCTTGCCGGTCATGCGCTGGTATCGGGCGACGGCGTCAGTGTGCGTGTACGAGAACACGTGCCCCATATGCAGCGAGCCGGAGACTGTCGGGGGTGGCGTGTCGATCGAAAACACGTCGGCACGTACGGCGTCGAAATCGAACCGGTAGATCCCATCGAGTTCCCACCGGTCAGCCCAGCGAGCCTCGATTCCCTCAAGTGCAACCCTGTCCGGAATGTTCGCCATAAGGACGTCAGGCTACGGGGTGGGTCGTGCCAGACCGCTTGAACGATTGGCGTTGGTTGCCCCGTTGTCGCGGGTCGAACGATCTCAGCTCGGGGCGAAGATCGCCGTTAGCCAACTGTCGGACAGATTGGCTGCGCCAGCTCCGAACAAGCTGCAGACGAGGTTGACGGTGAACATCACGCCTTCGCTCACGTCGTAGCCACGCGTGCCGCCGATCACGTCACCTTCGGTATCGCTACCGACTGGCTTGTTGACGTACTGGTATGAGTCACCATCAAGCGCTGAAGTCTGCGAGATCGAGCACCTGGCGATGAAGGCGCCGGTGCTGCTCCGCCAGATGTAACCGCCGGAACTGACGATCACCTTACCGTTGGCCGGCGGGAGGATGCTGACCGTTCGGTACACGGTATCGGTCGTCGTGAGAGCGAACTGCGAATTACTACCGGCGAAGGCGGCGACGCTGTTGGTCAGCGGCGAAACCATCGCGTCGACTTCGGCCTTGGTGTAGTAGCGGTCGTCATGGTTGTGGTCTTCGTAGTAGCCGACGATGTCAACGATCACGTTGACCGAGCCAAACTTGTTGAAGATGCTGAACTGTCCTAGGGCGTTGATATCGACCGTGACGGCGTTCGGGACCGGCGGTTGTCCGGGTGTCGGGTTGAGGTTGGACGTCGTCGGCAAGGCCGCCCCTGCCGGGTAGATCGTCAGATAGGTCGCGGCGGTCGGGCCGACGGCGGTGACGTTGAGCGAGAGGGCGGTTGCTCCGGTTGGGATCGGCGTGGTGCACAGCCCGTTGGCACCGTGGGCGGTCAGCGTGAACGTGCCGTCTGGCCCAATCGGCGTGTTCCGTGTTCCGACGTTTTCGGTGATACCAGGCCGCGTATCGGCGAGTCGGCACGGCGTGATCGCTACGAACGATGTGCGTTCGCCTGATCCGATGGTGGCGCGTGCGATGTTGATCCCACCTGCCCCGAGCGTGATTGCGACGACCGCCCCGATCGCAGCCCAGCGTGTCCGAAGAAGAGAAGTTTCTGCCATGTTCGGAACCCTAGTTCATGCGCGCCGACGCTGTGAGCACGGGAGCTCGGCTCGAGTTCAACCTGGACGGTCTCGTCGTCGGCCTCGCCGACTAGGACGTTGCGCAGGAGATACCTCGAGCGCCCCAGCGAGTTCACGCGCTGTCGTTCGGCCACGACGTTGCAGCAGCAACAACATGTCGAGCACTCGCGCCGCACGAATGGTGAAAGTTTACGAAACCAGACAGTAGATGTCTGTTTTTTGATGCGAGGGTTGTCGCCATGATGACTGACGACGCTGAAGGAAACGGAACCCCGACCAACCCGTGGCAGCTGACGACGCCACCCGGGAACAGCGCCTTCGAGGCGTATCGCGACCCTGACGCCGATCCCCCGGCGCTGGTCGTGCAGGTCGGCAAAACACAGTTGCGGTATCACTTGGCATGCATCGAGGATCTCCACGCGATGCTGACCGAACACGGCGATTGGATGCCGCTCGGGAATGCCGACGAACAGAAACCCGCCGCTGACGGAACGGTCGAAGCGTGGGGCCGATCGGTCGACAACCCGGTAGGCGGTTGGTACGGATTCAAGAAAGGGTTGCGAGGTCGGTTCGGTAACTATGTTCCGCCCGTCCTCGAAGCGCTCGGACTCGCCGAAGTCGAACACAACGCCAGGAACAACAAAATTCGAGCAATCTAGAAAGTTGGTGAAGATACGAACGCAGCGTTCAAGGCGGATGGTCGTTGCGTGCGAAGCAGTCTGCCGCTACTCTGCGTGGCGGCGGTTGTGTGGCGTCGAGGGTCATCCTTCTACACGGACGGAGAAACGACGTGGGTACGTGGCAGCGATTCTGGCGGCCGAGTCAACATGTGCGGCATGGCGCGGCAGCTGGTGGGCGTTGCGTCGTGCGGTGGGCGTGCGTCGGTGCCGTGCTTCTGTCGTCGCTGGCGATCGTTCAGCGCCCGGTCTCGGCGGTTGGTGACGTGATCTTCGGGTCGCGGGTCGGCACGCGGGGAACACAGACTGCAAACCAGGCGGTGACGTCCATGGAGACGGCGATTGGGCGCCCGTACGACAACATCCGCATCTTCAAACTGTGGAACGACCAATGGCCCGATGCCCACGCCAACTGGCTGGCGAGCACCAACCATACGGTGACGCTCTCGGTGAAGTCGCTACGCACGAACGGCGAGCGGATCCTGTGGAACGACATCGCCAACGCCCAACCCGGCAGCGCGCTCTACAACGACATGGTGGGCTGGGCCAACAAGCTCAAGGCTTTCAACGGCCAGGTGAACTTCGCCTTCAACCACGAGCCAGAGGCGTCAGCAAGCAGCCAGATGGGCAACGCAACGCAGTTCAAGGCGGCGTGGATCAACTTCGTCACCATCCTGCGCAACGAGAACGTCACCAACGTCAAGTTCATGTGGATCATGACCGACTACAGTTTCAACGTCGGGGCCTCCGACGCCCGCCAAGCCGTGAAGTGGTACCCGGGCGACGCCTATGTTGACGCCATCGCCGAGGATGCCTACAACTGGTACACCTGCCGCGGTCGCACCGAAACATGGAAGTCGTTGCAGACGATCATCGACCCGATGCGCGTGTTCGGGCTCCAACATCCCGACAAGGAACTGTGGCTCGCCGAGTTCGCATCAACCGAAGATCCGGCCCAGCCGGGTCGCAAAGGACAGTGGTTCGTTGATGCCCAGGCGTTGTTCAAGAAACCGGGGTGGGAGCAGTTCGCAGGCCTGGTGTACTTCAACTACCCAGGTACGCAGAACTGCACCTGGTACGTCGATTCCTCGCCGGAATCGCTGACCGCCTACGCCGCGTTCGCCCAGGACCCGTTCTACGGTGGCTCATCCGAGCCACCTTCGACAACCACAACGACAACCACAACGACGACCACAACGACGACGACAACGACGACGACAACGACGCCACCTCCGTCAGGCTCCGCTGTGTTGTTCGTGGTCGGCGACGGCACCGCCTCGGGTGCCGGTGACGCCGCCGTACGCAGTCGGCTGATCGCAGCCGGATATACCGTCACGCTCGCCGACGACGACACAGTCACGTTGGCTGCGACCACCGGGAACTCGGCTGTGCTGATCTCCGCCACGGTGTCGAGCACGTTGGGCTCGCGGTTGCGCAACACCGAGGTGCCGGTCGTGGTGTGGAAGCCATGGATCTACGACGACATGGGCCTCACCGGTACGACCGAGAACGTCTCGTACGGCAGCGCATCGACCACGACGGCCACCATCATTGCCCCTGAGCATCCGCTGGCGGCCGCCCTCACGGGTACTTCTGCGATCTACTCGGCGCCGCGTTCGGTCGCCTTCGGTGATCCCGCTGCTTCGGCCACGGTCGTAGCCACCATTGGCGGACGTGACGGCCTGTTCGTGTACCAGGACGGCGCGGCGCTGTTCAGCGGGCCTGCCGCCACCGGTTGCCGGATCGGCTTCCCTGCGGGCGCCACCACATCGACGGCGCTGACCGCCAACGGGTGGGCACTCTTCGACGCCTCGGTTGGGTACGCAGTGGCTGGCTGCGCCGGCTAACCCGCCAGGTAACTCCTCGCTCGGGCATCGCGCGATGATGCTGGTCTCGAACGACGTCGTCGGGAGAAATGGAGAGGGTGCCGTGGATCGTGACGCAGCTATGCCTGAACCGCTGCGGTTGCGAATCCCCGAACCGATCGCGCGCCCGGGCGACAAGCCCGCGTTCCCCGATCTCCTGATCGACAGGGCCGGGGAGGTGCGTTGTCCACCGATCGATGTGGCGCCGGAAGACGTGGTCGATCTCGGCTCGGAGATGATCCGGGTACTCGACATACACGGCGAGGCGGTCGGCCCGTGGGCGGGCACCCTCGACGCCGAGCAACTCAGGTGCGGGCTGCGCGACATGTTGACCGTGAGGGTCTTCGACGCCCGGATGTTGCAAGCTCATCGTCAGGGCAACACCTCGTTCTACATGCAGTCGCTCGGTGAGGAGGCGGTGTCGTGCGCCCACCGTCGTGCCCTGCATCCCGACGACATGTGTTTCCCAACGTATCGTCAACAGGGACTGCTGATCACCGCCGGCTATCCGTTGGTCGACATGATCAATCAGATCTATTCCAACAGTCACGATCCGCTGAAAGGGCGCCAGTTACCGGTGATGTACTCGTCGCGCGACAACGGGTTCTTCTCGGTCTCCGGCAACCTCGGCACGCAGTTCGTGCAGGCCGTCGGGTGGGCGATGGCGTCCGCACTGTCGGGCGACACGAGGATCGCCTCAGGGTGGATCGGCGACGGAGCGACGGCCGAAGCCGATTTTCACTCGGCGATGGTGTTCGCATCGACCTATCACGCGCCGGTGATCCTCAACATCGTCAACAATCAGTGGGCGATCTCCACCTTCCAGGGGTTCGCCCGCGGCGACTCGTCGACATTTGCAACTCGTGGTCACGGGTTCGGCATCGCCTCGTTGCGGGTCGACGGCAATGACTATCTCGCCGTGCACGCCGTGTCGTCGTGGGCCGCTCGACGGGCACGCGCCAACCACGGGCCGACGTTGATCGAATGGGTCACGTATCGGGTGGGGGCGCACTCGACCTCAGATGATCCGACCGCGTACCGCCCGAAGGAGGAGCCGTACACGTGGCCGCTCGGCGATCCGATCGACCGGCTCAAGAATCATCTCGTCCGGATCGGCGAATGGAGCGAGGAGCAGCACCAAGCATGCATTGCCGACGTGGAGTCGGCGGTACGGGGTGCGGCTGCGGAAGCCGAGCGCTTCGGCACACTGCGCAGCGAACATTCGGCACCGGCTTCGATGTTCGACGACGTGTACGCATCGATGCCCGAGCATCTCCGCCGTCAACGCCAACAGGCAGGTTTCTGACATGCCGCGGATGACGATCGTCGAGGCCATCCGGGACGCACACGCGGTGGCGATGGAGCGAGACGAACGGGTCGTGGTCTTCGGACAGGACGTCGGCTACTTCGGTGGCGTGTTCCGTTGCACACACGGCCTACAACAGCGCTTCGGGAAGCACCGTTGCTTCGACACGCCGATCAACGAGAGTGCGATCGTCGGCGCCGCGATCGGCATGGGCGCATACGGACTTCGACCATGTGTCGAGATCCAATTTGCCGACTACGTCTACCCGGCCTACGACCAGATCGTGTCGGAGGCAGCGCGGCTCCGGCACCGCTCGGCGGGCGACTTCACCGCGCCGATCACGATCCGGATGCCGACCGGTGGAGGGATCTTTGGTGGCCAGACACATTCGCAGAGTCCAGAGGCGATCTTCACTCACGTAGCTGGCTTGCAGACTGTCATCCCGTCGAATCCGTACGATGCCAAGGGCTTGCTGATCGCCGCCATCGAAGACGATGATCCGGTGATCTTCCTCGAACCGAAGCGGCTCTACAACGGGCCATTCGATGGGCACCACGAACGGCCGATCGTGCCGTGGTCGGCCCATCCGCTCGGCGAGGTTCCCGACGGCCACTACACCGTGCCGCTCGGCACCGCCCGCATCCACCGAGCCGGCGATGAGCTGACCGTGCTGACCTATGGCACGATGGTCCACGTGGCCGAGGTAGCAGCAGCAGAGACCGGGATCGACGCCGAAATCATCGATCTGCGCAGCCTGGTTCCACTCGATCTGGACACGATCGTCGAATCCGTACGCAAGACCGGCCGATGCGTCGTCGCCCACGAGGCAACGCTTACCTCCGGCTTCGGCGCTGAACTATGTGCCGTGGTTCAAGAACAGGTGCTGTGGTCGCTCGAAGCTCCGATCGCCCGAGTCGCGGGGTGGGATACGCCTTACCCGCACGCCCACGAGTGGAACTACTTCCCAGGGCCGGCACGCCTGGGCGCCGCGATGCGGGCGACGATGGCAGCGCCATGACGATCCATATCGTCCGCCTCCCCGACGTCGGCGAGGGGATAGCCGAAGCCGAACTGGTCGCCTGGCACGTTGCTGTTGGCGACACGGTCACATCCGACACCGTCGTCGCAGAAGTGCTCACTGACAAAGCGACGGTCGAGATCTACGCACCGGTCGCCGGTCTGGTTGCTGAGATCCACGGCGATGCAGGCGACGTGCTGGCCGTCGGAAGCGATTTGATCGCCATCGAAACCGGCGAGGCCACGACGACGACGGCAACGACGAGGGACACGACGACGGACACGGAGACGCTGGTCGAGCCAGTTGACGCGACCGAGCCGTCACCGCGACAGCAAGCGATCGCCGCGCCTGCAGTGCGTGAACGAGCGCGAACCCTGGGCGTCGATCTTGACGACATCGCCGGTTCCGGCCCCGACGGACGGGTGACCCATCAAGATCTCGATCGTCGTCTCCAAGTAGCTGCGCTGGCGACCCAGGTTCCAGGGACGACGCAAATTCCGTTGATCGGCCTGCGTCGCAAGATCGCCGACCGCGTGACGCTGTCGAGTTCGCGGATTCCCCACATCACATACGTCGACGAGGTCGATATGACTCAGGTCGAGCAGCTTCGTCGCTCATTGGCGACGGAGTATCCCGATCGGCCGCACCTGACCCTGCTGCCGTTCGTGATGCGAGCGATCG
>JANMTV010000339.1:0-2134 GCA_031390905.1 Ilumatobacteraceae bacterium | reverse complement strand
TCCAGATGGTTGGCTTCGCACCGGTGACCTTGGTCGGCTCGACGACGAGGGCTATCTCTACCTGTCGGGTCGTAAGGGCGACAAGATCATTCGTGGTGGCGAAAACGTCTATCCGATCGAGGTCGAACTCGTGTTGGCGAGTCATCCGGCGATTGCCGAAGCGTGCGTGTTCGGGCTTCCCGATCGAATCCTCGGCGAGATTGTCGTCGCCGCCATCGTTCCAACGCCCGGTGCCGAGTTGCCGTCGTGGGATGTGCTCCATACGTACGCCCGCCGATCCCTCGCGGGGTTCAAGGTTCCATCTCGATGGGAGCAAGTGGCAGAACTCCCTCGCAACGCGACGGGTAAGGTGCTGCGCCGCAACCTGGTTGCCGACCGTGCTGCTCTCGATTGAGATCCTCGCCGCCCGATGAGCCCGCAAATATCAAACTGATTATACTGATTGTCGTCCCGAGCTTGATCTCTGACGGAGTTCGGATATGTCGGATATGGAGGGGTTATGTCGACAGACGTTTCAGATGAAGAACTCGTCACCCGGTTTGCCGGGCGTCAGGTCGATCGTGACAACGCCGCCAACTATCGAGGCTGGCTGGAGCATCGGCTGTTGATCAACCGTTGTGCTGATTGCGGAACCTGGCATGAGCGTCCCCGGCCGTGCTGCCCGGCGTGCTGGTCGACGAATCTGGTGGCGACCGAGGTGCAGGGAACGGGGACGATCTTCATGGCTATCTTCCTGCATCAAGGTCCGCCTGCCGAGGGGGTCGACTACTCGACCCCACATCCGGTGGTCACCGTAGAACTCGACGAGCAGCCCGGATTGCGGATCTCATCGACGGTGATCGGCGCGCCGAACGACGAAATCGTGATCGGCCGCCGAGTGACCCTTGATTGGATCGAGCGGAATAGCGCTCCGATGCCTGTTTTCCGACTCGTTGACAAGGTTGAGTCGTGATCAGTCGACGGCATCCGCTGAAGGATCAGGTTGCCATTGCGGCGGCCGCCACGACCGGTTTCTCGCCGCACAACACTCCTCGCAGTCAGGCGTCATACGCGGTCGAGGCGTCTATCAGCGTGCTTCGTGACTGCGGCCTCGCAGCCGAAGACATCGACGGCATCGTCGGCTCGTCTCCCGACGCCGCGTCGGTGCAGGCGTCGCTCGGTATCCCGACCGTTACCTACTTCGCCAACCCGATGATCCCGTTCGTCAATCAGCTGGCCAATGCCGTCGCCGCCGTGCACTCCGGATTGTGCGATGTCGTGCTCGCCTACCATGCGCCGTATCGGTTGGCTTGGAACACGGCCTCGGCGCTGAAGGATCCGTTCCGACGCAACGTCTCGTTTGGCGGCGGGACGGGAGCGCCGCCACCAGAGTCGATCTTCGGCGCTGCCGGCTACACCGCGTGGGCCTCTCGCTACATCTACGAGTTCGGCGCAACACGCCAAGTCTTCGGTCGAGTGGCGATCAACGATCGTTCGAACGCGGTGCTCAACCCAGGCGCGGCAATGCGCACGCCGATGACGATGGACGACTATCTCAGCGCCCGAATGATCCGCTCGCCACTCTGCCTACTCGATATGGACGTCCCCGTCGACGGTGCCGATGCCTTCGTGATCACCACGACCGAGCGTGCCCGTGATCTGCCGCACAAGCCGGTGCTGGTCAACGCCATCACGCTCGGCATGACCGATCACGCCGAAGAGGACCAGACGCCGAGCTTGCGCCAGCACGGGCAGCAGGTGGTGATCGAATCGCTCAAGTCGCGGGCGGATTTCTGGATCGACGGCACCGACATCTACTTCCCCTACGACGGCTTCACCCCGATCACTCTCTACTGGTTCGAGAACACCGGGTGGTGTGGCCCCGGCGAAGCTGGGTCGTTCATCGAGGACAACTGGGATCACGATCGGAACCGGATCATGATCAACGGTCGGATTCCGGTCAACCCGCACGGTGGAGCGCTCTCCGAGGGCGGAACGCAGGGCTCCGGACATATCCGTGAGGCAGTCAACCAACTCCAGGGACGCGCAGGGGAACGCCAGGTCGCCGGGGCCAGAACGGCGCTGGTCACCGCAGGCGGTTTCTTCTTCAATGCCCAGGGCGTCGCCCTGCGAACCGACTGATCGTGGTGATGTC
>JANMTV010000046.1:0-8667 GCA_031390905.1 Ilumatobacteraceae bacterium | reverse complement strand
GGCTCGAACAACTACGCGCCCTTGAACACGGAGCAACGATCCGCGTTACGAGGGTTCCGCATGGAAGACTCATTGAGATCAACACGCCCGAAGATCTTCAACTGGCACGCGAACACGGGAGTGAGCTCGAATGAGCACTTGCGTCGTTCGTATCGATGATCGAGTGACTATCGGCGGCGCAATCTTTACAGTGCTCGCCGGTCCGTGCGTCATCGAGTCCAGGGATCATGTCGTAGACGTCGCGGGACAGACCAAAGCGATCTGCGATTCAGTTGGAGCGACGCTGGTTTTCAAGTCCTCCTTCGACAAAGCCAATCGAACATCGGTTTCGTCGTTCCGAGGGCCGGGCCTTGATGAGGGCCTCGCAGCCCTCGCCGAGGTGAAGCGGGTTCATGGCGTTCCAGTCGTCACCGATATTCACGAATCGTGGCAAGCGAAGCCGGTAGCCGAGGTCGTAGATGTATTGCAGATCCCCGCCTTTCTCTGCAGGCAGACTGACTTGCTTGTCGCGGCGGCCGAGACTGGGCGTGTCGTGAATGTGAAGAAGGGACAGTTTCTCGCTCCGCACGAGATAAGCCACGTCGTTAACAAGCTCGAGGAAGCGGGGACGAACAACATCGTGCTCACCGAACGAGGTTCGTCGTTCGGATACAACACTCTGGTCGTCGACTTTCGATCCTTACCGCAACTGCGTTCACATGGGTACCCGGTGGTCTTCGACGCAACACATAGCGTTCAACAACCAGGGGGTGCTAACGGCAGGTCCGGTGGGCAACGCGAGTACGTGCCATACCTCGCTCGGGCTGCGGCTGCCGTGGGCATCGACGGCCTGTTCTTGGAGACCCACCCTGATCCAGATTCCGCTCCGAGCGATGGCCCGAACATGGTTCGGCTTTCAGACCTGGCCGCGATTCTGGAAGATGTCCTGACCATTCGCGCGGCTGTCCGCCCGCTGCCACCAATCTGAGTTTGCCGTGCTGGAACTCCGCGATTGGGTCACCACGAAGCCGTTTGACAACAGACCGTGGTTGATGCTCGGGAAGGGGCCGAGCTTCGGCCGACGACACGAGTTCGATCTGTCCGGGTACAACCTTGTGTCGCTCAACCACGCAGTGCGCGAGGTGAAGGTTGAGATCGCGCACGTTATCGACATTGACGTGATTCATGATTGCGAGGAGGTGATCGCGGCGAACTGTGATTTCCTGGTCATGCCGAGGTTCCCGCATGTACAGTCGCTCCCGGGGCTTGCTTCACTCGATGACTATTTGCGCGGGTCTGCCGCTTTGCGTCGGCTCGACGAGGAAAACCGACTTGTGTGGTACAACATCTCGACTGCTCGGGCCGTCGGCTCCTCCCCGGTCATATCGGCAAGATATTTCGGATCTGAAGCAGCACTCGGTGTACTCGGCGAGTACGGAGTTCGTGTCGTCCGCTCGCTGGGGGTCGACGGAGGCACCCATTACGCTACTGCCTTCTCGAGCGATGCTACACAGACACTTCTTTCCAACGGTCAAGCCAGCTTCGACATGCAGTTTGTCGAGTTGCGACGAATTGCGCACAAGTATGGCGTCGACTTCCGCCCCTTGATCGAGCCGCTTCGCATCTTCGTCGGCGCATCGCCGGGCGAGATCGTGCCGTACCGAGTTCTTGCGCACTCGATCCATCGGCGTTCATCGGTCCCGGTCCGAGTCGAATCGCTCACCGCCGCACGGTCACCGACGCCGAAGGACCCAGCGAACAAACCGCGAACGGCTTTCTCGTTTTCCCGATTCCACATTCCTGACCTCTGTGAGTTCCGAGGTCGAGCGGTGTACGTCGATTCCGACATGATCGTGGTGGGAGACGTCGCAGAACTCGCCGAACATCCGATGACGGACCGATGGCTGGCGTGTACTCGTCAAGCGTCGCCGCCTGGCTGGGAGAACGCAGACTGGTTCAAACCAGGAAGACAGTTCAGTGTCATGATCCTCGACTGCGATCACCTCGACTGGAAGATCGATGAGATCGTCGCGAAGCTCGACCGGGGAGATCTTACCTACGGCCAACTACTTTTCGAGATGGCGCTAGTGCCGAGCGAGCGAATCGACGACACGCTAGAACCAGGCTGGAATTCACTGGAACATTTTGACGCCGACACACGTTTGCTTCATTATACGATCGTCCCCACCCAGCCGTGGAAGAGCTCAGATCATCCACTCGGCGACGTCTGGATGGCCGAGTACGAAGATGCCGTTCGTGATGGTGCTGTCGGTCGACTCGAGGTCGAACGTCTCGTTCGGTCCGGCGGTCGCCCGGACCTACTCAAGGTCTTTGACTCGCTGCCGGTCCATCAATCTCGACCGGCCCGCAACGTCAGCGAGGTCGCGCTTCAGGCGACGCTTCGGGAGTTGGACCGCATGCGGGAGCGAACGGTGAAGGGGGCGTTGCGTCGCGGTGCGACAAGAGCCGCACCAACCGTCGACCGAGCCACTGCTCGAGTCACGAAGTCGCACGACGTCGGCCGCCTTCTCCGCCGATGGGGCAAGATTCTGATCGGGCGCTGAGACCGTAGCGTCGCCCAGTCTGATTTCAGCCCGCGCCGTCGTAGACCACGATTGCGTTGAACGGTCGCGCCATTTCCCCGGAGAGGTGACCGAGAAAGTACGAGCCCGTGCAGAAATCGGCCCGCCAAGGGCTCGGTACGAGGCGATCGAGCAGCGCCAACGGGCTGAACAACGCATACGCAATCCGACTCGCTCGGCGGCTGCGAGTCAACCCACCGACGAGCCCACGAATCGAAAGCACGAGGACCGAGCCCGGGCCACCAAGCGTTCCAGACCGAAGCTCTACAAATCTGCTGAATAGGAGGCGGTGACCCGACTTGCTGTAGCGCGTGTAGTCGTAGGCACCTTCGTGCACTGGTTGCATGAATGGCGTCTCTGCATATACAAGACCGCTCGGCTCAAGTACCCGAACAATCTCGGCAACGACGTCCTCGGGTCGATATACGTGCTCCAGTACGGCCTGAATCCAAACAGCCGACACACTGCAGTCAGTCAATGGAATCCGATGGGCGTCGGCCACCATCGTCGTCTGACTCGTCGGATAGACATCAAGCGAGATGACATCGATCGAGTCATCGTCAACCAGCGGAGCCGCACCGTGGCCGACCGTGGCACCACCCACAATCAAGACTCGCGGTCGATGTTCGCCAGGCAGGTCGCTTAGGAGCTCAACCAACCTGGAGCCCGCACTTTGCCTGCTGTCATCGTTTCGTAGAAGGTTCTTCATGACCTTGTGCGCGCCATGCATACTGCGCTTCGGCTTGGAACGGTCGGCGTCAGACACGCTGATCGGATCAAACCGCCAGCCGCCAGCCTCAAGGCCCTCCTCGGGCAAGAGGATGGGCTGGCCGTCGATGACGGGGTACCTGTTGCCGGATTCGGATACCAGCTCTGAGCCGTCGGCACTGACCGCCAGCGCGGAACGATCCACCGGGTCGACCAGGTGCTCCCGAATTGCTTGCCACGTGACCTTCACTCGCTTCCTCCCATGTGTGCGCATGCCAGCATCGCCGCCCGAACATCGCGCAAGTTGCCCCGGTCCGACTTTGCGAAGTCGCGGCGCGAGAAGCCCGCGTGAGTTTCATGATCGAGGGCTGCTCGGACAGACGATTCGACGGCGGCAAGAAATGCCTTCGGGGCGAGCACGGGAAGTTTGACTGGCGGTGTCAACGCGCTCGGCCACCATCGAAGGAAACCAAGCCGACTGATCTTACCCGCGTCGAAAGGCGGGAATAACAAGGCCAGTGGGCGCATGATCGTCAAGCTCAGCCCAGCGTGTGCGAAGCGATCACCAAGCTCCTGCTCAAGTCGCACGTCCGCATCCCATTTCGACGCCGCGTAGGGCGACGAGTCCGACTCGCCTGTTGCCTTCACCGACTAGATGTGCACGAAGTGAGCACCCCGATCGAGGGCTGCTCGACCGATTGTCAATGGAAGATCGACGTTGCCGATGAGAAGACGTTCCAGATCGAGTTTGGTCGGTCGCTCGATGTGCGCAACGCCCGCCGCGTTCACGACGATGTCGGCACCATCGAGCGCCCGTTCGACCAGCAGTTCCGCGTCTTCGTCTTCCTGGCGCACTATCCATCGAACATCGAACATTTCGGCGAGGTGCGAACTCACCGCAGCACCGACGCGTCCATTCGAACCAACCACCGCGACGCACACACTCATCAGAACGCCTCGATCCCGAGGGCAGTTCGGTGCAATTTCACAATTCGGGGAAGTATGACGCCGAGTCCGTATTCCTCGATCGCAGCACCGCGACACGCTGCAGTGACCTCGCTCCGACGGACGGGAGACCACGCCGCGACCGCGAGGATCGACTCGCGGATCGACGGCGCATCGCCCGCGCCAAACACGAGGCCCGTGCAACCCTGCTCAATCACTTCTGCACTCCCCGATTCGGCGGAGAGCAGCACTGGGGCGCCGCACGATAACGCCTCGAGCACGAACTTCGAGACACCTTCGCCGGCACGCGATGCCAGAATCGCGGCGTGCGCCCGACCTAGTACCGACTCTGGTTGCCGCGTCGGCTCGTGCAACGTGATGCCTGGCGTTCGCTCGATCTTGGAAAGTTCCTCCGCGCTGAGGGCACCGGGACTGGAGTCGTCAACTGCGCAATACAGGTGGAGTTCGACTCCGGTCATGGCAGATGATTCGAATACGTCAGCGAGATCCTGCAAACCCTTCGACTTCACGGCCCGACCGAGATACACGACCACACACGGTGGAGTGGATGGACGATCGAGCGGGACAAACTTCTCGATATCCACCCCGACGCCGGGGATCACGACTCCCTTGGCGTCGGAGCCAAGAATCGCTCGTTGATCGACTGTCGTCTGAAACAACAAAGACACATTCGGGAAGCGACCCGCCGAGCGAATGACGAATCGAATGATCTTCAACCGGAGGCCACGTTGGGCTGCGCTAATGCCCAATCCGTTGACACTCAGGATCAGCGACGGACGGCGGCGCATTGCCAACATCGACAACGCGATAGCCACCGGCTTCAGCGCGACTGCGTGCACGAGATCGGGACGTTGCTGACGGACAATCCGCCTGGCGGCGCTGATCTCACGAATCCAACTTCGAACCGACCCGGAGTTGCGCACAATGTCAATCTCGTGGACGAGGCAACCTGCACCGATGAGATCGTCCCACCGATCCCCGCGGCGGGTCGCGACATGCACTTCGAATCCGTCAGCGATCAGCGCTTTGGCGTGATCGAGCCGATGGTTGGCGAAGTACCACGGCTCGGTTACGAGATATAGCACTGACGGTTGCTTCACGCTGGGGCCTCGTTCGTGGATGCACCGTTCCGCGCGACCCATGACGGTAGTGCGAGATAGGCGGTGACCAGCAGGAGACAACCCGCCAACGCCGCCGCGATCACTCCGGACGACGAATCGAGGACGCTGTACATGATCAGGCTGCACAGTCCGGACACGACCGCACAAAGCACCGCAACCGAGAGATGGCTCCACCCGGCCTGAACCAACTTCTGATATGTGTGCTCACGATGTGCCTCCATGAGCCGCTCACCGCGATGTGCCCGCAGGAGCAACGTGACAGACGTATCGAGCAGGTATGCCAGGAACGGCCCAAGGACGGCGACCGCCGGCGCACCAGCTTCGATCACCAGGAGTGCGAGCCCCGCAAGCCAGAAACCGAGAAAGTACGAGCCAACATCTCCTAAGAAGATCGACGGGCGGACGGCGTTGAACGGAAGAAAGCCGAGCGAGGCGCCGCACACCGCCCAACCGGCATACATCAATGGCTCCGCGTTGATGTGATCGGCAACAAGCGCGAGGAACGCGCCAAGAATTGCCGCCTGCATCCCCGAGATCCCGTTGATGCCTTCCTTGTTGTAGCCGGGCTCTCATCGGTGACCTCGCCGGCTCCCTTGGAATCGCTCAAGGGGTCGTGGGGAAGCGGATCCTCACTGCTGATCTACGTCGGCGCTTTCAGTTTCTGGGCGTTCGGGCGATCACTGAGCAATCATGCGATCTCGCTCATCCCTCGAATCCTCACTCTGGCACTTGTCGTAAACGTGGCGGTCGGCATGCTGCAGGTCGCCTTCCACGTGACGGCAGGTCAGCTGGCTACCGTGCCGGGCAGAGCGAGTGGCTTCCTCGCAAATCCGGTCTACTACGGGGCGATCACCGCCGGGTTTTCGGCCTGCTGCGTGATCCTGTTCTTGCGCCGGCTCGACCGGTGGTGGCTTGCTGCGTCGGGCTTCTTCGCTTTCGGCTCGGCGCTCTCGGGCTCTCGGGTTGCCGCCGCCACGTTGCTCGCCACGGCCCTCGTGATCTGGATAGTGAAGCGGTTTGCCTTGAGCGCCGCGATTGGCGTGTGCGTCACGCTGTGCGGAACGCTTCTCGCCGGGGCTTATACGCGAGCCTTCGAAGGGACGAGCACGATAGGCCGACTCGCCGGTGGTTCCGACGGTGGCCGCCCGTATATCTGGCGATATGCGCTCGAGTCGGCTCGGGCGCGCCCGATTCTTGGATGGGGCTTCGGGAACCACTCGGCGGCAACGCGCCCTTACTACTCGTTGGAGTTCACGCGCGACTATGCATACAACGACCGCTTGCTGGACTGGCCGGACCCTCACAACGTGATCCTGCACATCCTCGTAGCGACCGGCGTGATTGGCCTCGTGTTGGCAACCGCGTTCGTGCTCCTGCAGGTCAGATCGATATCGAACTGGCCGCTGGTCACGATGTCAGGCGTGATCGCTGCGACCTGGATGCTCCAGCCTGTCTCACTGATGGCGTTACCGATTGCGATGTTTCTCTTTGGGGCAGCTGTGACGCCGATTCCGAGACTGTCCGAACGTCCGCCGGGTTGGATCAACCGGCCGTTCTCAGCCTTAGTCGTCGCGGGCGTTGTCCTCGGAGCATATGTAGTGGTGTCCGACTATCGGATGACGCGTGCGCTGATTGAAGGTGATGCTTCCGCAGCGGCATCGGCCGTGGCCTGGCTTCGGGACCCGGTGCTGTATGGCGAGATCGGTCGGGTGCAGTCATCGGCGTACGAACAGGGTCAGCTCGACGACCCACGCGAGGTTCTCAAATGGTACGAGAGGGCAACCAGGGCGACGCCCAACACTGCGCACTACTGGGCCGAACTCGGCCGTCGTCAGCTCAGTCTCGGGTTGCTTGCCGAGGCCAAGGTCTCGACCGATCAGGCCATCGACCTGCAGCCCTGGAGCCCAACCGGATGGCAGGTCAGGTTGGCGTGGTCGGTGTTGGCCCAGGATCGCGAACGCTTCGACGAGGCCCAACAGGTGGTCTGCGATCTCAAGTTGTCACTGTGCGGGATTGACTTCGAGCTCGATAGCGAAGTTGCCCCGACGCCCTAGCGGGTGATCGTGCGGTGCCGAGCACCAGAACCGAAGGTGGCGTAAGCTCGCGGCCCGACACGCTGTAGCCGCCGCCAGCAGACCGCAGATCGGCGTACAGGCAACGAACCCGTTGCAGGCAGTCGACGACGGCGCTGGAGCGTAAAATTGAGTGAGTGGGCCGGTCTGGCCGTCGCCATACTCGCGTAGTTGCCGTCATCGAACATCAATCGCCCATGTTCGACGGAGCAGTTCCAACCGCTGCTGCTGCGTGTCAGCACACGTTGCTGCACCCAGGGAAATGGTGCCTTGTGGTTATGCCGACGAGCAGCGAGATGTATTCCTTGCGACGAGTGAACCAGCGACTAGGTTCAAATGGTCATGGCGCACATAGAGGGCTCTCGAGGATCGTGACCACCGCGCTTGTGACGGGTTGCGCGGGCTTTATCGGGAGCCAGATCTGTGAGGCGATCTTGGCAACTGGCGATCGTGTGGTTGGCGTCGATTTGCTGACCGACTACTATGACATTGCACAGAAGCAGCACAACCTCGTAACGCTGCTGGCCCATGATCGATTCGAGTTCCACAAGTTAGACCTTGCGTATGTGGGCGGTGATCTGGTCAGCGGTATCGATGTCGTTTACCACCAAGCGGGTCAGCCCGGCGTGCGGGCATCCTGGCGCGATCAGTTCGGCCTGTACGTTTCTCGCAACATACTGTCGACGCAACGCCTGTTGGAAGCTGCCGCGAACCACGGCGTTGATCGCTTCGTTTACGCATCGTCGTCGTCTATCTATGGCAATGCGGAGCGGTACCCGGTCGACGAGTCGATGCGCCCACAACCGTTCAGCCCTTACGGCGTTACCAAGCTTGCGGGCGAACATCTCTGTTCGTTGTACGCCGCGAACTTTGGGCTGTCGACCGTCTCGCTCCGGTATTTCACCGTCTACGGCCCGCGTCAGCGACCGGACATGGCGACCTACCGCTTGTTCGAAGCTGCACTCGACGGCACCCCGTTCCCCCTCTTTGGCTCCGGTGAACAGCTTCGAGATTTCACCTATGTCGGTGACGTGGTACGAGCGAATCTTGCCGCTGGTTACGCGGACGTGCCGTCAGGGCTGATCGCAAATATTGCGGGTGGTGGTGAGTGTTCGATGCGCGAGTTGATTGCCATGGTGGAGGCCGTGACCGGCACACAGGTCGACCTCGACCGTCGCGATCCCGAACGCGGTGACGTCGTCCGCACCGGTGCGATCACAGATCGAGCTCGCGAGCACC
>JANMTV010000322.1:0-16365 GCA_031390905.1 Ilumatobacteraceae bacterium | reverse complement strand
CGGACCACGCCGACCACCACGCCGACCACCACGCCGACCACCACGCCGACCACCACGCCGACCACCACGCCGACCACCACGCCGACCACCACGCCGACCACCACGCCGACCAGGATCGTGGGGCAACCAGTGCGAACAACGACGACACTGCCAACGACGACACTGCCAACGACCAGCGTTGTGGACGTCACCGTTCCGACGCGACCGACAACAACAACGACCGTTCAGCCACGACCGACGACCACCACGGCCCCTCCGACCGTTCCTTCGACCGTTCCTTCGACCACAACGAGGCGAGCCGGACCCTAAGCCTCGATTCAACCGCCCGGCTTAGCCAAATCGCACGGCGATTTCGGCGAGCAGCGAGCCCTCTTCCAACGAGACATCGCCGTCGAATCCGGCGACTTCGCGGGCCGCCGAGAACAACGCCAGCCGAAGGATCCTGCTGCTGATCCTGCTGTCGATGTCTTCGACCATATCGATCACGGTGTCGAGCTCGATCGCCTCGGTTGCTCGTTCGAGGGCGCGGGTCAGGTATTTGTCGTAGGAGATATCGTCGTCGCGCCAGCCGACGGAAATATCACGGATCGTGTTGAGTTCGTCCTGGTCGACAACGTGGTCTGACGCCATCACGAGCACGAGCAGTTCGAGGGCGGCACGATGTTCGAGGTCGGCGTTGGCAGCCACCGCAACACCTCGGAACAGCTCGGAAAGGCGGTCATGCATTCTGGCCAACCGTACTCAACTTCAGGGACCGGCGAAGAAAGTCGAGTTGATGGAGGAGCAGATTCTCAGCGACGACTTCCTGCGGCGTCATGTGAGTGACACCGACGAGAGGAAGTACCTCATGTGGTCTGCCAGCAGCGAGCAGCGCCGCCGATAGTTGCAGGGTGTGGGCGGCGACCACGTTGTCGTCAGCGAGACCGTGAATCAGGAGCAAGGGCCGTGTCAGCTGGTCCGCCAGCGGGAGTAGCGAGTTTGTGTCGTACACCTCGGGCTGTTCGTTCGGATCGCCGAGGTAGCGCTCGGTGTAGTGCGTGTCGTACAGCCGCCATTCGGTGACCGGTGCGCCGGCGATCGCTGCGTGAAATACGTCGGGTCGTGTGAGCACGGCGAGTGCCGCCAGATAGCCGCCAAAGCTCCAGCCGCGAATCGCGACGCGGCCAAGATCGATCTCAGGATGCCGCTCAGCCGCGTCATGGAGTGCAGTGACCTGGTCAGCGAGCACTCCCGAGGCGAGATCGTGGTGCACCGATCGCTCGAAGTTGGTGCCGCGGCCAGGTGTGCCGCGACCGTCGGCAACGACCACTGCGAACCCCTGGTCGGCGAACCACTGGGAACTCAAGAACGCCGCATGGGAACGAATTACACGTTGAGCGTGAGGGCCCCCATACGGATCGAGCAAGACCGGGAGCGGTGCGCCATCGTGATCGTGAGGGAGCAGCACGGCGGTCGCCAAGGCCCGCTGGCGCGACAGCGTCAAGGTGGCGCGGGGCCAAACGAGCGGCCGTTCGGCAACGCTACGTAACCGATCGCCGGACGGCAGACGCCAGACCGCACCCGGTTCCTCGAGCGTTGTCGAACGGATCACGACTGTGTCACCATCGGCCGCTGCACCGTTCACGCCGAGTCCATTGGTGAGCGCCTGGAACCCGTCAGACGACCACCGGTAGACGTGCTGCACCGTCGCGTCGTCGATCGGATTCCCCGTCAGGATCACGCGTCCAGCCGCCGCAGATACGATGCCTCTGACCTGAACATCGTCCGGCGACACAGGCGCCCCATTGATCATCAATCGCCGAGCACCGCCACGATCGGCGCAGGTCACCAGTGTTGCGTCGTCGATCAGCATCCCGGTGCCGGGAACCAGCTCGACCCAATCTTCGTCCCTGTCGGCCCACAGCAACGTCGTCGAACCGTCGGCCGTGGCAACGAGGCGGACCTGCAGATTGCGCTGATCGCGCGACTGCACCATGATCGTCAGCCCATGCGCCGTCCAATGCACCTGGGCGAGATACGGAAAGGCGCCGCGTTCCCATTCGACCTCGACACGCTGATCCCGATCACCAACCGGGCAGAGGTGCAACGTGACGTCAGGGTTGGCAGTTCCAGCGGCGGGATAGCGAACGACGTTTGGAGCGCTTGCTGGATCGGCCGGATTGGAGATGTGCCACACCTGAACGGGTGAGTTGTCGACCCGGCAGGCGGCGATGGTCAGCCCGTCGGGGCTCCACCAATACCCCCGATGGCGGCTCATCTCCTCGGCAGCGACGAAGTCGGCGGTACCCCACGTCACGGTGTCTGGCGGGTTGGGGTCGCCGGCAACGAGGCGTGCCGACCCTTCGAGGTTCGTGACCCACAGTTGGTTTCCCGTGACGTAGGCAACAGATCCGCCGTCGGGGCTCAGGCGCGGGTCGAACGCCGAGCCATCGAGGCTGATGTGTCGGCAGTGTCCGTTGGCCAGGTCGGTGACGAACAACTGACCGGCGAGGGCAAACACTGCCACGGTCGATTCCCGATCGACCGCGTACGTCGTGATCCCGCCGGCTCCCTCACGGAGTCGCTCCCGACGGGCGCGCTCCTCTCGCGGCAGGTCACCCTGATCTGCCGTAGCGGCGACAAGCAGCGCGATCGGGTCGGCAACCAGTCGTTCTGCGCCGCCCGAATCGAGATCGACCGCCCACAGGCAGTTGACACGATCATCGCCTCCGCGACTTCGAGCAAACACAACGCGTTTGCCATCGGCACTGACGCACACGTCACGTGGGTCGCCGAGCGTGAATCGTTGCGTGCGTGCGTACTGGCGCGGAAACGAGTCAGCCATGATGTGCACCCGTTGTGTTGGCTTGGGCAGCGATGATGGATTCGATCACGACGTTCCAGGCTGCCTGTTGGTCGACAGTTTCGAGCACGTGACAGTTGGGGGCCGATCGTTCTACGAGCGAGCGCCGATCGATGGCGGTCATACCGCGTGTGTACACGCCGCTGGTCTCGATCGTGACGTGTCGATCCGTGCCGCTGAACAGGTGTGCGTGGGTGAGCGCCAGGACGGCGAGCGGATCGTGGAGCGCGGCACCAGCCATGTCGTCGTGCCGCGCCACGTATCTACTGGCGAAGAAGCGGAACAGGTCTGCGAGTACCGTCGCCAGCTGACCGCCGAGCCCGGCCACCTCGGCGATTCGCGGGGCGTCGACGATCAGCTGATGCGTCACGTCGAGCCCTGCCATCGTTAGCGGTGCGCCGCAGCCGAAGACGATCGCCGCAGCTTCGGGGTCGGCCCACACGTTGAACTCGGCCATCGGCGTGCGGTTCCCGAATGTGCCGCCACCCATCAACGAGATTCCGGCGATCCGACTCGATAGATCGGGGGCGGCCCGCAGCGCCAAGGCAATGTTGGTCAGCGGGCCGGTTGGAACGAGCCAGGTTCCCTCGTTCGACCGGCACGTGTCGATGATGAAAGTGACAGCATCGGGACTGTCGGCCCCATGTCGCGGTGTCGGGAGGTCTGCGCCATCGAGCCCGCTTTCGCCGTGCACGTACGTGGCCGACAGCGGCTCGGCGACGAGCGGGCGCGACGCACCCGAATGGATCTCGACTGCAAGTTCGAGCATGTCGCGCATCACGCAGGCGTTGTGCGTCGTGCGGTCGAGCGGGGCGTTACCAGCAACGGTGGTGATGCCGAGCAGGTCAGTCGTGTGCGCGGCCACGACGATCGCTACGACGTCGTCATGTCCGGGGTCGCAGTCAAGAATGATGGAAGGCCGGTCTGGCATGACGCTCAGCTTCGCGCATCATGCGCGACCATGAACGGGTGAAGATCACCATGGTGATGTGTGTCGTGTGGTTGTTGGGGGCCTGCAGTGACTCGACCGCGGATCCATCGGCGACCACTACGACGGCGTTGTCGACGCAGCCCCAGGTGTCAGCCGACTCGGACGGCGGGGAACCGACTGGCGCATCCGACGAGACGGGCGCTGTCGCACCCCAGACGATCCCGCCGACCGACGCCGAGACCGGTGTACCGAGCACGCGCCCGATCGTTCCGGAAACGGGCGTTCCTGGTCTCGATAGTCCCGACCTGTTCTGCGCATCGTGGAGTCAGTGGGCCGGGTCGTACCAGGTGATCTCGGTGACGTCGGCATTTGGCGGTGGCACCCAAGCCGATCTGGCGGGCTTGGAGGTGATTGCCTCGGCCGTCGTGGTCGAGGCAAACACGAATCTGCTCGCGGCGTGGCCTGATGAGATCGAATCCGAACGAAACGTCGGCGCTGACAAGTTGTTCGGGCCGTTGACGAGGAGAATGACCGTCGCAGCGGAGGCGCTCGAGTCGGCTGGCGCCGACGAGGCGATGCGCGCCACGATTCGTACCGCCTGGCTGAACGCGCTGGCCGCTCGCGATTCGGCAAGTCCCGACTTCTCCGTCGATCTACCTGAAGAAATATGGGCCGTCGTCGACGCTGCAGGTTCAGACTTCCTGAGCCGATTGGTGCCCTTCGGTAACGACCCGAGTCTGATCATCGAAGCCGACACACAACCAATCGATGACTACATTGCCACCTCGTGCCCGGACCAAGGCACGCTGCTCGGCGCCGAGATCAGCGGCTAGATCAGGGCCAGTTCGTCGGCTGGCTCGATACATTCCCATTTCATGTCCGACACCTTTGGCGACCAACTTCGCGCCGCCATTGAGGTGCTCGAAGCGGTCGCCGCCAATCGGTCGCTGCTCGCTGACCTCCCGCTTGCCGAGCGAACACGGCTGCTCAGCGCCGCCGGCGACGTGTACTCGCCCGACGTCGAGGCGCGCCGGCGACAGATCAAGGGTGAACGTCGCCAGAAGAAGGCACAGAAGGTGCGACGTGACCAGGTTGTGTTGTCCGAAACCGGCATTCGATCGGCCCGAGCGAAGCCGGTCTTCACGACCCCCAACGTATTCCCACCGGCGATCCTCGAATCAGACGAGATCGATTGCGACGGGTCCGAGCAACCCGAATCTCTTCGCCAACTGCACTGCTACGCGTGCAAGCAGAAGTTCACAGAGATCCATCACTTTTACGACCAGATGTGTCCTCGGTGCGCCGAGTTCAACTACCTCAAACGGATCGAGACCGCCGACCTGAGCGGTCGTGTCGCGTTGCTCACTGGCGGTCGCGTGAAGATCGGATACCAGGCAGGGATCAAGTTGCTACGCGCTGGCGCCCACCTGATTGTGACGACTCGTTTCCCGCGTGACTCGGTGATGCGCTACTCGAATGAACCTGACGCTGCTGATTGGATCGACCGACTGGAAGTCTTCGGACTCGACCTTCGCCATACACCGAGCGTCGAGGCTTTTTGTCAACACCTCCTGTCGACTCGCGATCGGCTCGACTTGATTGTCAACAATGCCTGCCAAACGGTGCGCCGGCCACCCGACTTCTACGAGCACATGATGGGGCTCGAGACCGCATCGCTGGCAACGATGCCGGATCAGGCGAGGCGTGTGCTCGGGGGCTACGAGGGGCTCCGCGGTTACGACATGATTCAGTCGGATTCCCCGATCGGGTTGGCGCGGTCCGCAGAACTGTTTCCGGCCGGGCGACTTGATCAGGACCTGCAGCAGATCGACCTTCGTGAGACGAACTCCTGGCGACTGACGCTGGCCGACGTGTCATCGGTCGAACTGCTGGAAACGCAACTCGTGAACGCGGTTGCGCCGTTCGTATTGAACGCCAGGCTGAAACCGTTGATGCTGCGAACCCCCGGGAGAGACAAACACATCGTCAACGTGTCGGCGGTCGAGGGTCAGTTCTACCGAAAGCTGAAAACCACCCGCCATCCGCACACGAACATGGCGAAGGCGGCGCTGAACATGATGACGCGCACGTCGGCCGCCGACTACCACCACGACGGCATCCACATGAACAGTGTCGACACCGGATGGGTGAGCGACGAAGACCCGGCACACATTGCCCGCCGAAAAACGGCCGAACATCATTTCCATCCACCGCTCGACATCGTCGACGGAGCGGCACGGATCGTTGATCCGATCATCGACGGGTTGAACACCGGCGTGCATGTCTGGGGTCAGTTCCTCAAGGACTACAAACCAACACACTGGTAACCGGTTCGGTCACGCCGGATCAGCACACCGACAGTAAACGCAGACAGTTGCAGGGGTTCGGCTCGTACACTCGGCGGCCATGGCACGGATTGCATTTGGTTCGGATCACGCTGGATACGAGCTCAAACAACACCTGATTGATCGGTTGTCGACGGCCGGTCACGTGATCATCGACTGCGGTACCAACTCGACCGAGAGCGTTGACTACCCAGCCTTTTGCGCTGCGGCCGCCCGCTCGGTGCGCAATGGTGAGGCTGACTTCGGGATCGTGCTCGGCGGCAGTGGCCAGGGTGAACAGCTGGCCGCCAACAAGGTTCGAGGTGTCCGTGCGGCGCTGTGCAATTGCTTGTACACAACTCGGATGGCACGTCAACACAACGACGCCAATGTGCTATCGATCGGTGCCCGCGTGGTCGGAATCGGACTCGCGGAGGAGATCGTCGATCTGTTCCTGGTGACCCCATTCGAAGGCGGACGCCATGCCCGCCGCGTTTCCCAACTGACCGAACTCGAGGAGCAGTTCTGACATGCCTTTCCCATCCGACACCGAACCCGACTCCGCCGTCGAGGCACTACTCGATCGAGAGTTTGAACGCCAGACCACTGGGCTGCAGTTGATCGCCAGCGAAAACTTCACGTCGCCGGCGGTGATGCGCGCCACGGGCTCAGTGCTCACCAACAAGTACGCGGAGGGTTATCCGGGCAAGCGCTACTACGGCGGCAACATCTTCGTCGACGACATCGAGGCGCTGGCAATCGAACGGGTCAAGGCGTTGTTCGGTGCCGAGCACGCCAACGTGCAGCCACATTCCGGTGCCAACGCCAACATGTGCGTCTACCAGGCGTTGCTGAAACCGGGTGACACCGTGCTCGGTCTCAGTCTCGATCACGGCGGCCACCTCACACATGGATCGCCCGTCAACGCCAGCGGTCTGCTCTACAACTTCGTGTCGTACGGAGTCGGTGGCGAAGACCGAATCGACATGGACTCGGTTCGGGCGCTGGCCCACGAGCGCCGACCAAAACTGATTGTTGCCGGCACAACGAGCTATCCCCGCAGGCTCGACCCCGAGCCGTTCAGGGCGATCGCCGACGAGGTCGGAGCGTTGTTGATGTTCGACATCGCCCACCTCGCCGGACTCGTGGCCGGCGGTGCCCACCCAAACCCCGTGCCGCTGTCTGATGTCGTCACGTTCACGACTCACAAGACGCTGCGCGGGCCGCGCGGTGGATGCATCTTGTCCAAGGCGGCGTACGCCGCGGCGATCGATAAGGCCGTGTTCCCCGGTTGGCAGGGCGGCCCCCTCGAACACGTCATTGCCGGCAAGGCGATTGCGTTCTACGAGGCGGCACATGCCAGCTTCAGCGAGTACGCCCATCAGATCGTCGCCAACGCGTCAGCACTCGCCGAGGCGCTCGCAGGGGAGGGGTTCCGGCTCGTTTCTGGCGGCACCGACAACCATTTGATGGTCGTCGACTTACGTCCGTTCGATGCCGAACTGACCGGCAAGCAAGCTCAGGCAACGCTTGACGAGGCAATGATCACGCTCAACAAGAACACCGTGCCGAACGATCCTCGCAGTCCGTTCGTGACGAGCGGAGTCCGGATCGGGACGCCATCGGTCACGACGCAAGGCATGAAGCAACCGCAAATGACGACGATCGCATCGCTGATCGCACGTGCCCTGCGTGGGCGAGATGACCCGAGTGCGCTGGCCGAAGTACGGGCTGCCGTCGCCTCATTGTGCGCAGATTTCCCGGCTTACCCCAACGGCGCGTGACTAGTCTCCTGCCGTGTCACCGAGCGTTGCCGACTATCTGCTGATCGGTGGCGTCGCCGCGTTCGTAACGTTTGTGTCGACGCCTTTCGTCGGCTGGATCGCTCGCCGTCGTCGCTGGGTAGTCGAACCCAACGAACGCTCAGTCCACACGATCCCAATCCCGCATGTCGGCGGGTTGGCGATGCTTGCCGGATTTCTGGTGGCGATGCTGACGGCGGCGTCGATCGGGCGCTTCGACGTGCTGTTCGAAGACAACTCCGAGCCTCTCGGAATTGCGATCGCAGCGCTTGTGGTGTTCTTCGTCGGGTTCCTCGACGACGTGATCGATCTCGCTCCTCCTGCAAAGGTCACCGGGGTCGTGATTGGCGGAATCGTGCTGAGCTACTTCGGGGCCACGATGTTCTTCTTCCGTGTACCGCTGTACGAGACGTACATCCTCTCGGGAGACTGGAGGCCGCTGGTCACAGTCTTGTGGCTACTCGGAATGACGCAGGCAATCAACCTGATCGACGGACTCGACGGCCTGGCGGCCGGGATCGTGGCGATTGCGGCTGGAGCGTTCTTCCTGTATTCGAACCGGCTCGGCGAACTGGAGTTGCTGTCGGATCGAAACGTTGGCCCGCTGATCGCCGTGATCACGGCGGGGATGTGCATCGGCTTTCTCCCACACAACTTCAACCCGGCACGAATCTTCATGGGCGACAGTGGCGCTTTTCTGCTCGGGTTGTTGTTGGCGGCGTCGACCAGCGTCGTCGGTGGCCGTTCCGATCCGAGTACGCAGGGAGCAGGTCAGACATTCTTCTTCTACGCCCCACTGGTGATCCCGTTGTTGATTCTCGGCGTGCCGATCCTCGACACTCTGTTCGCGATCGTGAGGCGGGCCTCGAAACGTCAGGCGATCGATGTTGCCGACAAGGGTCATCTGCATCACCGCCTGATGAACCTCGGCCACGGGCATCGCCGCAGTGTGCTGATCCTCTGGACATGGACGGCGTTGCTGTCCGGATTCGTGCTGTATCCGGTGCTCTCCGACAAGAATCCGAGTTACTTGCCGTTCGGTGTTGCGGCGCTCGGGATCGTGCTGTTCACGGTGTTACATCCGAGTGTTCGCCGAAAGCGAGCCGAAGAGATCGAGGAGGCGCTTGCCCATCCGGCGTCCGAGCAACTCGACCCGTCGCGGCCGGAACGCCAGGAAATGCTTCCGCATACAACCATGTTGGGAAGAATTCGCAGGTTTCTGTCGAGAACTAACGCGCAAGAGTTGCCGGGCGACGACCCGGTCGACTAGTTTGTGCAGCGGTTCACAAGCACGGCGCGTCGTGTTGTGACATTCTCCAATGATGAAGCCGCCCATTCCGAACGCCCACGAAAGACTTGGCAACGACAACGTCGGTCGTGGCGTCGACTCGGCGATGACGATGCTGGTTTTCTTGGGTCTTGGGTGGATGCTCGACCGCTGGCTCGACACACGCCCGATCTTCATGGTGACGATGGTCGTGCTGGGTGGAGTCGGTTCGTTCGTCCGGATTGCTGCCGGTTACACCGGGCGGATGGAACGACTTCAAGCTGATCGCTTGCAGGCCATGGGCCGCTCGGCCTCGACGGACGCCGAGTCGGCATGAACGACTTAGCCAAGGCAATGGGACCGGTCGCCGGTGGTCCGGTCGAATTGGAAGTCTCGCTCGACATCGTCAAGCGTGGCTTGCTGGTCGCGCCGGTACTGATCGCGATCGCGGCACTGATTTGGGGTGTCGACGGGGCCTGGTCGTGTGCGTTCGCGATCGGACTCGTGTTGATCAACTTCTTGCTGTCAGCGGCGCTGATCTCATACAGCGCCAAGATCTCGATGGCGATGCTGATGGGAGCCACGATGTTCGGCTACCTGTTTCGGCTCGGCCTGATCACCGTTGCGGTGCTGCTCGTCAAAGACTCCGACTGGATTTCGCTTCCGGCACTCGGAGCGACCATAATCGTGACGCACCTTGGGCTCCTGATCTGGGAACTCAAGTACGTCGCTCTGTCACTGGCCTACCCGGGCCTGAAACCCGCCCGCTCGTAATCACCTGAACGGACCTACACGTGCTCGCAGTCGAATTTCCTCCTATCAACGAAGTCATCCGGTGGCGCGACATCGCCGGCGCCGACACGCTGAACAAGGTCGCCATCATCGCTGTCCTGGCATCGTTGATCGGCATCGCCATCTTCCTGCTGGCCGGTCGTAAAGACCCGATGGTGGCCCCGACCGGCGTGCGCAACCTCGCAGAGGTTGGTGTCGAGTTCATCGAAGACCAGATCGTGATGCAAACGATGGGCAAAGACGGGCTCGGTTGGACACCGTTCCTGCTCTCGCTGTTCATCTTCATCTATCTCTGCAACCTGCCGGGCATCATCCCGATCTTCCAGATGCCGGCGACCGCCCGTTTCGCGATTCCGCTGTTCCTTGCCTTGATCGTGTGGTTGGTGTACAACTTCGTCGGCTTCAAGCACAACGGGATCAAGTACATCACCGGTATGGCGTGGCCTCACTCGGTGCCGATCGCGCTGCGACCGCTGGTCGGCCTGATCGAGCTGCTGTCCAACATCGTGTTGCGCCCGTTCAGCCTGACGGTCCGACTCTTCGCCAACATGTTGGCCGGTCACATGCTGCTCGTTACGTTTGCCCTGCTGACCGACTCGTTGGTGTTCAACGACAATGCATTCCTGAAGCCGGTGGCGATCCTGCCGGCGTTCATGCTGATCTTCCTGACCGCCTTCGAGGTGCTCGTCGGGTTCCTCCAGGCCTATATCTTCACGATTCTCACCGCAGTGTTCATCGGTGCCGCCGCGCATCCCGAACACTGATCGATCTCCCACCTCAACCTTTCATAGGAGAATTCAACCATCATGCACGCACTCGCTATCCTCGCCCAGGATGCCGCAGACGCCAAGGCCGCCAACGCCGCCATTGGTGCCGGTTTCGCTTACGGCCTCGCCGCAATCGGACCTGGCATCGGCATCGGTTACGTCGTCGGTAAGGCGATCGAAGCCATGGCCCGTCAGCCTGAAGCTGCCGGCATGGTCCGCACGACCATGTTCCTCGGTATCGCATTCACCGAGGCACTCGCCCTGATCGGGTTCGTCGTCTTCATTCTGCTCGGTCTGTAATCGTCACCATGCACACCGTCACCGTTACCCACATGGGTGCGGCCGGGATCCAGGTGAGCTTCCCCCGCACGGCGGGAGACGAGGCGACCACGGAGGAACACTCCGAGGAAGTGCTCGACGAAGGACCTAGCCCGATCGCACCCGACAAGTCGGAACTGGCATGGGGTCTCGGCGCGTTCCTCGTGCTGTTCATCCTGATGCGGTTGATCCTGTTCCCCAAGGTCAAGCAGGGGATGGAAGCGCGCTACGGCAAGATCCGAAGCGACCACGAAAATGCCGAGGCGACCCGGGCAAGTGCCAGTCAGGCAGTCACCGAGTATCAGGCCGCGCTGGCCGGCGTTCGCGCCGAGGCCGCCGAGCGCGTCGAAACTGCTCGTGTGCAACTCGAGTCCGAGCGTTCAGCCCTGATCTCCGAGGCCAACGCTCGAATCGCCGAGAAGCGTTCGGCTGCGTCCGCCAAGGCCGAGATCGACAAGGCCGCAGCACGGGGCTCGCTCGAAACTGCCGTCGCCGATGTGGCTGCCAGAGTCGCCGAACTGTCGGTCGGCAAGGCACCAGATTCGGCATCGGTACGCGACGCAGTTCACGCCGTGATGGGAGGCGGATCATGAGCATTTCGACGTTCGCTTCGATCTTGGCCGCCGAGGACCCATCGCAAACGCACTCGTGGATTTGGCCCGAGAAGTACGAGTTGTTGTTTGGTGCCCCCGCATCGATCCTCATTTTCGGACTCCTCTACTGGAAAGCCGGCCCGGTGATCAAGAAGGGCATGGCTGCTCGCACCGAACGGATCCAGGCCGCGCTCGACGCCGCCTCGGCCGCCCAGGCGAGCGCTGCCGACGATGCTGCACAAATCCGGCAAGCGCTCGGCGATATCGAGTCCGAACGGGCGCGCATGCTTGACGAGGCGTCAGCTCAAGCCGAGGCACTGCTCGTCGACGGACGCGCCCGGATCTCGGCCGAAGCGGCTGATCTCGAAGCCAAGGCCGACGCCGACATCATCGCCAGCGCAGCTCGTGGGACCGACGAACTCCGGGCCGAGATTGCCCGCCTTTCGTCGGCGGCGACCGAGCACGTCGTCAACGGTCAACTCGACGCATCCGTGCACAACGACCTGATCGAGGCGTTCATCAGCAAGGTAGGTGCATCACGATGAGCGACGCCAGAATTGACGGCTACGCACGCGGCCTGTTCGAGATCGCCCGAGCCGAGGGAAACCTCGACGAGGTCGAAGACGAATTGTTCCGCTTTGCGCGCCAGGTCGAAGGTAGCGACGCACTCCGAAGTGCACTGACCGACGAGTTCGTCCCAGCGGCGCGGCGACAAAGCCTTGTCGAGGAACTACTCGGCGGAAAGGCGACAGCTACCACGACACAGCTGGTCTCCATGGTCGTCGGTTCGGGGCGCGGACGCGACCTTCCGGCAATCATCGACAGCCTGGTGGCCCGCGCCTCCAGCGCCAAGAACCTCGAAGTCGCCGAGGTGCGCAGCGCAGTTCCGCTCACCGACGACCAGCAGGACCGATTGAAGGCTGCGCTGGCGAATGCGACCGGCAAGCAAGTGAATCTGAAAGTGATCGTTGATCCGTCCATCCTGGGCGGCATCGTTGCAACCGTGGGCGACACCGTCATTGACGGCAGTGTTCGTACGCGTGTTGACCAGTTGAAAAGCCGCCTCTGAGGAGCACCAGGAACAATGGCTGAACTCACCATCTCCGCCGCCGACATTGCGTCGGCGCTCAAGAAAAACCTCGAAGGTTACGAGCAGTCGCTCGAAGCCCGCACGGTTGGTCGCGTTGCCGAAGTCGGCGACGGAATCGCGCGTGTTTCGGGTCTGCCCGACGCATCGGTGAACGAACTGCTCGAGTTCGAGGACGGCTCGGTCGGGCTCGCACTCAACCTCGACGAGGAATCGATCGGTGCCGTCATCCTCGGCGACGCCAGCGCCATCGAAGAAGGTCAGACGGTCAAAGCGACTGGCCGCATCCTGTCGTTGCCAGTCGGCGACGGCGTGCTTGGTCGCGTGGTCAACGCGCTCGGCGATCCGATCGATGGTCGCGGCGAACTGGTCGGCGTGCAACTCCGTCGTATGGAGATTCAGGCACCGGGCATCCTGGGTCGAAAGCCCGTGCACGAGCCACTCCAGACAGGCATCAAGGCAATCGACGCAATGACCCCGATCGGGCGTGGGCAGCGAGAGTTGATCATCGGTGACCGCAAGACCGGCAAGACCACCGTCGCGATCGACACGATCCTGAACCAGCGCGGCCAGGGCGTCAAATGCATCTATGTGGCGATCGGCCAGAAGGGCTCGACCGTCGCACAGACCGTCGAGACCTTGCGTCAGGCGGGCGCGATGGAATACACGGTCGTCGTGGCGGCTCCGGCCGCCGACTCGGCCCCGTTCAAGTATCTGGCTCCGTATGCCGGTTGCGCAATGGGCCAGCATTGGATGGAGAACGGCGAGCACGCCCTCGTGGTGTACGACGACCTTTCCAAGCAGGCCGAGGCATATCGTCAGCTGGCACTGCTGCTGCGCCGCCCGCCGGGCCGCGAGGCGTATCCCGGCGACGTGTTCTATCTCCACAGCCGTCTGCTCGAACGAGCCGCCAAGCTGTCCGACGAGAATGGCGCCGGTTCACTGACGGCGCTCCCGATCATCGAGACCAAGGCAGGTGACGTCTCGGCCTACATCCCGACCAATGTGATCTCGATCACCGATGGTCAGGTCTTCTTGCAGGAGAACCTGTTCAAGTCCGGCGTCCGACCGGCCGTCGACGTCGGCATCTCGGTGTCACGTGTCGGTGGCGCAGCGCAGACCAAGGCGATGAAGTCGGTCGCCGGTACGTTGAAGCTCGACCTCGCCCAGTTCCGCGAGCTCGAAGCGTTCGCCACGTTCGGTTCCGAACTCGACGCCGTCTCGAAAGCCCAGCTCGACCGCGGGTACCGCCTTGTCGAGCTGCTCAAGCAGCCGCTCAACAGCCCAATGGCTGTCGAGGAGCAGGTCGTCTCGATCTTCGCCGGCACCAAGGGCTATCTCGACGACATTCCCGTGAATGAAGTTCGTCGATTCGAAGGGGAACTGCTCGGGTTCATGCGCAGCCGTCACAGTGCGATGCTGGCCGAGCTTCGCACCGGTGGTGTGCCTGATGGCCTGGCCGGCGCGGTCCAGTCGTTCAAGGATCAGTTCGTCGACACCATCACCGCAAGCGGCAAGACAGTTGACCCATCCAGTGTGCACGCCGACGAACTCGGCGATGCCCATAGCAACAAGACCCTCGCGACGGAATGATCACATGAGACTCGCGTGCCCATTGTCCAGATGTCGAGACGATGTGTTCGGGCGCGCCGAAGGAAGCGCCAGCGACACACCGCTGCAAGCGGCATTCGCCGCGGCGCCGTCCGATCGAGGAGAACCGAAGGGCCGACGAGGAGGACACCAGTAATGGCCGGGGGACAGGAACGGATTCTGCGGGGTCGGATCAAGACGATGCAATCCACCAAGAAGATCACACGTGCCATGGAGCTGATCGCCGCGTCGCGGATCGTGAAGGCTCAGCAGCGGGTGCATGCCGCCGTCCCGTACTCCGAACAGATCACTGAAGTCGTCAAGGACCTGGCTGCCGCCGGTGCCAACTCAGGATCACCGTTGTTGTCTGGCCGCGGTGAGATCAAGACGACGTGTTACGTGGTGATCACCGCCGACCGCGGTCTCTGCGGTGGCTACAACGCCGGTGTTCAACGAGCCGCCGAAGGCGAGATCAAAGCCGACGTGCTGGCCGGCATGGGCTACGAGATCATCCCGGTTGGTCGCAAGGCCGAGGGCTACTTCCGGTTCCGCGGCTATCGGCTCGGGCAAGCCTTCGCCGGCTTCAGCGGCAACCCGACCTACGAGAACGCCAAGCAGATCGGCCAGCACGTGGTGGCGCTGTTTGCCAGCGGACACGTCGACAAGGTCGAACTGGTCTATACCCGGTTCATCACCGCTGGAAGTCAAGAAGTCGTGTTGCGTCCGCTCGTCCCACTGACGCGAGAATCGGTTGCCGGTGGCGACGGCAAGGCTGGTTCTGGTGACGGGGCGACCTCAGACTATGAGTTCGAACCCGACCCAACGACGATCCTCGACACGTTGCTGCCACGATACATTGAGGCGCGTATTTACGCCGCCCTGCTCAACGCAGCAGCGTCAGAGCACGCCTTCCGTCAGCGGGCGATGAAGTCCGCGACCGACAATGCGGACGAACTGATCAAAAACCTGAGCACCGTGATGAACCGTGCCCGTCAGGACTCGATCACCACCGAAATCATGGAGATCGTCGGCGGCGCTGAGGCGCTCGGTAAGAGCAAGGGCAGCGACGTTCGATTCGTCGACTTCGGTCTCGACCTCGACCTCGACTTCGACCACGACCACAACTTCGAATTCGCCAAATACGGCGAGCAACTCTGACAATGACCGTTGAGGAGAACCAACAGCCATGACTATGACCGAGAATCAACTCAAAGAAGGACGCGTCGTCGCAATTGCCGGACCGGTGATCGACGTCGAGTTCCCGCCGAACTCGCTCCCCGAACTCAACACGGCGGTCGAGTTCGAGGTCACCGTCGAGGGTGTCACGCAGAGCGTGCTGGCCGAGGTTGCTCAGCAGCTCGGCCACGGCCGTGTGCGCGCCGTCTGCCTGAAGCCGACCGATGGTCTGAAGCGCGGCACCGCCGTTCGCAACACTGGGCGCGGCCTCAACGTCCCGGTCGGCGACAAGACACTCGGCCATGTGTGGAACGTGTGGGGCGACGCGCTCGACGCCGAACCGGGCTACTCGGACGACATGGAGCGATGGGACATTCACCGTCCTGCTCCCGCATTCGACACGCTCGAACCTCAGGCCAAGATGTTCGAGAGGCGCGCCGGATCGACTACGACGATCTCGGCACCGTTTCCGGTAACCCCCCGGGAATCATCCTGCCGAGCACCGTAAAGACGGTGAGCAACCAGAAGTTCACGGTCGCCACGACCGTCCAGTACGTGGACGACAAGGCACCGGGCCAGCCCCAGAACTACGTGAACTACAAGAAGGTCGTCGTCGTGGTGACGCCCCTGGCGGGCACCACCAAGGCGGTCACCCAGTCCACGCTGGTGGCACCGCCGTCCATCGGTGCCATCGCCGGCAAGGCGACGATCGTCGCCACGGTGGTCGACGCCAAGTTCCCCGATCGCAAGCTGGCGGGCGTGAGCGTGACCATCGACCAGAGCACGTCGCCGGCGCGCATGGCGCTCACCGACGTCAACGGGCAGGTCGTTTTCGCCGGCCTGGAGCCGAGCGCCATTCCGCCGACCGACCCCAAG
>JANMTV010000307.1:0-21143 GCA_031390905.1 Ilumatobacteraceae bacterium | reverse complement strand
CGACAAGACACTCGGCCATGTGTGGAACGTGTGGGGCGACGCCCTCGACGCCGAACCGGGCTACTCAGACGACATGGAGCGATGGGACATTCACCGTGCTGCTCCCGCATTCGACACGCTCGAACCTCAGGCCAAGATGTTCGAGACCGGTATCAAGGTGATCGACCTGCTGACGCCATACGTGCAAGGCGGCAAGATCGGGCTGTTCGGTGGTGCCGGTGTCGGCAAGACCGTGCTGATCACCGAGATGATCCGTCGTGTCGCCCAGAACCACGGTGGCGTTTCGGTGTTCGCCGGCGTCGGCGAGCGGACCCGTGAGGGCACCGACCTGCGTCTTGAAATGCAGGAGTCGGGCGTGTACGAAAAGGCTGCCCTGGTGTTCGGCCAGATGGACGAGCCGCCGGGCGTACGCCTCCGTGTTGCACTGTCGGCCTTGACGATGGCCGAGTACTTCCGAGACGTGCAGGGACAGGATGTGTTGTTGTTCGTCGACAACATCTTCCGCTTCGTGCAGGCCGGTTCCGAAGTTTCGACACTGCTCGGCCGTATGCCGTCGGCCGTGGGTTACCAGCCGACATTGGCTGACGAGATGGGTCAGCTCCAGGAGCGGATCACGTCGACGCGAGGTCGTTCGATCACGTCGCTGCAGGCCGTCTACGTGCCTGCTGACGACTACACCGACCCTGCCCCGTTCACGACCTTCACACATCTCGATGCAACCACCGAGCTGTCTCGCCAGGTTGCTGCGCTCGGCATTTACCCGGCCGTTGACCCGCTGGCGTCGACCTCGACGATCCTCGCTCCCGAGGTTGTCGGTGCCGAGCACTACCGCGTCGCCCGCGGTGTGCAAGAGAACCTTCAGCGCTACAAAGAGCTGCAAGACATCATCGCGATTCTGGGCCTTGACGAACTGTCCGATGAGGATCGTTTGACCGTCAACCGGGCTCGCAAGATCCAGCGGTTCCTGTCGCAACCGTTCTACGTCGCCGAGATCTTCACCGGCGTCTCGGGTGAGACTGTTCCGGTCAGCGAGACTGTCGAAAGCTTCGACGCGATCCTCAAGGGCGATCTTGACGAGCTGCCTGAGCAGGCGTTCTTGAACGTCGGCGGGGTCGAGCAGGTACTCGCCAAAGCCAAGGCGCTTCAAGAGAGCTGATCGAGATGTCAACGAACACCATGACGGTCGAGGTTGTGTCACCTGAGCAGGTTCTGTACTCGGGTGAAGCGACCATGGTCATCACGCGTACGTTGAGTGGAGAGATTGCGTTTCAGCCGGGACACGCAGCGTTCCTTGGGGCGCTCAACGAGAACCACACTCGCATCTACCTCGCTGACGGATCCATCGAAGACATCGCTGTGCATGGTGGTTTCGTCGAAGTCAGCTACAACAAGGTCTCGATCCTGTCCGACGCAGCCGAGTTGGGTTCGAAGATCGATGTCGAGCGAGCCAGGGCAGCCAAGGAACGTGCCGAACTTCGGCTCCGCCACGAACACGACGCCGAAGCAATCAGCTCCCTGAGCCGAGCCAACGCCCGCCTCAACGCCGCCCGCGTCACCCTCTAGATGTGTCAGATGGTGTCAGACGCCATCTGTAACAGTCAGTTGATGAAGTAGCCGAGTACGTCGGCGATGAGATCGCACGATGCAACTGGGCTGGTGAGTTCGAGCGCTCCGCCGCTTCCTAGCCGGCAGATGACGAGGTTCGCAATTGTCTGCCCTCCGACCATGTTCAGGTTGCTTGTCCCGGGCTGACCGCTGTCAGCCGGCCACACGGTCACGAACGACGGTCCGGCAACATTCGTCGCAGTAACGTTGAGGACCACAGCCGTCGCATTCGCCGGGACCTGTGCACGGCCAGCGACCGCAAGTCGCAGCGAGGTGCCAGGCGTGACTGGCGCACGTTGTGCACCGATCCCCTCCCGCGTATCGAGCAGGCGTCGCGGTGGTACGGCGCGCAGCAGGCTTCCGCTCGATCCGAAGTAGCCGAATACGTCACCGACCACATGCGCGCCAGACCCGACGCCGTCCAAGGTGACTTGCCCACCTACACCTAACTTGCAGATCACCAGGTTTGGCACGACGTTCCCTGCGACGAAATTCACGTTGGAGGTCCCAGCGGCTGCCTGACCGGTCGGTGTCAGTCGCATCCAACCTGGCGACTCCGGTTCGGTGACGGTGAGATTGATGACCACCGCAGATGCACTCGCCGGAACACCGGCAAGTCCGGCAACTTGGATATCCACCGGTGACGCGTGTGCAAGCTTCCCTGGCCGGATTCCAACCCCATCGCGTGTGTCGAAGAGGCGCTGTGGTGCGAGCGGTGTGAAGCGATCCCCACTGTCCACTGTGAAGTATCCAAACACGTCCACAACGCAATCCGACTCGCCATGTGAGTTCAAGATCTCGATGCAACCGTCAGTGCCAATACCCATGATGACGAGATTGGGGACTGGTCGCCCTGGGCCCGTATTCAGATTTGAGGTTTCCGGCCGCATCGTCGAACCCGGATAGACAGCGAAGAAGCCTGGTTGTGTCGCACCGACCGAGGTGACGTTGGCGACTACAGCGACTGCACCCGTTGGTGGGACCTGCCCGACGCCGGCGATCGGAACACGGAGGCTTTCATTGGCGAACAGTGCTCTGTTGAGTACCCCACCGGTCCAATCGCGTGTGTCGAGAACCCGGAACGGCGACAAGGGCACGAACGAGGAGGCAGCGGACACAACCGCCGGACCTGGCGAGAGTGAACCGTCGGGGTTGACGCCGGGCGGGCGGGCGAACAGACCGAGGTTCTCGAAGGTTCCACCCAACACGTCGCTCGAGCCACCTCCGAGCCACCCGTCGAGAATCGAGGCGTAGTACGACCGAAAGTCGACGTGATGGGCCATCCGATCCCAACGTCCGAGCCCAGCCAGGCCGGGGCGTTGACCGTACATGCCACCACGCACATTCTGGCCGAACACGAAGTGGGGTGCGGCCGTTCCGTGGTCGGTTCCGCTGCCGGCGTTGGCCCAGCTGGTGCGCCCGAACTCCGAGAACGTCATGACGGTCACCCGACTCGACCAGGCGGGGTCGAGGATCTCGAAGAACCGGGCGACCGCAGCATTCAGTTCCGACATCCGCAGCGGATGCATGTTCGGCTGCGCAGCATGGCTATCGAAGTCAGCCCAGCTTGCGGTCAACACCCGTAGCCCGAGATTGGCGTTGATCAGCCTCGCCGCAACCTCGACCTTGGCGACGATTTCGGAGCCTGGCAACGTGGTCGGGTAGAGGGGAGCGAGCGCCGCTGCAAGATCAAGTTGATCGGCATAGGCCTCCGCTACGGCGGCATGCCACGGCCCGTGGGCGGTCGTATACAACGCCCGCATCGACTGGTAGAGGCGTTGATCGAGGACGTCGTAGCTGGCGCCGAAGTCAGGGCGCTCTGTCGGAACCACCGTGCCGCGTTGAACGGCACCGATCATGTGGAGCGGCACAGAGTGGCCGACCTCGGCTCCCAGGTAGAGGTTCTTCGAACTGCCGAGATTTCCATCGAGCCACCGCCCGAGCCATCCGGTTGACGTCACACCTGCCGGTTGGCCAGACATCCATTTAGCCATCGAGCTGAAGTGTGAGAGATCTGGAGTTGGGTAGCCGATCCCTTCGACCACTGCGAGTTGGCCCCGGTCCCAGAAGCTTTTCAGCGCTGGGAGATTCGGGTGCAGGCCAGTGTCGCCTGTGATCTGCAATGCCTGAGCGGCCGGCACCGCCAGCGACCCACGTTGCTGGTAGTAGTTGCCGTCGGTCAGAGGTACGACTGTGTTGAGGCCGTCGTTTCCGCCGAACATGCAAATCACGAGCAGGATGCCGTCATCGGCAGCCACCGGCCCGGCGGCCCATGCGGACCGGTCGTGACCAATCATCAACTGATCGAGCAGGTTCGATGTGCTACCAGCGACAAGCCCTGCACCCATGCCCATCCCGATCAGCTGCAGGAACCGGCGACGATCGAGCGTTTGTCGGTCGAGTTGCTCGGCGACGTGCAGGTGGGTGTATGCCTCGTAGGTCGTGATGTCGGGGTCAAGCATGGGGTGTCTCCTCAGGCCACGTTCATCTCAGGGAGCATGAGGACGAGGCTCACCATCGAGATCCGCTCCCACCATCGAGAAGCGCGAGCGTGGGCGTACAACACATCGCGCGACGTCTGGGTCGGCGTAAACCGCATCCGAGCGAGCAGCAGATCGACGAACTGTTCGGGTTGACCGTCGTAGGCCTCGGCTTCAGCGCGAGAGATGGTGCCCCCACCGAGGTGAATCAGTCCGTCTCCCGCCCAAAAACCGAGCATCGTGCTCCACATGAAGAACCGCGCTGCGAGCGCTCGTTGGCCCATCGCACTGGCGTTGACGAAGTAGGCGTTGTGCTTCCAGCCGCTGACGTCAGGTGGCACCAGCGGTCGCTGCCCCATCCCCTCGAGCCACCAAAGTGGGGCAATGCCAGTTGAGCGTAAACCTGTCGCGTAGAGGTATGCGACCATCAGGTCAACGGGGGATCTCACGAGACCCTGTTTCACTTCGGTCGTGTAGAACTCGGGTCGTAGCAGCATCGTTCGCAGCCACGGAGTGATGTTGAAGTCATTGGCGATAGCTGCGTCTCGCATCGCATCGATCGCGGCGGTCGGCGGCGTCGTTCCGGCGAAGAACTTCCACATCTTGCGAGAGATGAACTCGGCCGCGACCAAGCGGGTCTCGCGTCCACGGTTGGTGACGTTCGTCGCCCCCATCGGAACGATCCCATTGCCGAGTGTTGGGCTGCCGAGAATGACGTCGATCGTCTCGACACCGTGCCGTGTCTGATCGGGGATTGCATTGATCGTTCGCCCGAGGAACTGTTTCTGGCTGCCGTCGTGAAGGTCACCGCGCCAGATGTACTGACCGGTCGCCCAAACATCGGTGTGCCCGGTCCACGCACGGGCACCCGCTTGGACGTCGGCTTCGGTGTAGTTGCCGACGCCTAACAGGAACAGTTCCATCAGTTCGCGTGCGAAGTTCTCGTTCGGGGACGAATTGAAATTCTGGTTGTTGTCGAGGTATCGCAGCATTGCGACCTGTGTCGACACCTTCGACGCGAGCGCCCGCAGGTTGCCGAGTCCGTCGAACCGAAACGTATCGATCTGCTCCCGCATGGGCTCGTACAACTCGACCTTCTTCATGCTCGAGCAGAAGTGGCCGTGCCAGAAGAAGGCCATCTTTTCCTGGAGTGGTCTGGGCGAGTCGTGCGCCATGCGGTCGAACCAGAAGTACGTCAGTTGCTCGCCGCGAGTCCATTCTGTGGGGTTCGTGGCGTTGACCGTCCCGGGATTGCCGGGCACGGCGAGGACGTCATCGACGGCCGCAGCCAGTGTCGGTTTCTGAATTAGTTCCGCGACGCGGTCTGGGCGGGCGACGAACTCGGTTCGTCGCAGGAGATGTTCGATCTCGGATTGGGTAGGCATACGATTTTCCTGGGTACAAGCTCACCCTGTGTATCGTCGGCCGCCCGACCGAACTTGATGGGTTCCATATCTTGCCTGATGTCACACGGTTCCGTGGCGCGGCCCGCCGGGACAGCTGTTGAGTCAGGTGTAGTCGATGGCGCTGAACTCTTGAAGCTTGCGAACCCGGTGCCTGGCGTCGATGAAGCGAACTGTGCCACTGCGCGAGCGCATCACGAGGCTTTGGGTGCGGGCGCCGAGCGAGTCGAAACGAACGCCTCGCAGCAGTTGTCCATCGGTGAGGCCGGTGGCGACGAAGAAGCAGTTGTCACCCTGGACCAGATCGTCGTGCGACAGGACCCGATCCAAATCGAATCCGGCCGCCACCACGGCCTCCCGTTCGGCGTCGGATTGCGGCGCAAGCCTGGCCTGGATCTCGCCGCCCATGCTCTTGATCGCGGCCGCAGAAATCACGCCCTCCGGAGTTCCGCCAACCCCAAACAGCACGTCGACACCTGAGTCGGGCCATGCACTGGCGATCGCGCCGTACACGTCGCCGTCGGTGATCAACCGGATCCGTGCCCCACTGGCGCGTACCTCCTCGATCAGGTCGGCGTGACGCGGCCGGTCGAGAATCACGGCGGTCAGATCACGGACGCTTTCCTGCTTGGACTTGGCGATCCAGCGCAGGTTTTGGGTGGCACTTGCCGTGATGTCGATCGCCCCAACGCAGTCAGGTCCGACGGCGATCTTCTCCATGTAGAACGACGGGCCTGGATTGAACATCGAACCGCGCTCGCTGACGGCGATCACCGAAAGGGCGTTCTCGAGGCCGTTGGCCGTCAACGTGGTGCCGTCGATCGGATCGACGGCGACGTCGACTAGCGGCGGCTGGCCGTCGCCGACTCGTTCGCCGTTGTACAACATCGGGGCGAGGTCCTTCTCACCTTCGCCGATCACGACGATCCCGTCCATCTGGACACTGGCGAGGCTGAGCCGCATGGCATCGACGGCGGCGCCGTCGGCGCCTAGCTTGTCGCCGCGTCCAACCCATCGGGCGGAAGCCAGCGCAGCGGATTCGGTGACCCGCACCAACTCCATCGCGAGGTTGCGGTCGGGACGCTGGGCGGCCGGACTAGGCATACCCTCACCGTAGTGTTGGGATGCCTGGTCCGGCCGCATTGGTCAGCGTTAACCGGGTCTTTCTGGTCGCTTCCGCCTGCGTGGTCGCTGTTGTCGTGCCTGTCGACGCAATCGGCCTTCGCCAGCGACACGGCGGAGGTATTCCTGACGTTCGGCGACGATCAGGCGTTGGTAGTGGACATCGGAATTGAACATGGTGGAACCCTTCTTGATTGGTGGTGGCTTGGATTGGTGGCTTGTGTTTCCGGGCGCGAGAACGCCGGAATCGGGTGGCGCGTGGCCAGGGTTTGGTGCCTCAACCGGTCAGGCGAGGCAAGCGAGTCCAACGAGGACGGGAACACGCGTTGGCGCCGCGTCGGTGATCGTGATCGTGGGCATGTGGTTCATGGTGTTCCTCCTTTCCTCTGGACTTACGTAACGCAAAGAATCGCACGTTGTATGCGGGCGATCAACTGGGTTTCGCGCATCCACCCGTATTGTCGGATTCCGATGGCAATCAGTATCGAGATGTGTTTGAGTGGTCGCGAGTTGACCGAGCCGCGCCCATCGCCGAGTGGCGCATCAGTCGCGTTCGTCATGCGTTGGGCGAACACTTCGGCAATCGTGATTCTGCTGTCGGACGGTGGCCCTGAGAGGATCGCGACGACCAAACCGGAACCGGTGCCGGGACGCGGACTCGGCGGTGGGTGCTTCGATTGGATGCCCGACAACAGCGGGTTGGTATATGCCGCGACCGACGGAAATCTGTGGCTGCAACCCGTGCCGGGAGGGCCGCCAACTCGGATCACGAATGTCGGCACGATGCAGCGCGTCGAGGGACCTGCGGTCATGCCGAGTGGGACCTCGGTGCTCGGTGTCGTCGATCAGGCCGAGGTGTGGTGCTGGCCGCTCGACGGCTTGGGCACTCCCACTCGACTCGATGATGGTTCCGCCGACTTCGTATTTGACCCGTTTCCGATGCCTTCCGGAACCGGTGCGATCTGGCACGCGTGGAACGTGCCGGACATGTCGTGGGACTCTTCGCGGGTCGAGTCGATCACGTTCGATGGGTCCGTGCGTGATCAAGGTGTTCCCTCGGGTGCCGTGCAACAACCACGCATGATGCCCGACGGAATCAGTATCAACGTGCGTGACGACACGGGTTTCCTCAACGTGTGGCTCGGGGATCAACCGTTGGTCGATGAACCGTTCGAACACGCCGGCCCTGCGTGGGGAATGGGGCAACGTTCGTTCGCCCACTCCGAAGACGGCTCGGCCGTGGCCTTCACCCGCAATGAAGGTGGATTCGGTCGGTTGTGCGTAGTTGATCTCGGCACGCGAGCGGTTCGAGAAGTTGCCCGTGGCGTCCACGGGCAACTTGGTTGGCGACGAGACCGGCTCGTGGCACTGAGGACCGGAGCTCGGACACCAACGCAGATCGTCAGCTACAACACGACAACGTGGGAACGAACCGTCTTGGCGATTGGTCCAGTTGGTGGATGGGAAGCCACCGATTTGCCTGAGCCACACCTGGTCGAGGTGGAGTGCGAGGTCGAGTGCGACGGCACGGTTCTCCACGCTAGGCGGTACGTCGCCGGCAACGGCCGCACGTTGTGCTGGATACATGGTGGGCCGACCGATCAATGGCAGGTCGAGTTCATGCCCCGCGTGGCGTACTGGTGGTCGCGGGGTTGGGACATCCTGGTTCCAGATCCGCGCGGCTCGACGGGTCACGGCAGGGCCTACCAGCAGGCGCTACGCGGAAACTGGGGGCGACTCGATGTCGAGGACGCGGCGGCGATTCTGCGCTCGTCACACGAGCGCGGATGGAGTGCTGCTGATCGGACGGTGATGATGGGTAGCTCGTCAGGAGGGTTGACGGCGCTCGGTGTACTCGGCCTGCATCGTGGACTAGCCGCGGCAGGCGTCGTGCTGTACCCGGTCACGGACTTCGCCGTGTTGGCCGAGAACAGTCATCGGTTCGAAGCGCACTACACACTGTCGTTGGTTGGTCCGCTCGATGATCACGAGATGTATCGAGATCGTTCGCCTCTCGCGTATGCCGACCGCATCGACGTGCCACTGCTGGTGATGCACGGCGACAGCGACCCCGTAGTACCGCTGTCGTCGACGATCGAACTGGTTGAGCAGATCCGGTCGCATGGTGGCGATGTCGAGTTGATCGTGTTCGACGGCGAAGGCCACGGGTTTCGGAATCCAGCAAACAGGCGTGCCGATTACGAACGCACCGCAGAGTTTCTGACGCGCGTGGTCGGCAACGGGTCGGCAACACCTGACCGCTAGCGTCGTGCTATGCCTTTCGTGAGCGGATCCAGTGACGAGGACGAACGATCCGAGGAGGTCGCGTCAGGTGCACCTCCGGGGTTCGACTTCGACTTCGACCCCAACGACCCTGACCAGGTGAAGGTGCACTACAACCTGACGGGCTGGAGCTTTGAACAACGGGCCGAACTTGCTGAGACACTCGCTGAGCAGGGCGTTCCACACATGTGGGAGGGCGACGAACTCGTTGTGCCTGAGCAAATCGAGGCAGCGGTGGACTCCCTGTTCGATCAGTTGGAGCAAGAGATTGGGCCGTTTCCTGTGGTCCTGCTCGACGATCAGGCTGGCACCGAGTTCGGTCTCGACGAATGGCCACTGGCCGATCTCGAAGTGCTCAAGCAGGCATTGCTGGAGGGCGAGATCCCACATCGCTGGGAGGGGCGCACGTTGATCGTTGCCGAGGATGCTGAGCATGCCGTCGACGAGTTGCTCGATGCGATAGAGGCGGGCGAGGTGGCATCGCTCGATGAGGATGCTGTTGCACCAGATGGTGCGCTGCAGGCGTTGTTCGTGAACGCCGATCGGATCGCCAGAGACCCGACACACGGGGGAGCGCGTAGGACCTTACTGGACCTTGTTCCCAAGCTGTCTGCCTCGGCACCTCCGTTCGGGCTGGCCGGTCGCGCCTGGAGCACGATTGTGGAACGTGCCTCGACTCTGCACGTCGCCTTCGAAGATGCCGCCCATCCGCCAGAGATCATCGAAGCAGCCGACGAACTTCGCACGGCCTGTCGCCCATACGTGTAACCACCCACCATGCTGCTGGCCGAACTCGAGGTCTTCCATACGCGACCAGCAGTGCCGACCCGCCGCGTCTCACTCGGACATCTGATTCTCCCAGTCGACCCGGCACCAGGGTTCGGTGGGCTGCTGTTGGGTGCCGTCATAGCGAACCACGTGCAAGGTGTTAACCAAGAACTGATGCCGGACATCACACATCTGATCAACCAGATCGACCGTGGTGAACGGATCGTGCAGCCCAGACTACGACACCGGTTCCAAGTTGACCGGCACGGCTTGTCACATAGCAGGCACCAGATGATCGGTGTCAACGACGACATACAGTTCGACTTCGCAACAACGGGCAGCGATCTGGCTCAAGTGCTCGGAGCGATCTACGCAGTCGAGCGGCTTGACCCATTGAGCCGTCATGTGATCGCTCCCGTCCTACACAAGGCAACCCGCTGGCGTGGTCCGATCGGGCCGGCATTGGTTGCGCACCTCGCCGGTTCGCAGTCGGCGAGGTTGTCGGCACTGGCCGATCCGATGGGGTGGGCGCTCGACACACTCGGCTTTCCACTCGGGTCGGCGCAACCGTCAAGGCGTGAGGTGACGAAGCGGTTCAGAGAACGGATGCGTGACGTGCACCCCGACCACGGAGGCAGCAGTGTCGACGCCAGCAAGGCAATCCTCGATCTCAATGAGGCTCGGCGAGTGCTGACCGGCAAACTTTCGTGACCACACTCCTGCTGTATCCCGGAGCCGGATCGAGTTCAACGCAGCCTTCACTGGTGGCGATCGAGCAACGCGTCGCTCCGATCCCGTGCGTGCGAGCCGACTTCCCATATCGCAAGCATGGACGCAAGGTACCTGATCGATCCGATGTCTTGTTGGCTGCGATTCGTGCGGAACTGTCGCTGCTAGCCGACGACGAACCCTTGGTCATGGGTGGTCGCTCGATGGGGGGCCGTATGTGTTCGATGATTGCTGCGGGTGTCGACCACCAGCCGATCCCGAGCAAGCTTTGCGGTCTCGTCTTGATCTGCTATCCGCTGCACCCTCCCGGCAAGCCGGAGCGGTTGCGCGTTGAACACTTCCCGGCGATCGAAGTGCCAACGCTGTTCATTTCCGGTACCAAGGACGCGTTCGGAACACCTGATGAGCTGACGTCGTGGACGGCAACGATGTCGGCCAAGGCGTGTGTCGAGCATGTCTGGATCGAAGGCAAGGGTCACGATCTGAAAGGTGCTGATCGGTTGATTGCAGACTCGGTTGCTGAGTTCGTGGAACGTGTTACTCGCTGAACATCGCGGCTCGATCTTCGGGGTTGAGTTCCTCGAGTTCGCGATGCGCTGTCTCCGGAAATCGTGTCAACACCATCAGTATCACGACCACTTGGCCGAGTGACACCAACCCGATAACGGTGGTGTACGAATGGCCTCGATCCAAGAGTCGGCCAACGAGTTGAATTCCGGCGATTCCACCGAGCAATGCGGCAGCCGTCAGTAACCCGGCGGCGCGACCGCGATTGCCTGTCGGGAACAGTTCGGCCCGATACACGGCGATCGCCGGATAGGCGATCCCACCGATGAATCCGCCACCGAACGCCGCCAGCCACATTGGCGCCCCACCGATCGAGAACGAGGCGAGCAGCAGCAGCGTCGCCACAGGAACACTGACCGCTATCAGCCTTCGCCTGCCGCGGACCTCGGCCAGGCGACCACCCACGATCAAACCGATCCCGGCAGGTGTTGCAGTAATCAGCGTGAACAGAGCGATCGTGCTGGCGTCGAACCCGCGAATGTCCTTGAGGTATGTGTTCTGAAACAGGCTCGCCGGGGCGACGAAGAAGTTGGCGCACACGGCCACAGTGGCCAGGATTGCGAAACGACGTCGGTCGAACGGAGGAGCGATCTTGTGAGGGCGTTCGAATCGTTGTGTCTCCGGAAGCCGACGCGAGATGTCGACAGCAACCACCAACCAGATCAGCGTGACGACATAGATCAACCGCCACCCACCCGTACCGAGGTCGGCCAGCGGGAGCGCCATCACAGCGATGCCTGACCCCAGGCCGCTTGCCATCGCCAACACGCTGACTGCGTAGGCGCGGCTGTTGCGGGGCATTTCCTCTGCGGCGACGACGGCCACCAGAAAGTCGAGTGCCAGCCCGAGAGGGCGACCGATCGCCTGCGTCGCAACCAGCGTGGCGAAGTTGGGAGCGATCGACCCGAGTGCCGCAATCGATGGCGCCGCCCATGCGACGATCCTGATGATCCGCTTTCGACCGACTCGGTCAGCCAGGATCGCCAGCGGGATCGTGATGATGATTCCAGCGCGAACGATTGATCCGGCGTTGCCGACCCCGGCGTCGCTGATGCCGAAGTCGTCGGCGGCGAGATTCACGGTTTGCGTGAAGAGTGTGTTCGTGAATGCGGAACTCATCGAGGCTGCCGCCAGCAGTCCCAGAATCAGCACTTGGCGGGCGGTCAACTGATCAGGCGGTGCCCACCAGGGTGTCCGATGCGTGACTTGGGGTTGCGTCGGATCATCCCACCGTCGGCGCACCAGAGCCCTGATTGGCCAGGCGAATAACCACCCGAACCAGGGAATGTTGAATCGGTAGGTCGTGGTCTCGGAGATTTCGTCTTGAGTGGTCGTAACCCGTCGCTCGTAGTGCTCGAATGGCCCGATTGACTGAGCAAACACACCGTCTGAAACTTGAACCTCGGCGATCAGGTCGTCACGTTCGGTCGCCAGGTGTTCACGAATCGCCGGCTCATTTGGCCACACTCTGGTGACCGTTCGGCCTCGTTCGAACACGGCGGGAGCATACTGGAGGTGATGACTCCCGACCGTCGATCTGAGTGCTGTATCAACGTGCGTCGAGCCGGGCCGTTGAGTGGTGTGGTCGTCGTACCGGGAGCCAAGAACTCGGTTCTGAAGCTGATGGCCGCCAGTCTGTTGGCTGACGGCGTGCACGAAATCACCAACGTTCCGGCGATTGTCGACGTTGGGATCATGGCCGACCTGCTCGAAGCGATCGGTGTCCGTGTCACGATGCCGCGGCCCGGCACGGTCGTGATTGTCAACAACGGCGACCTCACCCCGGTAGCCCCTTACGAGTTGGTCGAGAAGATTCGAGCGTCGATCAACGTGCTTGGCCCACTGCTGACGCGATGTGGACGAGTGCGTCTTTCGATGCCAGGAGGCGATGACTTCGGATCGCGTCCGATCGATATGCACATCGCCGGGTTGGAAGCGATGGGTGCCACATTCGCGTACGGTGAGGGATACGTCGAGGCGACGGCCGAACGGCTGCATGGTGCCGAGATCACGTTTGGATTCCCGAGCGTTGGTGCCACCGAGAACCTGGTGACCGCGGCTGTCCTGGCGACGGGTGTGACGACGATCAACAACGCCGCCAGAGAGCCAGAGATCATCGATTTGTGCGAGTACCTGGTTTCGATCGGCGCCGTGATCGAGGGCATCGGCACCGCCAAACTGACGATCATCGGTGTTGAACCCGGCACGCTCCACGGAACCTCGCACCGCACGGTTCCCGATCGGATCCAGGCCGCGACCTACATCGCCGCGTGTGCCGTTGCAGGCGGGCAACTCGATGTGCATTGCGCTCGCCCGACACACATGGAAATGGTGTTGACCCGCTTTCGTGACATGGGCATGCAGATTGATTCGATCGAGGGTGGGCTCCGAGTGTCGGCCCCGGAGCGGCTCCGGGCCGTCGACGTCGCGACGCTTCCGTACCCTGGCATCGCCACCGACTACAAGCCGCTGATCATCACCATGCTGTCGATCGCCGACGGGTCGAGCATCGTGACCGAGAATTTGTATCCGGGTCGATTCAAGTACGTCGACGAGCTCCACAAGTTGGGGGCCGACATCAGGATCGATGGGCATCACGCGCTCGTGCGTGGTGTGCCGCGTCTGGCTGGCACTTCCGTGATCTCACACGACATTCGGGCGGGGGCGGCGATGGTCGTAGCCGGTCTCGCCGCTGAGGGCACCACGACGATCACGGGGGTCCATCACATCGACCGTGGCTACGACGATCTGGTTGGTCGGCTGAGCGCTGTCGGGGCTGACATCCAGCGCCACAACGGATGAAGCCCTATTTGTCGCTGCTCTGGTCGGCCTCCGCCTGGGCATCGACACGCCGTTTGACGATCGCCAACACAGCGACAATGGCAACAATCGGCGCGGCGATCAGGATTACCTCATCCCAGCCGCCCTGATGGGCCAACAGGGCTGTGACAAGCGGCATGAATCGGAATCGTACGCCAAACGCTGATTGAATGAGTTCTGCTATGCGTGCTCAAGTGGAAGCCTGTATCGAAGTGATCAGACCCGCGCTCCAGGCCGACCACGGCGACATCGAACTGGTCGACGTCGACGAGTCGACTGGCATCGTGTCGGTACGCCTCGTTGGGGCGTGCGGAACCTGTCCGGTTTCGACGCAGACGTTGAAGGGTGGCATCGAACGGATCATGCGCGACCGCGTCGACGGTGTGACCGAGGTAGTCAACGTTGCCGACGCCGAGGCCCAACTCGATTACAGCCCGGCCTGAACATCTCGATTCATGCGCCGTACGTCGAATCCGAACGAACTGTTTGACGCTGCCCTCACCGGTGACCGAGGTGCGCTCGCACGATTGTTGTCGCTGATCGAGCGTGGCGGCGAGCCTGGTCGTGTGGTTGGGCGACTGGCGTACCCGCTCAGCGGTCAGGCCTACACGGTTGGTCTGACGGGAGCGCCTGGGGCAGGCAAGAGCACGCTCACGAGCGCGACGATCGGCTACCTCCGCTCGTTGGAGTTGGAAGTCGCGGTACTGGCGATCGATCCGTCGTCACCGTTCACCGGAGGCGCGATTCTCGGGGACCGTGTGCGGATGCAGGAACACGCCACAGATCCGGGTGTGTTCATCCGGTCGATGGCGACGCGTGGTCACCTCGGCGGTCTGTCGCTGGCAACACCCGAAGCGGTTCGGCTACTTGACGCAGTCGGTCGCCACTGGATTCTCGTCGAAACGGTTGGTGTCGGTCAGGTCGAGGTCGAAATCGCCGGCAAGGCTGACACGACGGTGGTCGTTGTCAATCCTGGTTGGGGTGACAGCGTGCAGGCCAACAAGGCCGGGCTGATGGAGATCGCCGATGTGTTCGTGATCAACAAGGCCGATCGCAAGGGCGTCGAGGAGACCCGGCGCGACCTTGAGCAGATGCTCGAGTTGTCCGACCTGGCGCACGAAGCGTGGAGGCCGCCAATAATTCCGACGACTGGCACAACTGGTGAGGGAGTGCAGGCGCTGTGGGAAGCGGTACTCGCTCATCGTGCCTACGCCGAGTCGACCGGTCTGCTCGCCGAGCGCAGGTCATTCCGAGCGGCCGAAGAACTCCGAGAGATTGTCGCCAACCGACTGCGCGAGCGGGCGAGGGAAATCTGCACCGGTGACCGGTGGGACGAGTTGACCGCGGCGGTCGTCACCCATGCCCGCGACCCCTGGTCAGCCGCCGATGAAATGCTCGCCCCCGTCGTGGTCGACGTCGTGGTCGGGGTGGAGGGGTTACACGCTGACCGTTCGCTGGGGGCATGATGTCGTGATGAGCGATATGAGCGAACCGTTGGTCTTGATGGAGCGTCGAGACGATGGTGTCGCCGTCGTCACACTGTCGAACGGGAAGGTGAACGCTCTCTCAACAGCAGTGCTCGAACAACTCTTGGCGATCGCGACCGAGCTGATCGTCGACCCGCCTGGTGCGGTCGTGGTGACGGGTGGAGATCGAATCTTTGCGGCTGGAGCTGACATCTCCGAGTTCGGGGGTGCCGATGAGGCTGCCGCGATCACGGCCCGTTTCCACGCTGCGCTCGATGCTGTCGCGGCCATCCCGAGGTTCGTGATCGCGGCGGTCGCCGGCTATGCACTCGGTGGCGGCTGTGAGCTGGCGTTGGCCTGCGACTATCGAATCGTGGGGGAACGCGGCGTGTTCGGCCAGCCAGAGGTTCTGCTCGGCACGATTCCGGGCGGTGGAGGCACACAACGGCTTGCCAGGCTGGTCGGACCAAGTCGGGCCAAGGAACTCTGTATCACGGGTCGCCAGATCAAAGCCGATGAGGCGTTGCATATCGGCTTGGCTGACGAAGTCGTCGCCGGCGATGTGCTGCATGAGCGCGCATTGGGGTTGGCAGCCGAGTGCGCCAGAGGGGCGGTGCTCGCTCAGGCGCTAGCGAAACGGGCGATCGACCAGGGGCTCTCCAGCTCGCTTGCCGATGGGCTGTTGATCGAACGGCAGGCGTTCATCGAGTCGTTCCGAACCAACGACAGCCGGATCGGCGTCAAGAGCTTCCTCGAGTTTGGTCCAGGTAAAGCCGAGTTCACCGGCTCGTGATCAGCGCTCGCTGAGCACATCGAGATAGACGGCGACGGTTCGGCCAGCGATCGCGTCCCACGAGTACGTTGCATCGAGCAGTTCTCGGCCGCACCGAACCATTTCGTTGGCGAGCGGCTGGTCGGTGAGGGCGCGTTCGATACACATCGCCAGTTCGTCGGAGTTGCCGGGTTCGAACAGCAGCGCCGACCCTGTGCCACCGACCAACTCGGCGAGGCCACCGGTGTCGGCGACAATCAGAGGCGCTCCGGCCGCCAGCGCTTCAAGAGCTACAACCCCAAACGGTTCGTAGAGCGACGGGATCACGACACAGCCGGCATGATGAATTGCCGATCGAAGTTGTTCGTGAGTCAGGTAACCGGGCAACTCGACGAGATCACCGACACCGGCAATGTCGATCTGCGATTGAAGTTCTGGTAGATAGCTGCCACGCCCCGCGATCGTGCATTCCAGCGGTGCGATCCGCTGCCGAAGCGCTCCGATCGCGCGTGCCAAGATCTGGAACCCCTTCTCGTACCGCACCGTCCCCCACGCCAGCACCACGCCACCGCGGCCTTGCCCGACCCGTTCATCCGGTCCATAGGTCGCCCACCATGTTGGATCGATGCCGCTCGGAATCTTGCGAACGTGATCGGGATCCATCTCGAAGCCATCGACGATCTCGCGAACCATCAATCGAGTGGTTGCGATCACCCGACGCGACCGAAATGCCAGCCACCACTCGATCGAGTTGATGTCGGTCGGCTCGCCGGGCGGGAGATGTCCGCCGTGGCGCCCGCGTTCGGTGCCGTGGAACGTCGTCACGATCGGAACATCGAAAAGCGAGGCGGTGACATCAGCGGCCCAGGCCGCGCCCCAATCATGAGCGTGCACGATGTCGGGCCGCCAGTCGCCGAGCGATGCCAGCATCGACACAAAGGCGTGATTTGCGGATGCCGTGTGAGCAAGTGAATCGTCGGGGAGCCACGGCATGTCGGCATCGGCCCGCAGAACGCGCACACCGTCGATCGTTGTGTCCCGTTCGGCGTCGGGCGTCAGGCGCGTGATGACGACGATCTCGTGCCCGCCGCGATTCATGGCATTCGCAAGCCCCTCGACGTGGGCCGCCATCCCTCCCGCCGTGGTGGGTGGGTACTCCCACGAAAGCATGAGTACGCGCACGACTCCGCACGATACTGTCGCCGCCGTGGCGGGCACAGGATGGGCGTCTGATTCAGAAACTCGACAGGTGACTGCTGCCAGTGTCACGCTCGGTGCGGCTGTTGGCGTGTTCGGGGTCGTGTTCGGGGTGGGGGCGGTGTCGGCAGGAGGCTCGATTGCCCAGGCTTGCGCGCTCTCGCTGCTGGTGTTCACCGGTGCCTCGCAGTTCAGCGCTGTCAGTGTGATCAACGACGGGGGTTCCACCGGCTCGGCACTGGGTGGAGCGTTGCTGTTGGCGGCTCGCAACGGTGTCTACGGATTGACGATGGCCCGCCATATCGAGGGCTCGTTGGGCCGCCGACTGATCGCGGCACAACTCATCCTGGACGAATCGACCGCCATGGCGAGCGCTCAGACCACGCTGAAGACGCGTCAGACAGCGTTCTGGGTCACAGGTCTCTCGGTATTTCTGTTTTGGAACGTCGGCACGTTGATCGGAGCGATCGCCGGTTCGAATATCAATCCAGAGACGTATGGGCTCGACGCCGCGTTTCCGGCTGGTTTTGTCGCAATGGTGGCACCACAGTTCCGTCACCGAGTCGGACAGATCGTGGGAGTACTCGGTGCCGCGATCTGCCTCGTTCTGATTCCATTCGTACCGGTTGGAATCCCAATTCTGTGTGCTGCCGCTGCAGTACTGATCGGAGTCAAAGCGCCATGAGCTGGTGGCTGGTGTTTCTCCTGGCCGGAGGGGCGTACGGATTCAAGGTATTGGGTCTGGTCGTGATCGGCCGCCGCCAGCTGCCAGCCGTCGTTGACCGATGTCTGGCGTTGATCCCGGTGGCGCTCGTCACTGCGTTGATCGTGAAGGACACGTTCTCGGTTGGTCAGGATCTCGTGATCGACGCACGCGCTGCCGGGGTCTCAGCGGCAGTCGTGGCTGCCTGGCGCAAAGCGCCGCTGATCGCAGTAATCGTGATCGGTGCCGGCGTAACAGCCGCAGTGAGAGCGCTGGGGTAGGAGTACGGGGTCACGTATGCACGGCGGGGGTGATGCCGTTGATCCAACACGGCGGCTGATATCACCGGGAGGGGCGCCAGGCGGTGGCGGTGTGCAGGTCCCAGGTTCCCACGCCTACGCCACGCTCACGCAGCTTGTACTTCTCGACTTTCGCGGTTGGTGTACAGGGGAACTCATGGAAGCCTTCCGCGATCTGTCAACCACGAGCAACTCAGCCGGGGCAGCGCTCAGTACATCTTGGCCCAGCCGCCCGTATGGAAGGAGACCTCAGGCTCCGAGGTGACGCCGGCCGCCTTCATCGCATCCTGGAGGGCTGGGTCGGCGAGGAAAGCCTGCAGGGTGTCGAACGATTCGGCCTGGTGGTAGACGAAGGCGAGGGACGGATCGTCGAGTCCCCGGTTGGCGGCATCGCCGATGATGCCCCCGCTTCGTTGGAGGGCGGATGCGGCGTCATATCCCTCAAGCCACCTGTCGAAATCGGCGACCGAATGACTCACGATCATTGCCGGAAGCTCTCGATCCCAGACCACGGCTTCGCGCACCGGAGTCATCCAGGTGAGCGTGGGCGGGCCGGTGACGCCGACGTCCTGCATCGTGGTCTTCAACTCCTCCGATGCGGCGAATGCTCTCGCCTGTGCGACGTCGCCAACAGCCAAGTAGATGCTGACGTCGTTGGGATCATCTCGACCCCGGTTGATGTGGTGCCCCAGAATACCCGCCGCTCGTCTTGCATCCTCGTGGTCATCGAACCCGACCTTCCACGTGTCGAAGTCTGCGACTGGATGGCGAACTATCACCGCTGCGGGAGCAAGCGGACGACCTTCATCGGACATGGGACTACCTCCAGATGCGCGGTCACCCTCGAAGAGGTTTCGATTGCTTCCGCGCGGCTTAGCGATCACTCTGCTCGCCCTCGCCCACCGGCGTCAAGTACGAGCGCAACACTGCGCCGATCTGCAGGCATCCGCATTACCCGGCCCCTTCACCGCGTTGACTCCTACCGCGATCAGCTGTCCGTTGACGTTTGACTCACGAGCGCCGCAGCCACCGGTTGCTTCCAGTACGGGTTGCCGTCGAGATCTCCGAATCGCTCGAAGCCCGCACGCCGAGCGAGGCTCAGTGAGCCGACGTTGTCGGGATGGATCAACAGCGTGCCGATCCGCCACTCGGTGTCGACGGCGAGATGCTGTAGAAGCAGCCGTACAGCGCGAGTGGCGTAACCGCGCCGACGGTACGGGCCGAACACGTTGTATCCGAGATTGACCTCGTCTGGTGCCAGCCACTCGCGGTCGTGGTCGTAGTCGACCCAGCCGACCACCGCGTCATCGACCACGATGCATGCCGCGGGGCGCGGTTCGGGTGATCCCTCGCCCAGGAATCGTTGGAACACCTCGTCTCTCCCGAGGATCAGTACCTGCGCGTCGTCAGCGGTGCTGGGCCGGATGGTCACGATCCCATCGGACATCACGCGCTCGAACACGACCCAGAGTGTGGCCGAAAACCGATCGCCAGGACAAGCCGCTTCTCTCGCGCACGCGTACCGCGCACGCCCGGACAATCGATCGCGCGGTCGGTGAACACTGCGAAGGCCCGATCCTGCTGCGACCCATTTTGCGCGATGATTCTGCCGGTGTCGAAAAGTGAGCGTGCTGTTCGTCTTCTTGAAGACAGGAAGACGACAACGAAGGGAACCGACGTGGCTGATATCCAGAAGATGACCCGTAACGAGGCCGAAGTTCTACTCGAGTACATCCGCGCCGTGCCCGAGGAGCGGTGGGGTACCGGCACCGTGTGTGATCCCTGGTCGGTGAAGCATCTGGTGGCGCATCTCACGGCGTTGAGCAATCAGACGCTGCCGAACTTTGCCAAGCGGATGATCGTCACTGGCTTCAACTTCCAGAAAGTTGTCGACGGTGACCTCCAGACGTATCTGAAGCCGAGAGACGAGATGTTGACGACGTTCGAGTGGTCGATTCGAAATCCCACGACGCCGAAAATGCTCGACGAGGTTGCGTTGGGTGAATTCATCGTTCACGGCGAGGATATCCGTCGTGCGCTAGGCGACCGGGGCGAGCATCCGAGCACGCACGTCACCGCGATCGGCAAAATGTACGCAGAGTCCAAGAAACCGCTGAACGGGCGAGTGCGGACCAAGGGCCTGTCACTGCGTGCCACCGACGGCGACTTCGCCTGGGGCGACGGCCCAGAAGTTGCCGGACCTGGTGTCGATCTGCTGCTCGCTGTCGCCGGTCGCGCCGAGGCCCTGAACCAATCCGAAGGTGAGGGCCTCGAGACGCTGCGCGCTCGCTGCTGAGCAGGCACGTCGGCGCGGGCGCTATGGTCGGCGGCGTGCTCGGGCAGACCATCGAGAGGCTGCGGTCGGCAGCGCGTGACGCTGATGACGCCAGCGGCTACTTCGCCGCCATGTATGCCCGAGTAACCGACCGCGTACAGGGGGCAATCACCGACGGTCGCTTCGGTGATGGCGAGCGGATGGCACGCTTCGCACGCACCTTCGCCGACTGGTACCTCGGCCCACGCGACGGCACGCGACCGCGTCCCGCGTGCTGGAAGGCTGCCGACGATGTCGCCGGTGATCACTCGTTGCTGATCGTGCAACACCTCTTGCTCGGGATCAACGCGCACGTGAACCACGACCTGCCACAGGTCGTAGTCGAACTGGCCGGCGGCGAGGCGACGCTCGACGGTCTGCGACCGGACTTCGAGGCGATCAACGACATCCTTGTCGAGACCCAGCCCGACATCCTGCGCGACCTCGGTCGTATGTCCGGCTGGACACAGCTGGCTGCCTCTCGGGGCGGCGGACGGGTATTCAACTTCTCGCTCGCTCGAGCGCGCAGCCAGGCCTGGCAGTCCGCCCAGCGACTGCATCAACTCGACGACGTCGCCCGCGGCCGCGACGTGGCCGAGCTCGATCGGCTCGTTA
>JANMTV010000234.1:0-7307 GCA_031390905.1 Ilumatobacteraceae bacterium | reverse complement strand
ATGTCGCACCAGGCATCGGTCACACCACACGCGACGGCGCAGATGTCCGGGGCAGAGGCGCCCATGGCACGGAACTGCGCCCAGCCATAGTGGTGGGACGGCAAGCCTGAGACGCCGAGAATCGAGGCACCGAGATCGGTTGCATCCGTCGTTCGAATCCGCATGCCGTCCCGTTCGGCACCGTGACCACGGATTCCGGTAAACCGCTCCCCTGTCGCGTGGTTGACCACGACACCAACCGCCGGCCCGTCGTCATCCACGAGGCACAGCGCCGATGCAAACCAGGGAACATGACGTGACGCATTCGTCGAACCGTCGAGTGGATCGACGACCACGATCGATGCCGACTCTGATCCCTTGCCACCTGTGACCCCGCTTTCTTCGGAGAGCACGCGGTAGCCGGCGGAGTACAAGATGTCGAGACACGCCCGGTCCGCGTCGATGTCGACGGCGTACTGCCCGTCACGCACGCCCGATGCTCCCCAATCCGTATTCCTGGCCAGTACGGCGGCGACTGCATCGGCGGCAGACAGCAAGGCTTCCGCCGCTCGAGTCAACACGGAATCGATCACAAGCTCTGACCGTAGCGTCCCGCCGCTAGTGTCCAGGTGTGGCAGTTATCGACGTAGCGGGCTTTGTCGCCGATCTCAAGAGCCAGGCAATCGACTACGGATTCCACGTACACGACGAGCGACATTTCGTCGAGACCTACTCGTTGCGGCAACTGTGGGAAGTCGATCTGCACCCCGAGGAAGCCTGCGCCGGGCCGATCGACCTGCACCTCTCGCTCGATGTCGATCCGCGCGCCCTGCTCGGTTTCGAGGACGAAGTGATGAAGATGGACGACGTCGACGACGACCCTCCGCACGGTTTCACGTTTCCGCTGCTGTTCACCTGGACCCTGCCCCCACTCCCCAACCCACCCGATCTGCTGGTGTTGGCAACCGAGGTCGCCGGTGTCGGCGGGCTCGATCTGCCGGTCGAAGTCTCCGCCATCGACTCGTTCCCGAGCGTCACCGACGCACCGGAACGGAGCTTGTCGATCGTCGGCCGGATCGCGGTTGACCTCGCTGACGTCTACATGAACAACGATGGATCCATCGAACAGGCACTCGAACGGTGCAAACATGTCAGTCTGTTCCTGCTCGAGCGGGCCGAAGCCTGGCTCGGCGAAGAGTTCTGATCGAATACCGACGACCACCGTGGACGACCGAAGATGACCGAAGATGACTGACCAACGACAGGGGGATGGCGTGGAAGGCGAAGAGCGCGATGGGTTGACCGTGGCCGAACTGATTGACCTGCTCAGTCAGCACCCGGGCGATGCCGTTGTCGAACTGTCGATCATCGCCCCCGTTGGCGATGGCGATGATGACATCACGGTTGACCGGTATCACATCGACGGCATCATGCCGTGGCGTGACGAAGGCGACGAGGATGAAGTGATCTGGCTCGTCGGAGGCGAGGACGCCGACGTCGACGTATTTCTCGACTCGATCGAGACACCCTCAGACTGAAGCTCTGCGGCGACCGAGGTAGGCGTTGGCGATCTCCTCGAGCCTCACGCGCCCGAAGCTCGGATCGTGTCCCGCATGAACCACCTCGACTGGGAGCGACATCAGGCGATCCATCGTCAGGCAGTAGTCCTCGATCGACGACTCCTTCAACTCATCGAGTAGCGGTCCGTCGTAGATCGCGTCACCCGAAAACAGCGTGCTGGTCTTGTGTTCCCACAACCCGATCGATCCCGGCGAATGACCCGGTAGATGAATCACCTCGAAGCACCGATCACCCAGATCAACCGTGTCGCCATCGACCACCGTTCGGGGATTGCCGACCGGCTTTTGACGAAACGTGTCGAGTGCGACTCCAGCGGGCAACGCCGTTACGAAGTACGGATCGTCCATCACGTAGCCGCCAGCGACCAGCAAGTCGACCTCCTCATCGCCCCACGCAACACGCGGTTCCAGACTGCACAGCGGTGGGTCAACCAGCCAGTGCGATTCGAGTGGATGGACCACCACGTCAGCGAACTCGTGATGGTTACCAATATGGTCGTCGTGCCCGTGCGTCGCCAGCGCCGTGATCGGTTTGTCGATCAGTGATCCGAGTTCGCCGACCAAGCTCGCCAGCCCCATGCCCGTGTCGACGATCAGGTCGCGATCGCGCCCTCGGACATGCCAGATGTTGCATCGCATCAACGGAACCACGTACGGCTCCCACAGCAATGTGATCGAGTCATCGACCGTCATCCGGTCAAACCAACGATCCGCAATCGGAAGCGACGACATCAGCCCGACCCTACCCGGCAACCGGATGATGCACCTTGCTCGCGGCGACGGGCGCGAAGCTGTTATCCCACTTGTCGAGCGGGGTCGATTCGATGGGGAACAGGTAACTGCCTCCGGCGTTGTTGACCACGATCTCGATCCGACCGAACTCTTCGATCGTCCGATCGACTAGGTGTTGAATCTCGTCCTCGTTGTGCATATCGGTCGGCACGACGAGGCATCGCCGTCCGATCGCAGTGATCTCCGCCGCGACTGCCTCGAGTCGTTCGACTTTGCGCGCCGCAAGCACGAGATCCGCACCTGAGGCCGCCAACAGTCGTGCCTCCGCGGCACCGATTCCCGTGCCACCGCCAGTGATGATGGCGACCTGGCCGGCGAGCTCGGCATCAGGAGTAGCCATGCGCGGAACAATACCGAGCACCTGGACCGAGCGCGGCCGCAGGGCTCAGGGGGGCGTCTGGTCCTCGGGAAATGTGAAGCTGCTGCTCCAGCTGCCGTAGTTCGACGACGTGATGCCATTCGCTGTGGTGCCGGCGTAGGCGTCCTCGCCCGGCGCTAGCTCGATGACCACGGTGCCGCCGCTGGCGATGGTGATGAGGCCGACGTGAACTGCTGCAGTGCAGATCGACGAATCGCTGGTGTAGGCGTTCGTGCCCCAGATCGAGTGAGGCTCACCATCGGTCGAGCAGGGAATCGCGAACCGCTTACCTTCCTGCGCCCCGAACTCAGTCGACGTACGGCTCCAAGACTCAGGGCCGACGACGAACTCTCCGGAGCCCGGGGGCGCAGCCGGGAAAATGAAGCTCCCCGACCAGCTCGCATACCTCAGGGATGTGACGCCGTTGGCCACCATGCCGTCGTACGAGTCTTGGCCAGGAGCGATCTCGTACTCGACATTGCCACCGGTCTCATAGGTGATCAGCCCGACGTGTACGGCAGCGTTGCAGAGGGATGAATCGTCGGTATACGTCTCGGTGCCCCAGATTGGATCCTGGGTGCCGTTCGGCGGGCAGTCGATGGTGAACTTCTCACCGTCCTGACCGTGATACTGCTGCGCGTCAGTTTGCCACGCGAGTACTCCGGCATCGCCGGTGTCGCCGGTGTCGTCTGGCACGGTCGCCGCGGGGACCGTCGTCGTAGTTGTGCCGACAGCCGTCGTGGTTGTGCTGACAGCCGTCGTGTTGGAGACCTCCGGCGCAGCAGGCGTCGTGGTTGTGGCGGCCGACGTGGTCGAGACCTCCGGCGCAGCAGTCGTTGTGGTCGCGGGAGCAGACTCGCCGGAACCGCACGCCGACATGACGACGGCAACCGCAGCCAACCCCGCTGCAATTCGAAGGACGCTACGTGGTGACATGACGGTCTCCTGTCGGTTCATCCCGCAATATACCGCGCAAGCGCGTCTGGGTTTGGTGGCAGGTTCGAACGTTCAGGCGGTGCGGCGGTTGAGCGTTGTCACACCGACAGCGATCGCGACACCGGCGAGGCCGAGTAGGAGCGCTGACTCGATCAACTGGAAGGTCCAGAACCGGTCGCCGGGGTGGTACCGGAACATGGTGTGTGCACCGAGGTCGTTCAGGCACCGGTTGACATCCCCCGGGTTCGGCAACGAGTCGGTCGCCCCCGATTGAATATTGGGGCAACGGCCGACGAAGTCATCGATGTTGATTGATTCGTTGTGGCCGATCTGTTTTCCGGAGGCGTCGAGCATCTTCGTCGACAGCACCCAGGCTCCACCGTTCAGGAGTGGATCATCCAGCACGGGCCCAAAGCGAAACGGCACCTCGATCGTCTTCACCGCGGCGAAGCGCGGTCGAAGCAAGATTGCGGTGGAAACCCGCACGGCGATGAAGATCCCGAGCGTCGCTGCCATCGCCGGCACGGTGCGGCGAATCGCTACGCCAGATGCGACCCCGACGGCGACGGCGAAGACAGACGCAGCGATCGGGACGATGCCCTGGAAGTCGTAGAGCTGACTGAGGCGTTCGCCTGTCACGGTGTTGGTCGTGTCGAGCCAGGCGCCTGCGATCAAGGCGTACAGCGACCCGGCGATCAGCGCCGCACCGAGGGCGACTCCCGAGGTGTAGGCGAACCAACGCTGGCGGGTGACGCCCTGCGTCCACAGGAAGCGATGCGTTCCCGCCTCGAGTTCGCGGGCGACGAGGGGTGCCCCGATGAACGCGCCGAGCAGCGCAGGGAGCAGCACGAGAGGCACGATCAGGAACTGGAGCGCATTGAATTTTTCCCCGAACTGATCGACCAGATCCCGGCATTGGGACTGTGACTGGGCGGCGAGGCAGCTGGCGAGTCCGCTGTTGCGATACTCGCGGTTCATGCTCCTGCCGGTGATCAGCGCCAGCAGTCCGACGCCGGCAAGCGCGATTGCAATCGCCGTTGTGTCGTGGCGGAAGCGGCGCAGTGCGACGTAAAGCATCACACCACCTCCAGTCGGCGGACCGGTCGCCGTTCGGGTTCGACAGCAAGGTGTGCGAGCACGATCTCGTCGAGTGTCGGCGCGAGCTGCTGCCATGCGGGATCGATCACCGGCGCGCTGACCGAGACCAGATGTTGGTGGGCGGACGGCGAGCGGTAGCCGCCGACAACGCTGCTTCCGCTCGGCAACGGGCGGTCAGGAGAGCCGACGATCACGGCGTGCCCTTGCACGATCTCGTCGAGCGATCCGGAGAGCAACAGTGTTCCTTGGCCGAGCACGACGAGGTGATCGCAGGTTCGTTCGAGGTCGTCGATCAGGTGGGTCGAGAAGATCACGGTCATTCCGCCGTCAGCGACGGCCGCCATCAAGGACTGCAGGAAGCCCCGCCGAGCGAGCGGATCCAAGCTGGCGACAGGTTCGTCGAGCAGGAGCAGCCTCGGCCGCTTCGCAAGTGCTAGCGCCAACGCCAACTGGGCGCGTTGTCCACCCGACAGTTCGCCGACGCGGTGGCTCTCGTCGACGCGCAACTCTCGGAGCCGTTTGCTGACCACATCCGCATCCCAGCGGACGTTCATCCCTGCCGCCATCGCCACAACTTCGCAAACGCGGGGCCGCTTGGGCAGCGGAGAATCCTGAGCGACGAAAGCGACATCGGGCAGCACGCCCTTGCTGCCTGGCTGAGCGCCGAGCACGTTCACGCTTCCCTCGGTTGGGTCGATCAGACCGGCGACCAGGTGCAACAGGGTCGATTTGCCCGCACCGTTCGGCCCGACGAGACCGACGACAGTGTGTTCCGCCACGGTGAGGTCGAGGTCGCGGAGCGCCCATCGTTTGCCGTAGCGGCGTCCTAGTGCCTTGGTTTCGACGACGTTCATGCCACGGCCGAGCCACTGGCCTGGTTGACGACCGAGCGCAACAGCCCGACCATCGTCTCGATGTCGAGCCCGGCGTCCGTTGCCCGATCGACCCAGCGCCCGAGCTCGGCGCGCAGACGTGTTTGCTCCTCCGGCGACGGCGAGGTCAAGGTGCGCGTGATGAACGTCCCAACGCCTGGCCGCCCGACCGCCAAACCCTCGTGTTCGAGCTCGCGATACGCCTTGAGCACCGTGTTGGGGTTGATCGCCAGCGCGCCGACCACTTCCTTCACGGTCGGGAGCTGATCCCCCTCGCGTAAGACTCCGAGCTGGACGGCTTGGCGCACCTGATGCACGATTTGCAGATACGTGGAGACGCCCGACCCCGGATCCAACCGCAACGCGATCATCGCGATGGTCCGATGGTATTGCACTGTTTATCTAGTTCCATAGTGTAATAGAGTATGCCGGACGAGCACGTGGAATGTCAACCCCTGATGACGGCGCAGTTGTCGGTTGGCTGTCGACGTCTAATCACCTCGACTCGGTCCGACCGTGCCGAACCGGACGGGCCAGACACAACCGCAGCGCGTAACATGGGCGGTGTGGCCCGCTTGGACGCCAAGGAGCGCGCAAACCTCCCGAGCGTTGCGTTCGCGTACGTCGATACACGCGGTCGACGCCGATTGCCGATTCACGACGAACCGCATGTCCGCAACGCGCTTGCCAGATTCAATCAGGTCACGTTCGACGACGACGCCGCCCGCGAGCGCTCCCGGCGACGATTGCTGAACGCCGCCAAGAAGTTCGGGATCGTACCGGTCGGGTTCATCGACAACCAACTGCGATCAGAGCGCCAGCTCGGCCAGACCGACCAGGCTTCCCGCGCCGTGCTCCCGACCGGGTTCGTCACTCTGTTGCTGAGCGACATCGAGAGCTCGTCGGGACTGCTCGAGCGGCTAGGTGACGACTACGCCGAATTGATCGAGCAGGTCCGGTCGATTCTCGTCGAGGCGACGCTCGAAGTTGGCGGCCAGGTGGTCGAGGCTCGTGCCGACGAGTTCTTCGCCGTGTTCGAATCACCCGTCGCCGGGCTCGTCGCGGCGGTCACGACGCAACGTGCAATGAGGTCGCGTCAGTTCGTCGGCGACCAGGAGGTTCGAGTTCGACTCGGGCTTCACAGCGGCTATCCGACACGTGCCGTCGACAACTACATCGGGATGGCTGTGCACACGGCTGCTCGGGTGAGCGCAGCGGCCCACGGCGGACAGATCCTCGTCACCGGACACACCCGGGAGGCGACCACCGGCACACCCCTGCCCGATATCCGGCTCCGTCACCTCGGCCGCTACCGCCTGCGCGGCATCCCGGATGTGACGTCGCTGTTCCAGGTCGCGGCGCCCGGCCTAGCGACGCGCTTCCCCCCACCCCGGACTCCGCCAGCCCCGAAGGTGACAGATGGTGTCTGACACCATCTGTCACCTCACACGAGTTGGACGTCGAAGTGAGCGATGTCACGAAACTTCTCGGCGATCGACTCCATCGTGGCGGGGTCGGGTTCGACGAGTGGCGGCTCGTGGGTCCTTGCGCTGCGCAAGATGACGCTCATCGACACTCCCGGGCTGGCCTCTCTCGATGTGGCGATTTCCCGTCGCACCGAAGAGGTGCTGACGACCGAGGGCGACACGCCGGCGACGGCCGACGCCGTCGTCTACCTCTTACGGCACCTCC
>JANMTV010000175.1:0-3797 GCA_031390905.1 Ilumatobacteraceae bacterium | reverse complement strand
TTGACCGCGATCGACCGACTTGAGCCCGAACAGGAAATTGGTGATGATCGGAAAGATCGCCACGAGAACGCAGGTGATCACTCGCGTCTTCACTGTCGGACCGAACCACACACGGAACAACGGAACCAAGGCGATCACCGGGATGGTTTGCAGGATCACGGCGTACGGGAAGAAGGCTCGCTCGATGACTCTGCTGAAGGCCATGAAGACTGCGAACAGGAACGCCAGAATCGAAGCAAACATGAATCCGAGCAGCGCCACCTTGCCGGTGTTGAGGAACCCAGTGGTCAGTTCCTTGCGCGCCCTTTCATTCATGAATGCCTTGTCGACCACGGCGTGCGGCGGCGGCATGATGAAGCGACGATTCTCGCTCAGCACGACGTAGTGCATGAGATACCAAAGGCCGATCATCGCCACGGCAACGACGAGCACGGGTCCATACTTGCGGACTTTCCCCGAGAAGCCCGTTGCGGAGTTGGCGTAGGTCGCCACGACCATGTCTTGTGCGTGAACCGAAGCAGCCCCAGCCGCGCCGGTCGTCGGGACGAAAGAGTCGCTCACTCGTGTGCCGCCTTGAGACCGTGGCTGACTCGCGCGGAGATCTCTCCGAACTCGGCTTCATACCTGATGTCGTGTTCACGGGGGTACGAGAACGGAATCCGGATGTCGTCAATGATCCGGCCGGGGCGTGCAGACATCACCAGCACCCGCGTCGAGAGAAACACCGCCTCGGATACAGAGTGCGTGATGAACAGACTGGCGAAGTTCTGACGCTGAAACAGACTCAACACCTCGGAGTTGAGGCGCTCGCGAGAGATCTCATCGAGCGCTCCGAACGGTTCGTCGAAGAGGAACACTTCAGGGTCCATCACCAACGATCGGGCCAGTGAGCAGCGCATCTTCATGCCACCGGAGAGTTGCTTCGGATATTTCCCCTCGTGGCCCTTCAGATTCACCAGTCCGATTGCTTGAGCCGCCCGCGCCTGCCGTTCGCTCTTATCAAGGCCATGAAGTTCGGCGAGTAGCTCAACGTTGCGCTGCACCGTTCGGAACGGGAGCAGGGTCGCATCCTGGAAGACGTAGCCGATCGAGTCCCGGTTGACTTCGCAGGTTCCGGCGGTGTGTTTGGTCAGCCCGGAAGCGATCCGTAACAGCGTCGACTTTCCACACCCGGAGGGGCCGACGACCGTCACGAACTCACCCGGGGAAACGGCGAACGACACATCGTCCACGGCGTGAGTTCCGTCCGGGAACACCATCGAGACGTGGTCGAACGTGAGTCGCCGCGCGGGCGTCGGGTTGTTGGTGGCGGGAGCGTCGGCAGCCCCGGTTACCGTCATCATGTCCTCGTGGACGATACGCAGGATCGCTGCACATCGAGTTGTCTGGTGTATGTACTTCTTGTTTCGGCTTTGTGCTTCATGGCCCTACCCCAACCGGGTTCCACGACGCCAGACGATGCGGTCGGCGGAACCGAACGCAATGGCTTCTCTCAGAGTAGCCGCGCGAACGGCCAGGAGATCGCCTCGTGCTCCCACAACAACCCCAGAATCTGGTTGACCGAGCACTCGTGCGGCTGCTCCGCTGACGGAGTCCCAGGCGAGATCGGGTAGATCGTGAGCAGCAAGCACCATCAATGCAGCAGTTTCGAAGGGGCAGGCACGACCGAGCGGATTGAATGGATCCTGGAGGTTGTCGGCACCGGCAGCAACGTTGACACCGGCGTGGCGGAGTAGGGCGACCGGCGTCAGCCCCCTCGGCATAGGCGAATTCCCCCGGCCTTGCAGAAACAGGTTGGTGTGGGGGAGTGCGATCACGTTGATGCCCGCTTCAGCGACACGCTCTACCGTCGCCTGCTGCTCGTCGAGCGGTTGTTGGCCGAGGCTCACGCAATGGCTGGCGGTTGCGGCGTGCTCGAAACCCGCCAACACTCGTCGCGCAAACACGTCGAGACCATGTGCTTCAGGTCGCAGCGTCTCGTCGGTATGCAGGTCGACCGCTCGGCCGAACTCAGTGGCGATCTCCAGGAACACGTCAGTGGCGGCCTCGATGTCATCCTCGAGGTGCGGGCATCCGCCCACCAAGTCCGCTCCCGCATCAAGGGCGTCACGCAAGAGCGATCGTTGAGGTGCACCCGCTGCGCCGACAACGGGCCATCCGCACAGTGCGACGATCTCAAGGTCGATGACGTCGGCGACACGCCGACGAACTTCGTCGAGCGCAATCACACTCGTCAGTTTGTGATCGGTCGTGACATCGGCGTGAGTTCTCACCGCCGAGTAGCCGTTGGTGGCCATCAGCCTGGCCGCCCGCTCCGCTCGTTGAATCGTTTCGACGTGATTGAGTTGGTGCCGGTTGCCGATCATGGCATCGATCGCACCCATCAAGTCACCTGTCGGATTCGGGATCGTCTCAGCGAGGAATGCCTTGTCGAGATGGGCGTGTGGCTCGACCGCGGCAGGCAGCAGCAGGTACCCGGTGAGGTCGACGATCTCTGGCTCCGCCTCCGCCTCGACGGCGAGGTAGGAACCGACGAACGTGATCACGCCGTCCGTGAGCACGACATCGGTCACAGTGCCATCGATCAGGGTCGCCTGCTTGAGCACGGTGACGGTCATCTGTGCGACCATAACCAGCTATGCAGCGCTACGCGAGAGTCGGTACACAGTGAAGATCGGTGCGTTCTTCTTTGGCGGGGTTCCGATGGATGACGCCGGTGCCGGTCCACCTGATCCGATGGACCGCCGCTGCTCGAACGAGGCGGCGTGGAAGGCGACGATGGACTATGTCAACTCGGCAATTGTCGCCGATCGGCTTGGCTTTGACTCGTTCTGGACCACCGAGCACCACTTCCAGTACGAGGGTTACGAGGTGATCCCGAACGGGATTCAGATCTCGACGTGGATTGCCGCCCAGACATCTCGAATCCGGCTTGGATCGATGTTCAACGTCGTGCCGCAATGGAATCCGATCCGGCTTGCCGAGGACTTCTCGACCTTGCACAACCTGTCCGGCGGGCGGGCGATTCTCGGCGTAGGGCGCGGCACGGTTCCCCGGGAGGTGCTGCACCTGAACGACAAAGGCGTCTCGATCGGATCGCACGACAATCCTGATCAGGCCGCCGACGACGAGCACAATCGCCAAGTGTTCGAAGAGTCGATGGCGATCGTTCGGATCGCGCTGGCGAATGAATCGTTCTCATTTCAGGGCAAGCATTTTTCCTTGCCGGTACCGGGGATTCCCGATCGCGGATCGACCGTGCAGACGCTGTCGTTGATCCCGCGGCCCCTGTATCCGTACGAGATCTGGCAGGCCGTCACCAGCCCGCCCACGCTCGGATACGTGCCTGTGGTTGGCCACGGTGCCGTGTTCTGGAACCAGCACTACTCGTTCATCAAACGCTTCTGGGACATCTACGGCGAGAAATACGAAGCCGCCCACGGTGTTGCGCTCGAGTCGCACGAGAAGCGCATGCTTGTCGTAGCGGTGCGGATCGAAGATTCGTACGAGCAGGCCCGTGCCACCGCCGTGAACGGTCACGACGAGTTCTGGAAGTTCCTCGGCCCGTACGGCTGGAGCAGGGGTTACATGGGCGAAGACGGCAAGCCCGCCAAGCCCGGCCTGATCCCGACGCTTGACGAGTCCCTCGAGAACAAGACGATCCTGATCGGTACCCCGGAACAAGTGGCCGAAGGCATCCAGTTCTACAAAGACCTGCTGGGCCTTGAGCACCTGACGATCTTCCCCCACCTGCTAGGCGACCCGTACGAGAAAGCCAACGAACAAATGCAACGCTT
>JANMTV010000160.1:0-3353 GCA_031390905.1 Ilumatobacteraceae bacterium | reverse complement strand
CCCAACCGTCGAGTCCGACATCTTCGGCGACCACGTCAAGGAGTGCCAGCGCTTGCCATATCTCGGTGATTTCGTCGTCGGTCAGATGCCCCGTGGCGATCAGGGCGCTGGCGATTGTGTAAGCGGCATCGGCTCGCCGTGGGCCGGCACACAGGATTTCCAGGGTTCCAACACCGTCGACGACTCTGCTGGCGAAGACGACTCGGTGCTCCCCTCCGAGAACGTCCAACGTGTTCCATCCGGCAAGTTGACTGCCGGCCTTGTTGCTCAGCGGGTGCTTCCCGGCTGGGTTGTGACAGAGGGCAACCACATCTTCGATGACCCGAATCTGTTCGCTTTCAGTGAGTCGGTCGAGATACTCGACGAAGGCGTCGCCTAGTACCACTTCGGCTTGGTCGTCGGGGAACGACGAACCTGAGCGCACGGTCAGCCGTGCGTTCGCCGTAGTGCGACTTTGGCATTGACTTTCTCGATGTCGATACCGAGTCGAGTGCAGACGTCGGCGAGCGATGACTTCGTGCTGCGATCAGAAACAAGATTGGCAGCGGCATCAAGCACGGCCAGCGCCGCTTCACGCACGACCCGAACATCTTCGTCGAGTCGGTCAGCCGTGTCGATCACGGCAACCGCCCGGCCGTGGCTCGTCAACACGATGCGGTGGTCGGCGGCTGATGCTGCTACGGCAGAGAGGCCCTTGCGCGACGCAAGCGACATTGGCAAACGAACTGAAGTGGTCACGCTGCAACAATAGGTATATGTGTGCAGAATTGCAACATCGCTGTATGGATTCGACGACCTGGCTGTTTGTGGTCGGCGCGGCGGTGTTGACGTTTGCGATCGCCGCTGGGGCGATTGGGCGTGAGGCTCATCGTCTCGATGCCGTAGCACCTCGCGCCGTCTACCTGCTCGACGAGGCGGTCGATTTCGTTGCCGATCGGTTGCCGCCGGAAAGCCAGGCGCGACTGACGCCGGCAGAGGTCGACGAACTGCTGCGAGCCCATCTGCGGTGGCTCCATGACCAAGGTTTGCAGCCCGATAAGGCGGTCGATGCGCGTCAGTCGATCGACGAACAGGTGGTGGTCAACGAGGTGACGCTGGTGGCATACCTGCTTGGTGAGGCCGAGCGGCTCGGCGTTGATCTGGTCGACGATGTCGATGCGGTCAACGTCGTCAACGCCCATCTCGAGTACTTCGAAGCGATCGGCGCGGTTGGCCCGGAAGCCCCGCTCGACGACATTCTGTAGATTCGCCAAAACCTGCCTCGCACGCGCCGTTCGGATGTGCTTAACTTTTCTCACCAGAGAAGGGAGGTGGTCCAATCACATGATTGACAGTTGTTCCGGGACCCTGGAGGTGGTTGGCCGTTAGGCCGACGGGCTGGACCGCCTGGCGAATTCACGCCAACCCCTGCTGAACGAACTGCCGGAGATGGTCCCGCCGGTTCAAAGTGTTCGTTCGGTCTCATTCAGTCAACGTATTCGGGACGGGGGAGTGCTTCGGCGCTCCCTCGTTCTGCGTTTCTGGTGGCGGTTCGATTAGTTTGCTCGTCATGGAGCGACCATCGCGGTTCGAGCACGCCCGTTTTCTCGGTGACAAGCGCACCCAGTTGGTGTACGACCTCGACTCATGGTCCGACGAATCCGTGATCGCCGACATCGTCGACATCGGTGTCGGGATCCAGTTCGGCCCTGACACGTTGATCGAAGCCCGCAATCGCGGCTACACGCTTGCCAAACCCGGGGTGCGACGGCTGCAACGCAAACCACGTGCCTGACGCGACCTTTGCGAGCAGCGGTAATTCGCTGGCGTATCACCTGCAACATCCGGCATCAGGCACGTTCGGCGGGGCGTTGCCCGGCCTGATCTTGTGTCACGGGTTCCCGATCGGCCCGATCGACGCTCGCGGTTCGGGTGGAACATTCCCACAGCTGATCGATCGGATCGCCTACGAGGTTGGGTATGTGGCGATGACGTTCACGTTCCGCGGGTGTGGTACATCGACCGGTGATTTCTCATTGCAAGGTTGGGTCGACGATCTCCGCGGGGCGATCGACTTTCTCGTCAAGTCGACTGGTGTTCAGCGGGTGGTGTTGGTCGGGACGAACACGGGCGGCTCGGTCGCTGTATGCGTCGGTGCCGACGATCCGCGGGTGTCAGCTGTTGGACTGTTGTCGCCTCGCGCCGATTTCGATGACTGGGCGGATCATCCTCGTCGATTCCTCGATCACGCCAAGGAGATCGGTGCGATTCGCACGCCCGGCTTCCCGAAGTCGATGGACGACTGGTCGCGTGCCTTCCGCCGATTCCGCCCAGCTGCTGCGGCCAGCCGATTCGCCCCGCGACCGATGCTCGTGATGCACGGAGAAGACGACGAGAGCGTCCCAACAACAGACGCCCGACAACTCGCCGAAGCTCACGGAGCCGCCGAGTTGAGCCTGCTGCAGGGAGCCGGCCACCGGTTGAGACACGACCCAAGAGCAGTAGCAATCCTGATGGGCTGGCTAGACCGCGTCCGAGCGGTGTGATCGTGATGAACGCGTCGGTTACGGACAGCGACCGCCGGGCGATGAATCGGCGTCGAAATTCTGTCTCACGTCACCGTGCGAGGTTTGCGTTGGCCCTCAGGTTGCAGGATCGAGAAGCCCAACTCGATCGCTGGGTTCGAGGCGACGTTGTTCGCATCGATCGCGAGCGGTGACCGGTCGACCCCGTACATCGCGGATAACCGGGCGCAGAACAGCGTCGGCGCAGTAGGCCTCGACGTCCTGGTGTCGGGCCGTGATGATCTGAGGTTCGCGGAGTAAGGGGCCGCGCGGATAGGTGGTGACCATCCACCAGTCGTTGGTGTGTCTCGCGTTTGATTGCGAGTGCACTCACAACCCAACGACCAATGGAAGGCCACCCGCCATGGTACGCGCACTCGACCCGGCCGTCATCTCGATTCTGTGGCAGGCGGTGTTCGCGTTGCTGCCAGAACGCGTCGATGAGCACCCGCTCAGATGTCACCGCAAACGGGTGTCGGACTTGGTGTGTTTCCGTGGCTTCCTGATCCGGTTGGTGACCGGCGCATCATGGGAAACCGTTGAGGCGCTGATGGAGTACAAGGTGTCGGACACGACGTTGCGGGCCCGCCGCGACGAATGGATCCAAGCCGGTGTGTTCGACCAGCTCGAGGCCGAAACACGCGCCGGCTACGACCGCATCATTGGCCTCGACCTGGAACACGTCGCCGTCGACGGGTCGATCCACAAGGCCCCTTGTGGCGGTGGGGGAACCGGCAAAAGCCCTGTTGACCGGGCCAAACTGGGCTACAAGTGGTCCGTCGCGGCCGACGCCAACGGCATCCCGATCGG
>JANMTV010000107.1:0-1597 GCA_031390905.1 Ilumatobacteraceae bacterium | reverse complement strand
CTCGACGACAAGCCACCGGAAGGAGCGAGCAATGATCACCGACGACGAACTGCGTGACCGCATCGCACGCGCCAACCCAGTGGCGGCGAGTGCAACCACGCAACCCGTCACGAGCCCGGGCGCTCAGGCGCTCCTGGAGGAAATCATGAACACCCCCCTCACATCCGAACCACGTGCAACCAATCACGAACACACCAGTGCCACTCGACCATGGTGGATGACTGCCGGTGCCGCGGCCGCAGTAGTTGCGGTTGTCGCCGTCGGCGTCGGACTACTCACACGAGGCGACGACGGATCGACCGCCGATGCGCCGCCACCAATCGGATCCACCGTGCCTGAACCAACCGCGGCTCCAGGCAAGCTGAAGGTGATCGAATTGACAACCGGCGTCGACGACGCGATGGCGTCGTGTGCAGTTCTCGATCCGACGATCGTCGCCACCGCACCAGTTGCATTCCGAGGCACTGCCGACATGGTCGAAGGCGAGATCGTCACGTTGACCATCGATCACTGGTACGTCGGCGGCGATGCCCAGGTCGCCACGTTGGTCGCCCCCGCCGGCATGGAGGCACTGATCGGCGGCATCGCCTTCGAACCTGGTACGTCATACATCGTCGCCGCCTACGACGGAGTGGTCAGCTACTGCGGCATGACCGGCGAAGCCACTCCCGAACTCGAAGCGATCTACAGCGCGGCATTCCCCGGCTGATCCTCCGACCGAACACCTTCTCCGCTGGCGTCGTAGCGCGACGGCAGCGGAGATGGCACACTTCGAGTGTGCCGTGGTTGGTCACTGACGACAAACGTGTCTTGGCCTCAACCGAGGTCGCCGACGCTCGCTCTGCCCGCCGACGCGGGCTACTCGGACGTGACGGACTGGAAGGTGCGATCGCCCTCCGACCATGCCGGTGGGTTCACACGATCGGGATGCGATTCGCGATCGACATCGCGTACGTCGATGCGGCGGGATGCGTCGTCAAGACAATGCACATGTCACCTCGCCGGATCGGTGTACCGGTCTGGCGTGCGGACTATGTGATCGAGGCCGAGGCAGGTGCGTTCGCTCGGTGGGGCCTGCGCGTTGGCGACGTGATCGAGGTTCGGGACAACGACTCGTGAGCCAACCATCCAACGGTGGAACGCTCTGGTTGGTCGCGACACCGATTGGCAATCTCGGCGACATTGCTCCCCGAGCGATCGAAGTACTAGGAGCAGCCGCCCTCGTGTGCTGCGAAGACACTCGACGAACTGGCCGGCTGTTGCAACACGTCGGTATTCGCGCCGAGCGGTTGACCGTGACGAACGATCACACCGAGTTCAGCCGGATCGACGAAGTGCTCGCAGTACTGGGTGACGGGCGCGATGTCGCCGTCGTCACCGATGCGGGCACGCCCGGAATTTCGGACCCTGGCGAACGGCTCGTCGGTGCCGCTCTGGCAAGTGGGTTCACCGTTTCTGCCGTGCCCGGCCCGGCGGCGGCAGTGATGGCGCTCGTGATGAGTGGGTTGCCGACAAGCCGATACGTGTTCGAGGGGTTCATTCCGCGTAGTGGTCGGGACCGAACGAGTCGGATCGCCGAGATCGTCACGGAAAGCCG
>JANMTV010000091.1:0-12845 GCA_031390905.1 Ilumatobacteraceae bacterium | reverse complement strand
GTTAGAAATCTCCGGGTTGGGGGCGGGGTCCGCTACGCCTGATCGATGGAGCTTTCGATGGTGCAGCGGCATGCGGTGACGGACCGGTTGGCAATCAAGTATCGGCAGGCGTCCCGGTCGGGGCAGTCCGAGATTCTGGATCAGCTGGTCGAGTTGACGGGCTGGCATCGGGACGATGCTCGTGCTGAGCTGCGCCGGGCGGGCACGGTTCGTGCTGCGCCGGTGCGCAAGGCGCGCACACCGATCTACTCGGCGCGGGTGGTGTCGGGTTTGGAGCAGTGCTGGAGGGTGGCGCGTTGTCCGGCTGGCAAGCGCTTGGCACCGATGCTGACGGTGCTCGTGGCGATGCTGCGTCGTGATGGCGAGCTCGTTCTCAGCGACACCGAGGCCGGGCTTTTGGTGGCGATGTCGCCGGCAACGATCGACCGGCGCCTCGTCAACGCCAAGGCGGTGGCAGGTTTCACGGGCCGGTCTCACACCAAACCGGGGTCGTTGCTGAAGTCTCAGATCCCGATCCGGACCTGGTCGGAATGGAACGAGAACCAGCCGGGCCCACCGCGACCCATCAACCGGGCCTTCAAGAAGACCGACCGTCCGGAGATTTCAGGCGAGGCAACGCAGTCTTCGGTGTCGAGGTCGTGATGGTCGTCCCGTACCGAATTCGGGTTGAGCGAATCGTCACCGTGCCGACGTCGAGATCGACATCTGACCAACGCAGACCGAGCATCTCGCCGCGGCGCATCCCCGTCGTAGCGATCAGAAACCACACGCCCGCCCAGCGATGGGATGTGACCGACGTGTTCGAGTAGGACGAGGTGAACGCGATGCCCGACCGCGAGCTGATGCGCGACGGCCGCTGGTTGGTCTGACGCGGCACCCCGGCCAGCGCCGCCGATCAGGTAGACAGAGGACCGTTGCCGCGACCGCGCCGACGAAGCAGAATCAGACGTACTGCTCGAAGTTGGTGAGATCGAGCCAGGCGACGCCGACGGAGACCGCGAAGGCGTCTCCGCCAATCAGATGGAGCCACGATGACCAAGGCCACGAGGACGGATGCGAAGTCGCCTGCGCTGCACGTTGCCGACAGCCACGATCTGATCCGCGTGCACGGCGCCCGCGAGAACAATCTCAAGGACGTCAGCATCGAGATTCCGAAGCGTCGGCTGACGGTGTTCACCGGCGTCTCCGGCTCGGGTAAGAGCTCGCTGGTGTTCGCCACTATCGCGGCGGAGTCGCAACGGATGATCAACGAGACCTACAGCGCCTTCGTGCAGGGTTTCATGCCGACGATGGCTCGGCCCGAGGTCGACGTACTCGAAGGGCTGACCACCGCCATCATCGTCGACCAGGAGCGGATGGGCGCCAACGCCCGCTCCACCGTCGGCACCGCCACCGACGCCAACGCGATGCTGCGCATCCTCTTCAGCCGACTCGGCAAGCCGCACATCGGCTCGCCCCAGGCGTACTCGTTCAACGTTGCCTCCATCTCGGGCGCAGGGGCGGTCACCATCGAGCGCGGCGGCACCACTATGAAGGAGCGGCGGAGCTTCAGCATTACCGGCGGCATGTGCCCGCGCTGCGATGGCCGGGGCTCGGTCACCGACTTCGACCTTTCGCAGTTGTACGACGACAGCAAGTCGCTCAACGAGGGTGCGCTCACGATCCCCGGCTACAGCATGGACGGCTGGTACGGCCGGATCTTCGGCGGCTGTGGCTTCTTCGACCCGGACAAGTCGATCAGCAAGTTCACCAAGCAAGAGCTCCGCGACTTGCTGTACAAGGAGCCGACCAAGATCAAGGTCGACGGCATCAACCTGACGTACGAGGGGCTGATCCCGAAGATCCAAAAGTCGATGCTGTCGAAGGATATCGAGGCGATGCAGCCGCACATCCGCGCCTTCGTGGAGCGGGTGGTGACGTTTACCACGTGTCCCGATTGTGACGGGACCCGGCTCGGCGAGGGCGCCCGTTCCTCGAAGATTCAGGGGATCAACATCGCCGACGCCTGCACGATGCAGATCAGCGACCTGGCCGAGTGGGTGGGTGGTCTGGACGAGCCGTCGGTAGCGCCGTTGCTGGCGACGCTGCAGCATTCGCTCGCCTCGTTCGTGGAGATTGGGCTGGGCTACCTCTCGCTCGACCGGCCGTCGGGCACGTTGTCGGGTGGCGAGGCGCAGCGCGTCAAGATGATCCGCCACCTCGGGTCGTCGCTCACCGACGTCACCTACGTCTTCGACGAGCCCACCACGGGCCTGCACCCCCATGACATCCAGCGGATGAACGACCTGCTGTTGCGGCTCCGGGACAAGGGCAACACGGTGCTGGTCGTTGAGCACAAGCCGGAGACGATCGTCATCGCCGACCACGTCATCGATCTCGGCCCTGGCGCTGGCACTGCCGGTGGCGAGGTGGTGTTCGAGGGCACCGTCGACGGACTGCGGGCCAGCCGCACGCTGACCGGGCGGCACCTCGACGACCGCGCCTCATTGAAGCCATCGGTACGGACGCGGTCGGGAGTGCTGGAGGTGCGCGGCGCCAACGCCCACAACCTGCAAGACGTCGACGTCGACATACCGCTCGGCGTGCTGGTGGTGGTGACCGGCGTGGCCGGGTCGGGAAAGAGCTCACTGATCCACGGCTCGGTGTCGAGCCGGACCGGAGTGGTGTCGGTCGACCAGACTCCGATCCGTGGCTCGCGGCGGAGCAACCCGGCGACATACACCGGCCTGCTGGAGCCGATCCGCAAGGCGTTCGCCAAGGCCAACGGCGTCAAACCTGCTCTGTTCAGCGCCAACTCCGAGGGCGCCTGCCCGACCTGCAACGGCGCCGGGGTGATCTACACCGACCTGGCGATGATGGCCGGGGTCACCTCGACCTGCGAGGAATGCGAGGGCCGACGGTTTCAGGCGGCGGTGCTGGACTACCGGCTCGGCGGGCTCAACATTGCCGACGTTCTCGACCTGCCTGTCGAAGACGCGTTCGCCTTCTTCGACGGCGGCGAGGCGCGAACGCCGGCCGCCCATGCGATCCTGAAACGCATGACCGACGTCGGGCTCGGCTACCTGCGGCTCGGCCAGCCGCTCACCACACTGTCGGGTGGCGAGCGGCAGCGGCTCAAGCTGGCCACCCAGATGGCTGAGAAGGGCGACGTCTACATCCTCGATGAGCCGACCACCGGCCTCCACCTCGCCGACGTCGAGCAGCTGGTCGGCCTGCTCGACCGGCTCGTCGACTCCGGCAAGTCGGTCATCGTGATCGCCCACCACCAAGCCGTCATGGCGCACGCCGACTGGATCATCGACCTCGGCCCCGGCGCCGGCCACGACGGCGGCCGGATCGTCTTCGAGGGCACACCCGCCGACCTCGTCGCCGCTCGCTCCACCCTCACCGGCGAGCACCTCGCGGCATACGTCGGCACGTGACTAAGCCCTCGCTGACACGCGAAACGAGTGCTCTCATCGCTCGCGTCCGACCCAGAACGCCTCGCCAGCGCGCCGCTGCTGGCCAAAACGACATCAGGCGGACAGGCGGCTCGCCGAGCTCAGCACTCGACCGTGTGGTGCGATCTGGCGGTCAGAACAATCCCATTATCAACATGGCGATCGTCGCCGCAACTGACCCGGTCGGCGATGATCTGCGGGTTCGTCGTGCGCTTGCGGTCCGCGTGGCATCAACCTCCGGGCCCTTGGGTCCGGAAATACTCCCAGGCGCCGACGACCATGTCGTCGAACAGCACGTACATCGGACGTTGCTCGGCCGACGTGCATCGAAATCGGCGAAGTCGAGTGCGTTCGCAAGCAGCCGGTCGAGCGACGTCACAGATACCGACGAACTGGTGACGCATTGCTGTCGTAGGTGCCGCGCGGATCAACTAAAATTCTAAAGAGAATCGTGGGCGACGCCGTGTTCGTGAAAGGGTCAGCGCAGTGGTATCAGCGATTCTGCTCAGCACCGGCCGCAACTTGAGCCTCGTGGGTGTGTTCGCCAAGGGTCTCGCAACCGAGCAGGTGTCGGTTGTGGCCGGCTACCTCGATGCCGACTCACCGGTCGCACACAGCGATGTCAAGTCGTTCGCCCACCTGGCTCCGAACGGGCACGGTGTCGGAGTCGACTTGTTCGAGGTCGCACAGCAACACGGTGCAACGATGGTGATTCCGACTCGCGACGATGAGCTCGAGTACCTCAGCCGCCACCGGACCGAGTTCCAGGCGGCGGGCATCTTCGTCTCCGTATCCGATGCCGCCTTCGTCGACGTGTGCAACGACAAGCTGCTGACCGCTCGCTCCTTCGAAGACGTCGGCGTCCATTCTCCTGCGACATGGGATCCGACTTGCGTCGGGGCTCCGAGCGGCATCGGCCCTGACGAGGACGTGTACCTCAAGCCCCGGCGGGGCGCATCGGGCATGGGTGTCGGGAGGGTACGGCTCAGGAACGCAGACGCGGCAGCCGCGCAGCTCTCCGCGCCACTCCTGCAAGCGGTCCAGTCCGGGATTGAGCACACGTTCGATGCGTACTTCTCGGACTCAGGTGAGCCCGTGCATTACGTCTGCCGTCAACGGCGCCTCGTGGCCGGCGGCCAGAGCGTGCAGGGCGAGACGGTGCTCACAGATCGATCTCATCGATTCGCGATTCGAGTGCTCGAGGCCTGCAGGCACTTCGGAGCGCGTGGCATCATCAACGTGCAGGCCTTCGACGACGGCACGCGCTTCTGGCTCGGCGAGGTGAATGCCCGAGTAGCCGCCGGTTTCCCGCTCGCGTACGCTGCCGGCGGGTGCTACCCGCAGTCGATCGCAGTCGAGGCAGCCGGCGGATGTCCAACGCCGAGGCTCGGCGAGTACGCCGCCGGCGTCGCGTTCGCGCGGGGCTCGCTCGATGTCTTCTGGCATCGATGAAGCCCGTCAGAACCCGTCGTCGACCGAAGGCTCGTCGCGCTGCGCCTCGGCGGCATCTTCCGGTAGCGGCGTAAAGGCGCTGTCGAACGCGCTGTCGAGTGTCTCCTGCATGTGAATCGATGCGTCGATCGTGACGGTCAGGGCATCGGGCTCCGGAGCGGCGAGTGATTGGACCGGCTCGAACTCGATCGCCGGCGTGAACACGCCGGCGACCGTGGCCGTCGGCAGCAGCGCTGCGCTGGAAGGTTGCACGGCTTGGCCGCTGCCCGATCCGCCGGTCGAGTCGTTTCCGGCCGGTTCGACCGGGGCGCTCGTTGCGCCGATGTAGATCTCGTCCTCGGTTTGGGTGCCTGGGCCGGCCGCGGCCATGTCGGCGCGCTGGACCTCAAGTTCGTCGAGATCGTCGTCGTCGCCACCCATCATGGCGAAGCTTTCCGACGCGAGGCCGTCGTCGCCGGTCGGCGGCGCGCTGGCAGTCGATCCCGTGCCGATGTTGATCACACCCGCCCCTGCACCCGCAACGATCGCTGCACTCGAAACGCTGCTCATCCCGATGTCGTCCCCGCCGGTCCCGGGCTGGCCACCCGAACCCGGTGGCGGTGTCGTGGGTGTCGGGAGCCCGTCCCCGGGGTTCACGGTGCGGCTGATCTCGTCCTGTGGGAGCGGCCCAGGGTCGCTGCCGACCACCGTGACGAAGCCACTTCCCTTGTCGTCGTCCACAGGGTCTTTGACAAGGTCAATCGGACGCGTCATCGGCGAGTCGCCGGTGATCACCGGCCCTCTCGCGAAGCCCTCCACGAAGTCGGTGTCGGCGCCTTGCTTGGCGATCGCCCGTTCGATGTCGGCGTCGGTGGCGGTGCCACCCCTACCCCCGGTGTCGGCGTCGGGATTCGTCATATAGTCGTCCTCGCTTCCCGGCCTGGGCTGCGCCTTCGGCTTCGGCTTGGGGACGGCGGTGTCCCCTTCGGGGCGAACGGTTCCGGCATCGGGCGGATTTGGTGGTTCGGTGGTCCCGCCACTGAACCAGTCGTTGATCGTGTCGACCACGGTGTCGACGAGATCCTTGTCGTCGGTGCCACCGTCTTTGCCGGACACGAGGTCCATGTTGCGGGTTGGGTTGGCCGAGCCGGTCGCGATGTCTGGCGGCGCGTCGTTGCTCGTGTCCTCGGCGATGCCGAACAGGCTGTCGCGTGCCATCGCGAGGGGCGAGTCGATCGACCGTCCGGCGAGCAGGTCGTCGTCGCCGATGCCGTAGTGGTTGCGAGCCGTGTCGATCGCCGCGCCGTCTAGCCCGAGGCCGAGCGTCTGGTCGATCGACTGCCCGTCGGGGAGCCCGCTCAGCACGTCGATCACCGTCTCGCGCTCGAACATCACGTCAGTCACGCCGGGTCGACGATCGTCGGTGAGATCGGTTTGCTTGACCACCGAGGCATCGACTCGGGGGAGGCTCTCGTCGTAGAGTCGCTTGGTATCGTCGGTCAGTTCCTCGGACATGGTGAACTCCATTCGGTCGGTTGCCCTCCACCGGTGCGGGGAGATTGAGCAAACAATACGACGGGGTCAGCCCTTGGCACACCGGGAAATTGCCCGGCGCGTGGCGGTCCTTGAGCACAGCTGCGAAGAGCCCGCATGCTGAGCGAAGACGTGTGACCGCTCTGGTCATCGATCGATGTGATCGTCAGGTCGAGATGAAGCCGGTTCTGACCCGACTTCTGACCCGGGACCGGTGGGAAGAGGATCCCGAAGCTGGTCCCATCGGTCGGTATCAACCCGCTCGCTGAAGGCCGGGTGCGTCTGTCAGCACTCGTCGCACCCGAGGTCGATTCGTCCCGTCAGATCCTCGGTGAAGCTGTTGTTGGGGGTTTCCGTGGTGACACTCAGGTTGATGTCGCCGTACGCAAGGTTGCCTGATCGCGTCAGGACGATCTGCGGAAAAGGCGGTTTGTAGAACAACGAGATCCCGTACGAACTTCCGGTCCGGTACTCGAAACGAAGGGTGATGTTCTCGGGCGTAATCGTCCCCGTGACACCGAGGTTCTCCACCGCTGAATCGAACGGCGCGTAGGGAGCGTCGCACTGGTGGGGTGTTTCGACGATCCCTTCGGCGTAGCCGGAAAGTTCTCCCGACGTGGGGGCGAAAACGACCACTTTGAACTCCCACCCGGTCGTGCACCGAACCGAAGCGCCCCCAATGGTAATGGCGGTGAAGGTCCCCCCGACAACGTCCATGTAGCCGGTCCACAGGCCGACTGTCGGATAGGTCGCCTCGAGTGTTGTTTCGTTTCCTTGATAGTCGCTGACCGTCGCGACCAACTTCACTAGTTCGGGTGGGTTCTCGGGAACTTCATACTCGAGGTGTACGACGCGTCTCAATCGAGTCTTGTCGCACGCCACGGGACCCTCGAAGTCCCAGCCGTCGACCTGTCGGCCGGTGTCGGTCGCGAGCGTCACCGACGCGATTCCCGTGACGATCGAATCGGCCGACGAGTTGTCGTCAGCTGTGATCTCAATCGCGATGACATCGCCGGCGCTGACCTGAGCACCCGGCAGCGGTTGACTGGCGAGGAACGCCATCGGGACGTTCGTGTCGGGCTCAGGCGCTGGTCCAGTCTTGCGAAACAGCTTGCCGACTTCGGGCCCGGCGATAACGGTTACCGCGTAGGAGATCGGTTCGGTCTCAAGGTCGGAACCACCGAGATCGCAGGCGTCGGCCCGGACCGGCTTGATGAAATCGCCGATCCATCGACCGTAGCCAACGGGCGGGTTGTCACCGACCCAGGCCGTGACCTCGAACTCATTGTCGCCGCATCCGTCGGCCCCTGTCATCGCCAACAGCGAAGATGCCTGGACCCACGGCTGGCAGGTACCACTGGTCGTGTTCTCCCGCGGTGCCGGGATGGTGCCGCTGGGGCCGCTCGAAGGTGGGGCGGGCTCTTCCGGGTCTGGTGCTCGAGCGAAGCCCGAGATCAGTTCGGGGAACGTGATCGGGTCGGGCCGCACCGCGAACACCGCCTCTTCAGTCGACGCCCCGAGCGAAACCGTGGCCCGATAGCGGCCAGCCGCGAGCGGGCCTGAGGCCACGCCGCGCGAGTACGCAGCGTCGCCGACTCTGACGTCGATCTGATGTTCGAACAGCGACTGTTCACCTTCGGGTCCATCGAGCCAGGTCCAGGCGACCTTGAGCGCCGCACCGGGCTCGACTTCGCCGACGAGCACGACCACCGTGATCTGCTCATCACTCGACCCGAACTCCAGCGCAGGATCGACGGGAACGCCATCCTGACCCACGTCATGGGCGCTGGCGACGACCATGATCGGACCGGAATCGATCACATCGCCACCAGGTGGCGTGCCCGTCTCCGCGGTCGTCGGGCCAGTCTCCGCAGTTGGGGTAGCGGTCTCGCCGGTCTCGGACCCGCCGCCGCCCGAACTACACCCCGCCGCCACAACAGCCCCGACGATCAATAACTTCGCCCACCGCATCGACACCTCCCGATTGCAAGCAACGCGACCTAGTTCCGTACCGCTGACAGCCCGCACCCTGCCGTACTCACCCAGCGCCCTACGGGCGTGGACAGAGCTGATCCATGACAATCTTAGCTTGCCAGCCGACACGGTGATTCAAAGCGGTGAAGGGACGGCCGGCGGCGAGCGTCGACGCACCAATCGAGCAGGCATTTGCCGTGTTCACCGGACGCTTCGGAGACTTCAAACCACCGGAGCACAACCTCCTCGGTGTCCCGATCACCGAAACAGTGTTCGAATCCCACGTCGGGGGCCACATCTACGACCGCGGCACCGACGGCACCGAGTGCCGTTGGGCACGCGTCCTTGCGTTCGAGCCACCAGACCGCGTCGTCGTCAGCTGGGACATCAGCCCGTACTGGCAGATCGAGGCCGACCCCAACCACACCAGCGAAGTCGAGATCCGCTTCGTCGCGGAGACTCCGCAGCGCACCCGACTGGAACTCGAACATCGCAACATCGAGCGACACGGCCCCGGATGGGAAGGCGTTCACGCCGGTGTCAGCGACGACGCCGGATGGACCCTCTACCTCGCCCGCTACGTCGAGTTGCTCGTCTCCGGGAGCTGACTGAGCTTCCCTCTGATCGTGGAGAGTTGAGCGATCTGCGCTGCCCCGGCTTCGCCTTCAACTCGACAATCACCTTGATGCCCACTCCAACCCCCTTGTTGATCAAGTCAGCCTCGTCGTGTCACGGCCGACATTGCGGGAAGCTTTCAGAAACCCGTCAAGCAACCTAACACTCGGTGAGCAAGCGGATGCCCGGCCGTCACCACCAACGACCAGTCGACCTCACGGCGAACAGGTGCGCATCGGTAGGGGACGCGGATCCGGCGACAGCGCGGTGCATCGGCACACGGCGAGCGCGAACGCGCTAGAGGCGGTCGGCACACAGAACTCATTGCCATTCGGATCGACCATCACCACCCAATCGACGCCGCCTTGCCCTACGTCGATTGGTCTCGCGCCGAGGGCGACGAGACGGTCGACCTCGGCGCGCACCGCACCGTGCCCCACTTCTCGCAGCACGCTGGGGATGATCTCAAGACGCCCGATTGCGTTAGCGTCCAAACCCGTGGCCTTTGCTCGATTCGCGCTCGTCGCACTTGACTGTCCGGATCCTCGAGCGCTAGCTGGGTTCTATCAGGGAATCACGGGCGGCGAGATCAAGGAGTCGACGGCCTCGAACGATTGGGTTCGCCTCCAGACCGGATCCGGTGCAGACATCGGGTTCCAGCGAGATCCCGATTACTCGCCACCCGAGTGGCCCGGCGGTAGACCTCAACAGGCGCACCTCGACTTCGACGTGTCCGATCTAGACGAAGGCGAACGCTGCGTTGTCGCTCTCGGCGGTACCAAAGCCGAGGTGCAGCCGAGCGCCGGCGAGTGGCGAGTGCTTCTCGACCCCGCCGGTCATCCGTTCTGCCTAGTGAAGGTCTGACGCTCACAACACGTCGGCTCGGAGGCACAAGTGTCCAAACTGATCTTCACCGCACTGACCTCCCTCGACGGCTACATCGAAGACGGACACGGCCGGTTCGACTGGGCGGTACCGGACGCCGAAGTGCACACATTCATCAACGATCTCGAGGCGACCGTCGGCACCCACCTCTACGGCCGCCGGATGTACGAGACGATGGCCGCCTGGCAGACCGTTGACGAATCCACGCTCCCAGCGGCCGAAGCCGAATACGCCAAACAATGGCGAGCCTTGGACAAGGTGGTGTACTCCCGAACGCTCGACTCGATCTGGACGCCGCACACCCGGCTCGAACACGCCCTCGATCTTGAGACCGTCGCACATTTGAAGGCGACCGCGGACCGCGCCATCAGCATCAGCGGCCCTGGCCTCGCGCAACATGCGTTCCGAGCAGGACTTGTCGACGAGACCCATCTCTTCGTGTTCCCGGTGATCGTGGGCGGCGGCAAGCCGGGCCTGCCCCACGGCGTCCAACTGAACCTTGCGCTCCTCGACGAGCGGCGATTCGGCAACGGCGTGGTCCACCTCCACCACCGCGTCCGGCCGACTTCTTCCTTATCCTGATCGCGCCGTCACCGGCTTCATTTATGAGCTCGACCCCTCCGGGAACCTGATCGAGCTGTTCCAGCCGGCCGTCGCATCGTAAGAGCGCTTCGCTGTGTAGCTCGAACGATCGGGCAGGTCTCGCACGAGAACCTGCTCGAGCCGCCTTGCGAGAAGCCCCGAATTCGGTCGCGACCGGACCGAGCTGTGATGGCACGATGTAGGAGTGGCACGATGTAGGAGTGGCACAGAGAGCACCGACGGCGCTGGTGGCGGGGTGACGGCGCGGCTCATATCGCTGTGCTTCGATGCGAACGATCTGCTGCCGCAGGCACGCTTCTGGGCCGAGGCGCTCCGCTGGAACATCGACCACGAAACCGCTGATGAGGTCGGTCTCGTGCCAACCGACGGCACCACCTTCGGGATCCTCTTCGAGCCGGTCTCGAGTCAGAAGTCGGGGCAGAACCGTCTGCATCTCGATCTGACGACCACCTCGATCGATGACCAGAACGAAACGGTCGCGAGGTTGATCGGTCTCGGCGCCCGCCACATCGACATCGGTCAAGGCCCCGACGACAGGCATGTGGTGCTCGCCGACCCCGAAGGCAACGAGTTCTGCATCATCGAGCCGGAGAACAACTTCCTGGCGACTTGCCCACGTCTGGGATCGATCAACTGCGACGGCACGCGGGCGGTCGGGTGCTTCTGGAGCGAGGCGCTGGGATGGCCATTGGTCTGGGATCAAGATGAAGAGACCGCAATTCGCGCTCCCGACCTCGCCGGCCCCATGATCACCTGGAGTGGTCCACCGCTGATGCCGAAGTTCGGTAAGAACCGACTTCATCTCGACATCGCTCCGCCCGCCGGGTGCAGTCAGCAGGCCGAGGTCGAGCGTCTCGTCGCCCTCGGAGCGACACGAGCTGACATCGGCCAAGGCGACGTCGATTGGGTCGTGATGGCCGATCCTGACGGCAACGAGTTCTGTGTCCTGACCCCCCGATAGCCCGCGTTCGCGAGCGCGTCGCCTGTACACAGGGCCGGGCGACGGACTCACGTCAGGTGGCGCCCGTCCTGCCATGCGACCAGCATCGACTGCGACTCAACTGGGACGCTCGCCGATCGCTACAGCGATCCAAAGAAGCGACCATCGCCCCCGACGACGCCAGCCAGCTGGAACGCCTCGTCGCGTTCAGCGGCCTGCCGCAGTGATCGCGTCGAGTATCACCGAAACCAACAAGGTGTCAGTCGTCGAGATCCAGCGACATCGACTGCGCCCGGTGATCGTCGATCTGCGCACGCAGCTCAGAGATTTTGCGTTCCGCAAGAGCAACGGCATCAGCGCCAGCAAGGAACCGTACGGGGGGCGGCTCCTGTGCAGCGATCGCCACGATCGCCCGGGCAAGTTTGGTCGGGTCGCCCGGCTGCCGGCCGTCCTGGGCGAGCCACCACTCGCGCTGGATTGCACTTCGCTCGGTGTAATCGTCGATAGACAACTCCGGCCACACCAACGACTCGGGGCTTGCGAGGCTGGTGCGGAAGAAGCCGGGGTTGACAATCGTCGTCCGGATGCCGAAGGGCGCAACTTCTTGTGAGAGCGCGCTCATCCATCCCTCCAGACCTGCCTTCGATGCTGCGTAGACCGAGGAGTACTCGAAGCCGACCAGACCAGCGCCGGACGAGATCGCGATCAGATGTCCAGACCGTTGCCGCCGCATCGTCGGTAAGACCGCTCGCGTGACGTTCATCGGCCCGAGCAGGTTCGTAGCGAGTTGCTGATCGACCTGGCGGGCCGACATCTCCTCGAAGTACCCCTTGTACGACGCGCCAGCGCTGTTGACGAGAACGTCGATACGTCCAAACCGCGCAACCGCTGCATCGACTGCGGCGTCCGCGTCAGCGGGGTTCGTGACATCGAGCGACACGGCGAGGACGTCATCGCGTGTGCCGATGCGGCTGATGATTTCCTCGGGCCGCCGCCCGGTCGCCACGACCCGGTGGCCGCCGACGAGCGCCGCATCAACGAAGGCGGCTCCCATCCCTCGAGTCGCGCCGGTAATCATCCAAACCTGCATCTCAGTTGATCAGTTCGGGGGATCGATCGAGGCGGTTTCGGGCTGCTTGGCCTTGTCCGTCGAGGAGGGCTGCGTTGTCGTCGAGGCTGGCTGCCCAGCTGGCGAGCAGGTTGAGGGCGTCCTGGGACCGTGAGCCCGGCTCGGCGGTGTAGGTCACGAGCGTTTGGCTGGGGTCGGCGCCGAGGGGGAAGGTGTCGAATGCCAAGTCGAGGTCGCCGACGACCGGGTGGTGGAGGAGCTTTGCGCCGGTGGTGTGGATCCGCACGTCGTGGGCGGCCCATCGGACGCGGAACTGGTCGCTGCGGGTGGATAGCTCGCCGATCAGGTCCGACAG
>JANMTV010000084.1:0-5696 GCA_031390905.1 Ilumatobacteraceae bacterium | reverse complement strand
TACGTCGCGAATCATCGAGCACAGTTGCCGGAGCGTCGAACGCCGCAGCAACTGGGACATCGATCCAGCCAACGACGGGATCAGGAACGTTTCAATTCCGCTCGATCGCAACTGCTCGACCGCCGGCCCGCCGACGCCGGCGATCACCGTCGGGACCACACCCAACCTCAGTTGGGCGCGACACAGTTCGACCAGATGCGTCTGAGCACCGCCAACATCACCTTTGGTAATGACGTGCATGACTCGCAGATCAGTCACCACCCGATCGCCTCGATCCAGGTGTCTTCCCAGGTGTCGTACGAGTAACGGTTTGCGACGACCAACCCGCTCCTTGCCCGTTGGTGGCGTCGCTCCGGCGCTTCGGAAATCAACCCGCAGAGTGCCTCGACCCAGTCATCGTGCGACACCGCGTCGAGTCCGTCCATCTCGGTCAGGAGTTGTCGATTGACACCGACTGGTGACGCGACTGCCGGAACACCCGAAGCGGCGTACTGCAAGAGTTTGTATCCACACTTGGCCCGTTCGTAGACACCATCTCGGAGTGGCATGATCCCAAGATCCCATTCGGCGATCGTCTTGACCGATTCGGGATGCCATCGCGTCTTTTGGGTGAAGGCCGCCAGCGAGTCAGGAATCGGACCATCGCCGCTGATCATGTGGACACGCGCCCCGGTTCGACGATGAACGATTGCGAGCGCCGCGGCAACCTCGTCGAGGTACGGCTCGGTGGCGGACGAACCAATCCATCCGATCACGGGGACACGACCCTCGAGATCCCACGATGATCTGGTCTCGTACTCGGTCGGTTCGATGCACGTCGGCACGATCCGAACGTCGTCGCAGTATTGCGATCCCCATTCGGCAAGCACATCGTTTCCCACAATCAATCGGTCCGCCGCCGAAGCGGCGCGGCGGGCGACCAGCGACAGTGGGAACGGTCGCTTCCACCATCGACCCAGTCCGGGAAGCCGACCGTCATCCCATGGCAATCCGTCATCGAGGTCGTAGACCGCAAGTCGGGCGTCTTTGAACAAACGTTGCTCGCCTCGCCCTCGCGTGAGACGCCTGATGTTGCGAAGCAATAGCACGTCCGACCCCTTCGGAATCGAGCACCCGCCAAATCCTGGCCCATGTACGACCACCGAGTGCTGCGAGTCGCTGTTCGAGTGCTCGAATCGTTCGATCCAATGCAGCGCCCGTGTGCGCACGGTGCTGTTCGATTGGTCGTACGGCACGACGACATGCAGCTCAGCCATGTTGGCACTCGACCAACGTGTAGGTGCCTGGCATGTAGGTGCCTGGCATGTAGGTGCCTTGACCGCACGGCAGGTCAAGACATCGGCTCGTCACTTGCGAAAAGCTACTCTCCCGCAGTGCCGTTGGACGTCGAAGTGCTGATCGTTTCCTACAACAGCGCGACCGTCATGGACTCATGTCTTCGGAGTATCGCCGAGTTACTGCCCGGTGCACGCGTGTCAGTCCGGGAGCACGGCGATGATCTAGGGGCGCTCGATCGGCTGAGCTTGGCGGCGTCACGACACGACCCACCGATACATGTCGATCATGACCCAACCAACCCTGGTTTCGGTGCCGGGTGCAACGCCCTCGCCAAGAACTCCAAGGCTGAGTGGTTGCTCTTTCTCAACCCGGACGCCGAACTCGTGACCTGGCCCTGGAGCACCTCAGGGAGCACGTCTGGGAACACGCCCGCCAGTGAACCCCCACGGGCAATCATCGGTCCGATGATGACCGAATCCGGCCCACCAGGAGACCACTACGGCACGACGTACGGCATCGTCGATGAGGTTCGACGGAGCTGGCTGCGTTCTCGAGGCCGCCGGCCCAACGGTCAAGGTTTCGTGAGCGGCGCAGCGTTGCTGATCCCGGCTGAGGTGTTTCGCTCGATCGGCGGGTTCGACGAACGGTATTTCATGTTCTACGAAGACATCGATCTGTGCCTCAGGGCAAATGCTGCCGGAACAAGAACCGTCGTCGTGGACGACTGGCGGGTCCACCATCAGCGTGGCCACAGCACAAAGCCACTGTTCGGCGCTTCGCTCAACTGGTCGTACGAATCGGCGTGCCTGTTTCACGCTGAGCACGGGTCGTCGGTAACGATCTACCGTGCGTATGTCGTCATCGACAGCGTGCTCAGGATGGCACTACACCTACTTCGACGAAATCGAAGTGGACGGACTGGCTACGCCAACCTGGCACGTCGATCGGCGAACGACATCATCTCCTCGAAAGTGCGTCGGCCTCGATCTTGAGATCATTGTCAACCATTCGCTGCACGAGTTCAGGAAAGTCGACCTTGCGCCGCCATCCGAGCACGCGTTCGGCCTTCGAGGCATCACCAACGAGCAGGTCCACCTCGGCAGGCCTGAAGAACCTCGGATCGGTATGTACGAAGCGCTCCCAGTCGTCGATTCCGACGTGTTCGAAGGCTCGCGCAACGAACTCCCTGACCTGATGGGTTTCGCCGGTCGCCACGACGTAGTCGTCAGGTTGATCCTGCTGCAGCATCAGCCACATCGCCTCGACATAGTCGCCGGCGTACCCCCAATCGCGCCGCGGGTCCATGTTCCCGAGCGATAGCCCGTCTTGTACACCGAGCTTGATACGGGCAACCGCGTTGGTGATTTTGCGTGTCACGAATTCGAGCCCGCGACGCTCACTCTCGTGGTTGAAAAGAATGCCTGAGCAGGCGTACAGCCCGTAGCTCTCGCGGTAGTTGACCGTGATGTCGTGGCCGTACACCTTGGCGCAGCCGTAAGGAGAACGAGGGTAGAACGGTGTCGCCTCGGTCTGGGGCGTCTCGCGAACCTTGCCGAACATCTCAGACGAGCTCGCCTGATAGAAGCGGATCGGGTTGGTCTGTGAACCACCAACGATTCGGATCGCTTCGAGCATCCGAAGCACACCGGTGCCGGTGATGTTCGCTGTCAGTTCAGCTTGCTGAAAGCTCATCGCCACAAACGAGATCGCGCCCAGGTTGTAGACCTCGTCAGGTTGGGCGACCTCGACAGCGTGGACAAGTGACGTCAGGTCGGTGAGATCCCCTTCGAGTAACTCGACATAGGGAAGTTCAGAGCGCACACCGATCGCCTTCGGGTTCGCCTGACCTTTCAGTAGGCCGAACACCTCGTATCCCTTGTCGTGAAGCAGTTCGGCGAGGAACCGACCATCTTGCCCCGTGATTCCCGTGATGAGCGCACGCTTCATGTTCTCGATTTGCCTCTCCGTGTTACGTCAGTGTTCGACATGATCAACGGTTATCCGAAGTCGTCGGAGCCTATCCTGAACGACGCATTTGACCGGTCCCTCATAGGCGATCGTGGGTCGACGGTATACTCGGCGGCATGCTGGGCCAATCCCTCCGACGGGCGCGTCGTTCGCACCGCTCACTGGTGAAGACCCGCCGACAGATCTCCGTAGGGAACAACGTCGCCCAACGATGATGCAGACAGGCGATATCCAAGTCGAGGCCGTTTGGAAGACATTCAGAATCTTCCAGAACCGCAACACGACCCTCAAGCAGGCAGTGATCCGCCGCAAGCGCGAGCAGTTCGACGAGTTCTGGGCATTGCGCGACGTCGCGTTCTCCGTTCCGAGCGGCACCACCTTTGGCTTGATCGGCGCTAATGGTGCTGGGAAAAGCACCATGCTCAAGGTGCTCGCTCGGATTCTCGTCCCGGACAAAGGCACCGTCAAGGTCAACGGCCGGGTGTCAGCACTGCTCGAACTGGGCGCCGGCTTTCACCCCGAGTTGACCGGGCGTGAAAACGTGTTCCTGAACGGCAGCATCCTGGGGATGTCTGCGGCGTCGCTACGGATCAAGTTCGACGAGATCGTGCAATTTGCTGGTTTGGAATCATTTATCGATCAACCCGTCAAGACCTACTCGTCAGGGATGTTCGCTCGACTCGGTTTCTCGGTCGCCGTAGCAGTCGAGCCTGACATCCTGCTGCTCGACGAGGTGCTCGCCGTCGGAGACGAACAATTCCAGCGACGGTGTGCCGAAAAAATGGATGAACTCCGATCAGGTGGACGAACGGTGGTGTTGGTCAGCCACGCGCTCAGCCAGATCCAACAGATGTGCGACCAAGCGGTGTGGCTCGACCACGGTGTCGTCAAGAAAGTGGGCGCTACCGAAGACGTGGTTGCCGCGTATCTTGCGAGCGTGACGACGGCGTATCGACTCGACGATCGCGGCCGGCAACGCACCGGAACCGGAGAGATCCAGCTCGAGGTCGACCTTCTGTCGCCTGGCGACGAACCGACAGCTACGGGTTGCCCGCTCACCATGCGATTCCACTGGCAGACCAACCAGTCGATGCGCAACGTCGGCTTCGGCTTCACACTTCGCGCCGCCGACGGCCATGAGGTCGCTGGTTCGGCGAACATATTCGAGCGAGCAGTCACCGATCTCGGACCTGGCTCGGGTTCCGTCGATTACGAGATTTCGCGCCTGCAACTGTTGCCCGGGTCGTATCACCTTGCCGCTGCAATTATGGATCGCAGCACCGGCCACATCTATGACCACAGCCCAAATATTGCCCAGTTCGACGTCGCTTCATCGGCCGGTTACGAGGCCTCAACCGGTCCGGTCGACCTCGGCGGACGCTGGATAGACAAGGCGTCAGACCGTTGAGCCAACGCACAATCAGAGTCGCACTTCGAGAAGTTTCCGAGTACCGGGAACTTCTGTTCAATCTGACGCGCCGCGAACTACGCAGTCGCTTCCGGCGAACCTTCCTCGGCTGGGGCTGGTCGTTCATGCAGCCCATCTTGATGACCGCCGTGTACGCCCTCGTGCTCGGATCGTTCTTCAAGGTCAAGCCGGCCGCGGGCGACCCGAGCGGAATCGACACGTTTGCGTTCTTCCTGCTCGCTGGCGTTATTCCGTGGACCCTCTTCGCCGGTGGCCTCGGGGCAGCAGTCGGTTCGATCGCAAACGCCGGTGGCTTGATCACCCGAGTTTGGTTCCCCAGGGAACTGCTCCCAATGTCGTCGATTCTCGCACTTGGCTTTTCGATGCTGATCGAACTTTCAGTACTGGCGGTCGCGGTTACTGCGTTCCACCAGGTCTTCCTGCTTCATTTGATTCCAATTCTGTTGGTGCTCGTCATCCTCCAGGCGCTGTTCACGGGCGGCTTCGCGATGTGGCTGGCGGCGTGCAATGTGAAGTTCAAAGACGTCGAGTACCTCACCTCGGTCGTGCTCCTGGCGTACTTCTACCTCACGCCGATTATCTACTCTCCGGCGTTCATTCCTGACACCCCGGCGTTCGGCACGTCGGTAACTTGGCGCGATGTCGCGCTGATCAATCCGATGGCTCGGTTTGTCATGGCGTATCGGAACATCCTGTACGACGTGCGGATGCCAGGGTTTGAGACGATGTTGTGGCTGGTCGGCTGGTCGATTGGCGCGTTCGCGCTCGGGCTACGGTTCTTCGCCCGACGATCCGAGCGATTCGCGGAGGCGATGTGACCGGCTATGTGAGCGTCTTGACCAGTGCGCCGCCGTCGGAGCTACATCGTGCACTCAGCTCGGGTCGAGATGTCGTGATTCATGATGATTCGGTGGGCGCAACTGTCGAGATCATCGAGGCGTTGGTGGCGATGCTCGAATTCTCCGGGGTGGGCTCCGCGTCGCCAGTTCCAGTTCGTTCACTCACGTCGGCACGCGTCTAC
>JANMTV010000015.1:0-21994 GCA_031390905.1 Ilumatobacteraceae bacterium | reverse complement strand
GACGTCGGTCTCAAGTTGGAGAACACCACACTCGATCTGCTCGGCTCTGCCAAGCGCGTGATCATCACCAAGGATGAGACGACGATCGTCGAGGGTGGTGGTGACGAAGCCGACATCAAGGGCCGAATCAACCAGATCAAGGCTGAGATCGAAAACACCGATTCCGACTACGACCGCGAGAAGCTCCAGGAGCGTCTCGCCAAGATGACCGGCGGCGTTGCCGTCCTCAAGGTTGGCGCCGCCACCGAGGTCGAGCTCAAGGAAAAGAAGCACCGCATCGAAGATGCCGTGTCGACCACCAAGGCCGCCATCGAAGAAGGTGTCGTTCCTGGCGGCGGTGTCGCACTCGTGCGTTCGCTCGCCGCTGTCGAGGCCGTCGCAGCCGGGCTCACCGGTGACGAAGCAACTGGTGCCCGGATCGTCGCCAAGGCGCTCACCGCTCCGCTCAAGCAGATCGCTGAGAACGCCGGAATGGAAGGCGGCGTCGTGATCGCCAGGGTGCTGTCGATGACCGGAGCTGAGGGTCTCAACGCCGCAACCGGCGTGTATGAGGACCTCGTCAAGATCGGCGTCATCGACGCAGCCAAGGTGACCCGCTCTGCGCTGCAGAACGCAGCCTCGATCGCCGCCCTGTTCCTCACCACCGAGGCGATCATCGCCGACAAGCCAGAAAAGGACGCCGGTCACGCCCACGGCGGCGGAGACATGGACTACTAATTGTTGTCGGGACTGGCCGTGCTTGATGGTCGGGACTAGCCTCCGCTTCGCTTTGGCCGCTCCCTCCTGCTTGATGGTCGGGACTGGCCTCCGCTTCGCTTTGGCTGCTCCCTCCGTCCGGCTCGTCGCTGGCGCTTCCCTCGCCGGGTGGCGTCACCGGCAACTGAAACCGAAAAGAGCCCGGGCCTTGTGGTCCGGGCTCTTGACCTTTTGAAGGGATTGATTAGGACTTGTCTTCGGTGACTCGGTCGGTGAGGTCGTCGAGGAATGTGTCGTCGAACACTGTTTCGTCGATTGTGGCGTCGTCGATCGCCAGCCACACGAATGTGCCGGCCAGGGCAGCGACGATCGGAATCAGGATGAACGCCCACACCTGTCCGAGGGCGTTCGGGTCGACATCGGCGAAGATCGCGATACCCAAGCTGCGGGCCGGGTTGATCCCGGTTCCGGAGATTCGGTGAAGCACTAGTGCAGCGATCGTGACCGCCGCACCGGTGAACGCGGCAACCACGGCGTTCGATCGCTGCTGTTTGATGGCGCTCAACAACACGACTACGACCAACGTCCCGAGCAGGAGTTCGGCAGACAACACCACCCCCATGTCACTGAAGCCACTCAGATTGATCCCAAGATCGACTCCCGGGTCGAGCCGATCAGGATCCCAACCGTTGACTCCTGACGTCAACCGTGTGCTGTCGTTCAACCCGAAGATCATCGCTGCTCCAGCAACGCCGCCGAGCAGTTGACCCACCAGGTCGGACACGGCTTCACGCGTCGTGATCCCCTTCGAAATCCACAATGCGAGGCTGAACATCGGGTTGGCGACCGCACCAATCACACCGATTGCGATTGCCGTGGCAGCTCCGAGACCAATCGCCAGCCCGAGTGGACCGACGTCGGGACCACCGAGGATCAACATCCCTGGGCCGCCCAGCATCACGATCAGAGTGCCGACGAACTCGGCCACAACAAGTCGGCCGGTACTGGTTTCGGTCATGAAACGCGAGCGTAGCCTGAGGGCGTGAGTCGGTCTCGCACACGTCGGTTCCTGGTCACGTCGGTGACGGCTGGCGGATCGAATCGTGGACCCGATGATCTGATCGTCGAGGAACCGATGACGATCCAGCTCGACGGAGCGGTGGCGTCGACCACGATGCGTACCCCTGGGCATGACTTCGAACTCGCCGTCGGGTTTCTTCACACCGAGGGGATGCTTGCCGGGTTTCCGGTGCTCGGCGTTCGGTACTGCGCCACTGAAACTGCGGTCGAGACCGAATTCAACGTGGTCACGGTTGACACCGGTGGGCGTGCCCCGACGCCGACTCCGAGACTTGGGACGACATCGTCGAGTTGTGGGTGGTGTGGAAGCCAGCAGCTCGACGACTTGTGTGCGCGACTGATGCCGCTTCGCGATGTCGAACCGATGCCACTCGAACTGCTCGCCAGGGTTCCTGACCTCGTTGTGCGTCGACAACGATTATTCGACACCACCGGATCCGTTCACGCCGCCGCCGTGTTCGACCGGGACGGCACGATCCGACTCGTCCGGGAAGACGTTGGTCGGCACAACGCCGTCGACAAGGTCGTCGGCGCGATGTCGTTGGCGGGACAGCTACCGGCGACAGGGTTGGGTCTATTCGTAAGCGGGCGAGCGAGTGTTGAAATGGTCCAGAAGGCATGGGCGGCCGGGTTCGGCACTCTCGTCGCAGTGAGCGCCCCAACATCGCTGGCAGTCGACGCAGCCCGGCGCGGCAACCTGTGGTTGACCGGTTTCACCCGTAGCGATCGCTTCAACGTCTACTCGCCCGAACGTCTACCCGACTGACGGCGATCGATTTCGGCCTCGGTAGCCTGCGCTGATGCGCATGGAAACGGGCCTCTGCGTCCTGCACCTCTTCTGTTCACCTGGCGAAAACGTCGACCGAGAGGCCGTGATCGCAGCCGTAACGGCAGCCGAGGCGGCGCAATGTCAGGTCGTGACGGCAGCAATTCTGGGTCACAAATGCGATATGGCGTTCATGCTGCTCGGCCAGGACGTCAAAGCGTTGCGACAGTTCCAGACCGCCCTCCAGAACGCTGGCCTGTACATCGTCGACAGTTATCTGTCGATCACGGAGGTCAGTGAGTACGCCAAGGGGATGCCCGACAACATGCTCCAGCTGCGGCTGTATCCCGAGCTGCCCCCCGAGGGCAAGCCGGCGTTCTGCTTCTACCCGATGAGTAAGCGTCGCGAAGCGCACGCCAACTGGTATGCCACACCGTTTCAGCAGCGTCACGAGATGATGATGGAACACGGCACGAGTGGCCGCACGTTTGCCGGACAGCTCGTGCAGTTGATCACCGCATCGACAGGCCTCGACGAGTACGAATGGGGTGTCACCTTGTTCGCAACGAAACTTGAGATCGTCAAGGACGTCGTATACACGATGCGCTTCGACAAGGGCTCCGCGTTGTATGGCGAGTTCGGCACGTTCTATGTCGGATACCTCGCCTATCTCGACGAGCTGATCTGACGAGCCGATCTACGTCGGAGCTACGACACTTCGAACTGGGACTCGTCGGCCTGGACGTCGACGCCGTCGGCGTCGAACCTGAATGCCTCGAACCACGCCCGCACGACATCGCCGGTTGTGGTCGAGAGGTCCAGTTGTCCTGATGCGCCGTTGAAATCAATTTGGAGACCCTGTTGGATGCGTTCGGCGCAGTCGGCGAAGGTGGAACACGCCCGGCCTCCGACGCTTGCGGACGCCATGTTGGCCTGAATCTTGCTGGGCGAGTCGGACTCTGCTTGCACGGCAGCGAGGGCAATCAAGTTGACGCAGTCTGTGGCCTGGGCGGTGAAGAAACCTTCGGGACCGTCGGCGGCGATCGATTGTGCCATCGTTGCGACGCCCGTGATGTGTTCGCGAAACAGCGGCGACAGGCTCTGGATCGTTTGGCGGGCTCCGCGGATCGAATCGTTGACGATGATCTCGGGTGGTTCGGTTCCTGTGGTTGCTTCGTCGAGGGCTGCGAGTAGCCGGCTGCCGTCATCGGCGTCGCCGACCACAACGACGACGCCAGGCGATCCATTGAGCAGTGCCTGGGCGGCATCGGTGAGGTTTTCGTCGTCGCCATCGAATCCGACCTGTTGAAGCATGGTGAGCCGATCACGGACGGTCACTTCGTCGGCCAATGCGGACGCCAACCCGCGACCGTACGGGTCGTCGAGATAGCCGATCGAGATCGTCGAGACCCCAGTTCGTTCGGCGCGGCGAGCGATCGCTGCCATTTGCAGCGAGTCGCTGGCAACGGTGCGGAAGAAGTAGCCGTTGTCAGGGAAGTCGTCGAGTGCGAGCGCCGTGGCCGTCGGCGAACACGTCACGACGGTCGACCCAGGTTCCACGGTTTGGTCGAGTTGGGATAGCGCCACCACGGACGACGCTGGTCCGATGATTGCATCGACACCCGATGCGATCAGATCGGCGAAGCCGGTATCGATACCTTCGTCGCGGACTGTGAGGGTGACCGGCTGGCCGATCACGCCACCCGCAGCATTTATCGCTGCCACGGCATCTTCGATCGCCTCGATCATCGGCCCGTCGAGTGGCGCACCCGGACCGGTGGTCGGGAGCAACACGCCGAGCGACAAGACGCCATCGTTCGGGCGGGTCGGAGCCGTGGTTGTCGTCGTATCGATCGACGTGAGTGGGTTGACGGAATCGCCGCCGCCCGAGCACGCCGCTACGATGACGACAAGTAACGCAACGGCAAGAGCACTTCGATATCGACGGGACGCCACCCGTCCACGATAGAAGAGTTGGAATGAGTCGAGACATGCGACTGACCGGGCCGCCCGGCGATCTACTCGAGGCGCTCGAGATTCAGGTCGCGCCGTGGTTCCGTCGGATCATCCAGCAGGCAGCCCGCGATGGTGGTATCGACCCGGACTCGTTGGCGAACGAAATCGACCGACTCGTCGCCGGCGAGGCGCCACGATTGATCGACTCCCTCCGTGCACTGCTGAGCACCGACGTCGACGAACAGCGGAAGAACCCGCTGACGCTGTTCAGAGAGTCGGTCCGGGCACCCACAGCCTTGCTTGTCGATGCCGACGTACCGGTGCCGATCCGCGATCGGTTCGCGTCAGATCGCTTTCCTGATGACGTCTATCGACTTGGTCCGGCGAGCTGGTCTGATATCTCGCAGGCGCTCCACGAGCCAGGGATCACATGGGGGGCGTGGAAGGCAATGACGATCCTGCAGCGCCGACGCGACGAACGCCTGCGTTAGCTTGCGAGAGAACTGTGCGCCGATCGCCCGGCCCCTCTACCGTGGGAGTGTGACCTCGACCATCGGTGTTCCGGCCGTCAGTGTCGATGACGCGTACCGGCGACGTCAAGCGGCCGCGGCGGACTCGAGCGTCGGTGGACGATTGTTTTGCACTCAGCTTGCCGCCGCGACCGATACCTGGATCGCCGCGCTCGTCGCGCAGGCATGCCATCAATATCCTCGGGGTCCGCGGTTCGCCCTGCTGGCGATCGGAGGCTATGGCCGAGGGGAATTGTCGCCGCAAAGCGACCTCGACCTGTTGCTGGTGCACGACAGCAAGCCGGGCAGAGTCGGACCGATCGCCTCGGCGATTTGGTATCCGATCTGGGATGCGGGTTTGAAGCTCGGCCATGCTGTGCGAACCATCGACGAACAGTTGGCACTCGCCAAGACCGACCTCGATACGGCCACGTCGTTGTTGACGATTCGGGTGATCGCCGGTGATGCCAAGCTGGCGGCAGACGTACTTGAGGCAGGGCGTTCGAACTGGGCCAAACGCAAGAAGCGATGGCTTGGAGAGCTCCAGGTTCGAGTCCGGGCGCGGCAGGCCGACGCCGGCGACGTCGCATACATCCTCGAACCAGATCTGAAAGACGGTCACGGTGGGCTCCGCGATGCTCACTCGCTCTGGTGGGCCGAGCACAGTGACCTACTGCTCGCCGATGACGACAAGCGGGCGCTGATCGAGTGCTACGACACGCTGCTCGATGCCCGCGTTGCATTGCATCGTGCGACGGGGCGGCCGGGCGACACGCTGAGGTTGGAGGACCAGGACGCGGCGGCGAAGGCGGCGGGTGATGCAAGTGCTGACGCCCTGATGGCACGCGTCGCGGCTGCCGCTCGAACGGTCGCTTGGCTCGCCGACGAGGCGTGGGGACGAGTAGGACGCTCGACCGGAGGTGCACCCCGTCAGGTCGCCCCGGGTGTCGTGCTGCTCGACGGCGAGATCGAGATGTCGGGCGATACCAAACCCGGAGCCGATCCCACCTACATGCTCCGGATCGCGACGGCGGCCGCACGTCACGGGGCGCGTATAGGGCGCACGAGTCTTGATCGATTGGCCAACGAAGTGCCTGCGTGGCCGAAACGTTGGCCAGCCGGAGCAATCGATGAGCTGGTGGCGTTGTTGCTAGAGGGTCACCGGGCGGTCCCCGTGATTGAGGCCCTCGATCAGCGCGGCTTGATTTCGCGGATGCTGCCCGAATGGGAGCCGGTCCGTTCGCGACCCCAGCGCAACGCCTATCACCGCTTCACCGTGGACCGGCACCTGTGGGAGGCCGCCGCTAACGCCGCCGAACTTGCGTCGAATGTGGCCCGGCCGGACCTGTTGGTGCTCGGCGCATTGTTCCACGACATCGGCAAGGGATATCCGGGGGATCACACCGAGGTCGGAATTGTGATGGTGCGTGAGATGGGACCGCGGCTCGGATTGTCCGAGCACGACGTCGATGCGTTGGTGGCGATGGTCGAGCATCACCTACTCCTGCCCGACGTCGCCGTTCGTCGAGATCTGTCAGATCCCGCCACGATCCAAGCGGTCGCCGATGCTGTCCAAACGCCCGAAGTGCTTGCACTGCTCCACAATCTGACGGTCGCCGATTCGTTGGCTACCGGACCATCTGCGTGGGGCCGATGGAAGGAGGAACTCGTCGCTGATCTCGTCGCTCGGGTGGCCCATGTGGTCGGTGGTGGCGACGTCCATGAAGCGACGTGGACCTTGTTTCCCGATGCCGAAACCGTCGCTCTGATGGCGACTGCCGAACACCACGTCCGTATCGACGGCGACCGACTCACGATCGTGTATCGCGATGCACCTGGAGCTTTCAGCCGCATCGCCGGGGTGCTGTCGCTGCACGGCCTCGACGTGTTGACGGCACGGGCCCACTCCGACGAGCCGCAGCTCGGTCGAGTCAGCATGGGAGCTTCGGAGTTTCGGGTCCATGTTCCTCGCCGCGGAATCGAATGGGAACCGATCGAGCGTGATCTTTCGCGGGCGTTGCATGGGCAGTTGGCGATCGAACCGAGACTTGCCGAACGTGCGCGCACCTACCGGCGTCGTCGTGCGCTGCAGGCCGCCCAACCCGGTCCGCCGCAAGTCGTGTTTCACGACGATGCGTCGAGCGACGCGACGGTTGTCGAGGTCCGGTGCACGACCAAGATCGGCATCCTGCACCGGATCACGAAGGCGCTCGCCGAGGTCGGTCTCGACATTCGACACGCCACCGTTCAGACGATTGGGGCCGAGGTCGTCGACACGTTCTATGTCCGCAACTGGTCGGGCGAACTGATCACCGACGAGTTCCACCGCGCAGAGATTCAGCGTGCTGTCCTGCACGCGATTGGATAACGGGATGACTGCCGACGCACGTGACCTGGCTCGTTGGAGTTCGGCGCTGGCAGCAATCGCCAGGACTGGTCTCGGGTTCACGCAGAACCTCTACGAGCGGGAGCGGTTCGAAGAGGTTCTGCACGTTGCGGGCGATATCAGAGCGGCCGCTGCGGCTCTCGACGATGCCGCTGAAACGGAACGAGAGACCGACCATTTCGTGCAGGAATGGATGAGCAACATCGGCGAGGGCGTTCCGGGTTACGTCACCCCGAAGGTGGCGATCGGGGCCGTCGTCGGCAACGATCGCGGCGAAATGCTGCTCGTACAGCGCAAGGACTCTGGGATATGGCTCTACCCGACCGGATGGGCTGACGTCGGCTATTCGCCGGCCGAGGTGGCGGTCAAGGAGGTCGAGGAGGAGACCGGTGTGATCTGTGAACCGGTCCAATTACTGTCAGTGATCGACGGCCAGCGGATGGGGTTCAGCCGGTTCGGGATGTACATGTTGCTGTTCCACTGTCGCGCAGTTGGCGGTGAGCTGCGCCCGCATCCACTGGAGACTGCCGATGTCGGCTGGTTCGCGGAGGGATCGATGCCAGAAGGAACCGCCGGAGCGCACTGGTGGGGTCCGGCTGCGTTTGCAGCGATCAACGGCGGCCAATCGCCCACCCAGTTTGATGCGCCACGAGATCCGATGTGGCGGACTGTGGAGCCGCGCCGATTGGCGAGGCGACCAATCGTTACGGTGCGCCATTTCGACTGCGCAGCAGGCGAAATGAAAACTCCGACACGGATAGTCCTCACCTATCCGCTAGACCTCTGAGTCCTAGCCCTCGGCGGTGCGGTCGCGAAGGAACTGTTCGACCTCGGCGGCAAGCCGTTCGGGGTCGGAGTCGTCGATTCTTGGCACCGATCCAATATTGGGGTCGTCGTCGTCATCGGTGCTCATCTCGTCGACCATGTCTTCCAACCGACTGACGTATGTGCCGAGGTCTTCGTCATCGCCGACCAGGGCATTGATCCGAGCGTCGTAGTCGACGAGTTGACTCGCCAGGTTTGACACGGGTGCAGGAGTTCCCATCATCGAACAAGCTCGCTCGATCAGTGCCATCGCCGCCCGTGGTGACGGCAGTTGGGATGTGTATCCGGGGACCGCAGCCCACAGCGACGCGGTTGGCAGGCCGCCGCTGCCGAACGCATCGTGCAGCACGCCGACGATGCCGGTCGGGCCTTCGTAGCGTGAACGCTCGAGGTCGAATCGCTCGAGCAGCGCACTGTCGGTTGCGGTACCGATGATCTGTGTCGGCCGCGTGTGAGGCACGTCGGCAAGCAGTGCACCAAGTGTGATCGCCATTGGAGCGTTGGCGGCTGCAGCGATTCCCGTGAGTTGTTGACAGAACAGACGCCATTGCAACGCTGGTTCGGGACCGAGTACGAGTACGACGTCGGTTCCGGGTAGGGAGGCCGCCCAAATACCGACGGTCGGCCACACGATGGCGCGGTTGCGGTGTGCGTCGAGTCGGACGTGGGGTCGCATGGTCGCGAAATCGGTGAATGGCTCGGGGTCGATCTCGGCGAGCGCGGTTGCTCCGCTGGTTTCGATCAGCGTTCGAAGCGCCGTCGATGCCGCGTCGCCTGCGTCGTTCCAGCCCGTGAATGCGGCCACGACGACTGGATTCGTGAGCGACGCGGTGTCGAGATCGGAGATCCAACGAACGTGATCCATGAGGTGCTTACCCTACCGGCGAAGCCGAACTGGTGAGGGACGAGTCCGGTAGCGTCGAGTCGGTGAGCGTTGAGATCCTGCCAGCTGATCGCGTCGACGACGAACTCGTGACCGCCTTCGCCGTCTTGATTCCGCAACTGTCGTCATCGCCGGCGCCGACGGCGGAGGATCTGTGGGCGATCGTAAGTTCGCCTGACTCGGTCTTGTTGATCGCCAGGTCGGAGGGTCGCATTGTGGGCAGCCTGACGTTGGCGTTTTATCGGATTCCGACTGGCCTGAAGGCGTGGATCGAGGACGTCGTGGTCGATTCGTCGGCACGCGGTCAAGGTGTTGGCGAGGCGCTCAATCTTGCGGCGATCGACGAGGCCCGCCATCGCGGGGCCAAGCACGTCAGCCTGACCAGCCGATCGGCTCGCGAGGCTGCCAACCGGCTGTACCGAAAACTCGGATTCGAGCCGTACGAAACCAACTTGTACCGCTATCAAGTCGACTAGTGCCTGTCTCAGCAGTCTCCTAGCCAAGGTCGAGTTCGCCGGCTGCCCGTCGGAGGTCTTCGGCAGCTTGACGGACCTGCCAGTCGCGATCCTCGAGAGCTCGATCAATCGCTGCTTCGACCTCGTCGCCTTCGAACGGCGCGAGCGCCAGTACAGCTCGGCGTCGGATGTGCGGTTTGTCGTTGCATGCGGCAAGTACCGCCGGTAGCCCGCGCGGGTCGCCGATCGCGCCGAGCGCGGCGGCGCTCGCTTCTCGAACGAGGGGATCGTCGGCCTCGGTGGTCAACACGATCAGCCGATCGAGCACATCCTGATCAACGTCGATCTGCTCACCGCACGCCCACGCCGCCACCTCGACGACGGTCGAGTCCGGGTCGCTGAGCAGCGATCGCAGCGAGATCGTCTGGCGGGTTCCTGCTAGTTCGGCGGCGCGACGCCGAACTGCTGGGGCGGAGTCACCAAGAGCGGCGATGATCGTGTGATCTGGTAGTTGGTCGAGTCGATCGAGCGCGCCGAGGGCGGTGACGCGCACGCCCGCGTCGGGATCACCAAGGTGGCTGATCACGATTGCGAGTTCTCCCTGGTGCCCGGCCACCGCAACGTCTCGGCGGCGATCGAGCGCGCTCATCGCTGCAACAAGTTCGTCATCCAGATGACCGCCAGTGCGACGGCGAACGACAGCACGATGGCAACGATCACGCCAGTCAGCAGTCCGATGCTCCCGCTGGCGACAATCGCCAGCGCCCGTCGGACTGGACCTGGCCGACGATACGGAGGCGCGTCGAGATGCTCGACCAGGATTCCCTGTCGTTGGTGCCTGAGTGTTCCGCTTTTCGACTCCGCGCGTGGCGAATGAGACTCTGCTCTGGCAGGCTTACGCCACCCCGTGAGAAGCATGGCGGCGATCGCCAGACCGGCGATGATGGCCGCTTTGATCGTGAGACCATCGACAGAGAGCGTAAGAGTGACCGACACGCAAACAACGACACTACCGGGGGACCCGAGCCTCGACGGGTTGCGGCTACCGTCGAGCATCCATCGTTGGTGGGCGATTCCGATCACGGTTATCGCTGGACTGTTTCTCGCTGGAGCGACCGCCGCGTCGGTACTCCCATCGAAGCTGTTGGCGGAGAAGGAGAACATCCGGCTCGGTGTCGACCAGGCAGCCCCGTACGCCCGCACGCCGGCGTCGGCACAGCCGGTCGACGATCTGATCGAGTTCGGGGATCTTGGTGATCTTGCTGATCAATACCCGCCAGCAGGTGACATCTACTTCGTGACCGTCACCGAACCGGAGCAGTCGCTGCTTTCCTGGCTGATCGGCCGCGACGACCCGGCGATCCAGTTCATGACGAAGGAGGAGAAGTTCGGCGTGCAGACGCCCGAACAACGCCGTGTGTTTGCCCTCGAATCGATGCGAAGTTCGGAACAGGTCGCCCAGTACGTAGCCCTCAAGCGGGTCGGGTTCGACGTTGAACTCGTTCCTGGCGATGTCTTGATCGAGGCGATGGTCTGCTTGGAGCCGAATGAGGAGGGCACAGAGTGCGTCACATGGAGCCCCTCCGACGAGGTGCTGGAACCTGGCGATCGGATCATCGAAGTCGACGGTGAGAAGCTCGACGGGGTCGAGGATTTGAGTCGGATTCTGAAGGGGCACAAACCCGGTGACATCGTGACGATGAAGGTCGATCCGTCGAATGGTGACGAGGTCGTGGTTGATGTCGAGCTGACAGCGTCGCCGGAAGAGCCGGATCGAACGATCGTTGGTTTTTACCCGTTCGATACACGTCGGGTCGAGTTGCCGTTCGAGCTCGATATCAACACGGGTCAGATCGGCGGGCCGTCGGCCGGTCTGGCATTCACACTGACCTTGATCGACGAGTTGACCGAGGGTGAACTGACGGGAGGGGGCAGCATTGCCGTAACCGGCACGATCGAACTCGATGGAACAGTCGGGGCGATCGGCGGGCTGCGTCAGAAGGCGTCGACCGTGGCACAAGCCGGAGTCCACGTGTTCATTGTGCCGCTTGCCCAGGGTGAGGAAGACATTGCTGCCGCCCGTGAATCGGGTGGTGATGACCTGACGATCATCACCGTCTCGACGATCGAGGAAGCGATCGCAGCGCTCGAGAAGTTGGGTGGCGACGCGATTCCACCAGCACCTGCCGATTGACGTCTGCACGTTCGCGCTGACGCTGGCGAGGCGTCGAAATCTTGATTGCCGCCGCTGAGTGTCTCCAGTTGTTTACGCTTTGTGGTATGGCTGCCTCGTTTGCGCGAACGGATCACACCTCGCCCGCCTCTGTGGCGGAGGCCGGGTTCTCGACGACCCGGCGCGGCTATCACCAAGATGAGGTGCGGGCGTTCCTCACATCGGTTGCCGCTGAGCTCGGTCGATTGCAAGAACGCCAGCGCCAACTGGAGTCGGAACTCCGCGACGCTCGCTTATCTGTACCACAACCTGTCGAACTCGACGACGAAACGATGACCAACTTGCTGGGCGAGGAAACCCTCCGAGTGCTGCACACGGCACGCGAATCCGCTACTCAGATCAGGGTTCGGGCAGAGGAGAACGCCGCCCGAACGATGCGTGAGGCAAACGACGAAGCAAACAAGGTTCGTCAGGAAGCCGAAGTCGAGGCGGCACGTCGTCGCCATGACGCCGGGTCAGAGTCCGAGGCCGAGTTGGCGCTGGCGAAGCAGCAGGGCCGTGAGATGGTGACCGAAGCGCGGGCCTATCGCGAGCGCGTGCTTTCCGATCTCGAACGTCGCACGAAGTTGGCACGTCAACACATCGAGGACCTCCGACAGGGTCGTGTCCGGTTGCTGCAGGTGTTCGAGCGGGCCCGCCTCGTCGCCGTCGATGTCACGTCTGAGCTGGCGTCGATTGATGAACCCGAGGAGTACGTGAGCTTCTCGCACACCACTGGCCCGGTCCCATTGATGGTGCCGGCCACGGCGATGCCGTTGAGCGAGGCGGTGGCGGTTATCGAGAATCTCGAGCCAGAGATCGAGGATGATGTCGCCGAGTTCACGCTCGCTGACGAAACCCAAGCGATCGAGGTCGAGCCCGAGTCGGTTGAGGACGTGCCCAACGACGAGCCTGGTGGGGACGAGTCAGTCGAAGTGGCGCAGATCCCGCGTCCTGATGGCAACGTGGTGTCGTTGTTCCGCGATCGTGCTCCGATCGACTTGATCACCGCCGACGATCAAACCTCGACGAACGAGGTCGACGACATCTTCGCCCGCCTGCGCAATGAGGTTCCCACACCGGATCCTGATCAGACAGATGATCATCCTGTGGTCGAGACGCCCCCTGCTTCAGACGACTCGGCGGAAATCGCTCCGGCGACGACTGCCTTCACCCGCCGCGATGAAGCACTCGTACCGTTGATCGTGTCGGCGGCTCGCAAGTTGAAGCGGGTGCTGGCCGATGAGCAGAACGGCGTACTCGACACGCTGCGTCAAAAGGAGCCGGTGCGCTCACTCGACATGCTGCTGGCCGATCTTGATCACCACGCGGCGTCGTTCGCAGGTGCCTTGACCGACGAGCTGCTGGGGGCCGCCTGCGCCGGTGCCGTCGAACTCGGACTCAGCGACAACAAGACGACCCGTCGCAAGCTCGACAAGTCGGGCGGTGTCGATGCCGCTCAGGCGTTGTTGCGAACCGGATTGGTCGGACCACTCCGTGCCAGAATCGAGCGTTGTATCACCGACGGCGCTGGCGACAACGAGGACATTACGAAGCGAGTCCGTTCCGTCTATCGCGAGTGGAAGACGCAGCACATCGACGACCAACTCGATGATGTGTTCCGGTTCGCGTACGGCGGCGGCATGACGGTATCGACGGCTCCTGGCACGGCGATGGTCTGGACGATCGATCCGAACGAACCGGCCTGCCCTGATTGCGAGGACAACTCGCTCGCTGGGCCGGTTAGTGCAGGCGATTCGTATCCCACTGGAAACACCTCTGCACCGGCCCATCCCGGCTGCCGCTGCCTGATGCTCCCCGTAGCAGAGTAACCTCTGCCGCGAAATGCGGCGCGCAAAAGACCTTCCCCGCAGACCTCGTAGACGCTTCACGGCGCGAGCGGCTCTGATCACTGTCGGCCTGTTTTTCCTGGTCGTGGTCGTGTTCGGGAGAGCGATCGCCTCGTTCTACGTCGACGCGCTCTGGCATGACGGATTGGGTCGCGACGACGTCTTCTGGGGTCAGATCTGGGCCAAGCTGACCCTCTTTGTGATCTTCTTCGTCGTGTTCGTAACGCTCGCCGGTGTGAATCTGTATGCCGCCGATCGGACTGCGCCAACCTCGTTCCCCGCCAACGTGCACCCCTATGTCGAGCGCTTTCACGAGGTCTTCGGTCACCGCCTTCGGCTGGTGCGCTACGGCACGGCTGTCGTGTTGGCGTTCATGTTGGCGCTGCCCGCCGTGTCGAAATGGCAGGACTGGCTGCTCTACCGCAACAGTCAGTCGTTCGGCATCAAGGATCCGCAGTTTGGGATCGATGTCGGGTTCTACGTATTCGAGCTGCCTTTCATTTCCTTCGCCGTTGACTGGTTGTTTGCCGCTTTGGTAATCGTGCTGTTGTTGACGATTGTGGCGCACCTACTGAATGGCGGTGTGCTGTTCACGTCGTCGACTCCCAGTGTGAGGGCGGGCACCAAGGCTCATCTTGCCGTGCTGCTGGCGATACTGGCGGCCGTCAAAGCAGCTGACTATTGGCTGGCTCGCTACGAACTCACCAATGAACGACGCGGTTTCGTGCAGGGTGCCACGTACACGGTGGTCAAGGCTCAGCTGCCTGCGTTGATGTTGCTGGTGCTTGTGGCGTTGTTGACCGCCGGATTGTACCTCTCGACGATTCGCACGAATAAGTGGCGGTTGCCTGTCGTCGCGTCGGCCCTCTGGCTGGTCATGATGATTGTCGGTGGCGCGGTCTATCCGGCCCTCGTGCAGTCGTTGATCGTCAAGCCCAACCAGGGTGAGCGCGAGGCCCCGTACATTGCCCGCAACGTCGAGGCCACACGCGCTGCGATGGGAATCGGCGACGTCACAACGACAGACGTCGAGTTTGCGCGTCTCACGGCTGCTGATGTCGAAGCCAACCTGGAACCGCTGATGAATGTCCGGTTGTTGAATCCGGAGTTGATGTTGACCCGTTTCAATGCGGATCGCGGGCAGACCGCCGGGCTGACGATCGACGATCTTGATGTCGGCCGTTCTGTGCTCGACGATGAGCGCGAGCAGACATTGATCGCCGCACGCGAACTCGATCTGGAGAACATTCCCAACCCGAGTTGGCAGGGTCAGCACCTGGTCAGCACTCGGGGATGTGGGTTGGTTGTCGCCCCTGTGAGCGAGGTAAGCGCCGAGGATCGACCGATATATCGCACGGTCGAGTTGGCTCGCCCCGAGCTGTACTTCAGCCCGAGTATGACGGGATACGCGATCGCTGGAACAGAGGTCGTCGAGAGCACCTGCGGCGACGGTGGTGCCTATGTTGGTGATTCGGGAGTCAGTGTTTCGGGGTTCGGAAGGCGGGCCGCTTTCGCGCTGGCGTTCCTCGATTACAACGTGATCGCCTCGGGTGCGATCAACTCTGATTCACAGATGCTGTGGGTTCGTTCCGTACAGGAGCGTGTCGCCAAGATTGCGCCGTTCCTCGAATACGACGGTGACCCCTATCCGGTTGTGGTCGACGGAGCCGTCCAGTGGGTGATCGACGCGTACACATCGACGAGCCGGTATCCGTACGCGCAACGAGTCGGAGATGTACAACGCGCCAGGAACTCTGGGATTTCATCCAGCGCCAACTACATCCGAAACAGTGTCAAGGCTGTCGTCGATGCGTATACGGGCGAGGTCACGTTCTTCATCATGGATGACGAGGATCCGATCCTTCGTGCGTGGCAATCGGCGTTCCCGAAGTTGTTCACGCCGATCGACAAGATGCCAGGGGAGCTCCGCCAGAACTTGCGCTACCCCGAGGACCTGTTCCGCATTCAGACCGAGCTGTACTCGAAGTATCAACTGGCGGCCGAGGACTTCTTCCAACGCAGCGGCGCGTGGTCGGTGGCGCAAGCGCCATCCCTCGAGCCCCAAGGTGAAGCGGCAACCAACTCAGGCGGGGCGGGTACTGAAACGCTCCCGACCGAGTTCGCCACCGAATCGGGCACACTTCGATTCACCCCGTACTACACGCTCTTCACGGGGAGTGATGGTCGTCAAGAGTTTGTGCTGCTGCGTCCGTTTGTGCCGTTCTCGGGCGACGATGCACGGAGGGAGCTGCAGGCCTACATGACGGCTTCAAGTGACGTCGAAACGTACGGTCAGCTCACGAGCTACGTCGTCCGGAATGTTCCGCCGATTGCCGGGCCGTTGGTCGTCGCCAGCCAAGCGGAGTCTGAGCGCAACATCAGCAGTGAAATCACCCAGCAGGACAACACCGAGAGCGGCTCCGATGTGTTCTTCGGCGATCTGCAGCTTGTGCCTGTTGGCGACGGTTTGATCTATGTCCGCCCGTTCTATGTGGCTGTCAATGGCGCGGCCGAGTTTCGGTTCGTGATCGTGTCGCATAACAATGACGCCGCAATGGCGTGCGATCTCGGCACCGCGCTGGCCGATCTGTTCCCGGGGTTCGACGGCAACGTGGGTGATCGGGTCGACGAATCCGGGGCCGTGATGCGGGCCGGCGAGTGCGACGACGCCGTTCGGCTCAGTCGTGGTGACGAACCGACCACGGAACCCGACACCTCAACCGACTCGAGCACCGACCCTGATCCGATCGATGTCGGTGACGAGGCGACTGCGGCAGAGTTGCTGCAGGAAGCGGATCGCCTGTTTGGTGTCGCCGACGGGCTACTCCGCGATGGCGACCTTGGCGGCTACCAATCAACCGTCGACCAAGCCGGTGCGTTGGTTGCCAGGGCGCTCGCCCTGATCAACTCCGACGGCTAAAAAATCCGTTCATGTCGCGATGAGCACGGAATGCGGGGGTTGAGCGCGACTTGAACGAGGGGTTAGGAGCGCTTGAGGCGGTCGACGAGGTCGGCGAGGTCTTGACGGAAGGCGATTTGGTATCGGGCCTGTTCATTCGCCAGCCGCGTTTGGGCGTCGCGGATTTCTCCGACGGCTTGCTCGTTCGGCGGCTGATTACTGCCCATCGCATCGATGTCGCTGGACAGTTCTGAGAGTTGGTTGGCGAGTTCGGTCGAGATCGACGTGATCCGAGTGTCGGTCATGTCGAGCCGATCGTTGAGCCGCTGGATCTGGGCCCGCATCACGTCAAGTTCGGCAGGGTTCACCGGCACGAATGGCGCTGGCGGCCGTTCGGTGGGCGGGGGAGCAATCGGCGTGTCGAGTCGCGTCACGAGACCCTGGACTCGCGTTCCGAGTTCCTGCTTGGAAGCGTCTGATGCATCGAGACGGGCACCCATCGCGGCGATCTCTGCCTTCAACCGATCGATCTCGGCAGGGTCGGTGGCTTGCTTCTTGAAGAATCCCATAGCTCCTGCCTCACCGTACCGGACTGCGGCGAGTCACTGGAACCTTCCGATCAGGTCTGCCGAGGAATCAACCCTGGTGCCGATCCAGCCGGGATCGGCACCAGAGACGGTTGCTCCGTAGCGTTACGAGACGCCGAGCTTTTCGGCCGCCATCTTAGTGCCCTCGACTCGGTTGGTGATCTTCTGGAAGGCGACTTCGCGGGCATAGTCGGGGGAACCGTGGTTTGGTTTCTCGTCGATGCTGAACGGCGAGAAGCCACAGTCGTCGGTCGATCCGAGACGGTCTTTGGGGATGAAGTTGGCCGCCCGCACCAATGCGTCGCAAACCTCCTGGGCGCTTTCCGGCCGGGGGCTTTGTGTGACGGTGACGCCGACGTAACACATCTGCGAAACACCGTTGGCGTCATCCCGGCGGTACTTGCCGATCGACTCGTACACAGGGTCGCGGTCGCGCTCGCTGGCGAGTTGGATCAAGAAGTAGCCGGCGTTGATCTTGAACATCTCTGGCAGCAGGTTGTTGTACGGCACGTCGGCGCTGTGAACCGAATCGCGATCACCGCCGGGACACGTGTGCACTCCGATGTTGACTCGCTCTTCGGCGGTGAAGCGTTCCATCACGCGGTTGTTCAACTCGATGAAGTGCGGGAGCATGTTGGCACCAGTCCACGGATTGCGTGGGTCAGCGCGAGTGGCGAGCCGTCCTTCGGTGAAGTCGACGGACACTCGCGCCGCTCCGGCGGCAAACGATTGGCGGATGTCCTTCTCGCATTCGTTGATCAGATCGGCTTCGAAATCCTCGCGCGAATAGCCCGGAACCTCGGTGCTCAGCGGGTACAGCAGGGCCAGCATCGAGGGGGCGATGACGGCCTGCTTCATTGGCCTGTTGGCGATCTTGATCGACTTCGTGAGCGTGTCGGCGGCGTAGGTCTGATACTTGAACGGGCCACCCGTGAGTCGCGGTAGTTGACGACCATGTCCGTCAGCGAAGATGGCGAAGAACTGTCCACCGCCGGCGAGATTGTCGGCCAGCCCGGTACCTGCCAGCGTGTCGGCGATTGCGTATGTGGCGAAGCTCGACCAACGCTGTTCGCCGTCGGAGATGATTGGTGAACCGGTTGCCTCAAGATGCTCGATCGAGTCCTTGACGGCGACGTCCTGCTCGATTTCAAGTTTGTCTTTCGTGATTTCACCGGCGTCGTAGGCGGCGTAGGCAGCCTGCAGGCTGGCCGGTCTCGGCAGCGATCCAACCTGTTCGGTCGGGATACCTGTTTCGTTTCGCGGGTCGTATGCACTCATCGGAACCTGCCCCTCTGCGGTTCTCGGTGGCCTGTATGAGACAGACCTGTCTGTCGCACAGTAAGCCCATCGCGGCGACCTGTCAACGGGTATCGTTCAGCTTGCATGGCAACCACCAAGATTCGGCCTGCCGCTCGCGAGCGGGTGTTGGCGACCGCCTATCAGCTGTTCTGTCAGCACGGAATCCGTGCGGTAGGTGTTGACACGATCATCGAGCAATCTGGTGTCGCCAAGATGACTCTGTACCGGCATTTCGCGTCGAAGGACGATCTCGTGCTGGCCGTGCTCGATCGGCGCGAGGAGTTGTGGACGCAGCAGTGGCTGCAGGCCGAGGTCAGTCGGCGAGCCGAACGGCCAGCCGATCAGCTGCTGGCGATCTTCGATGTTTTCGACGGCTGGTTTCGTCGACGGACGTTCGAGGGCTGTCTGTTCATCAACGCACTGATCGAAATCGACGATCGAAAGCATCCGATTCATCGCAAGTGCCGAGACCAACTCGCCAACATTCGATCGTTTGTCGCTTCGCTGGCAGGCGATGCCGGGGTTGTCGATCCGGTGGCGTTTGCCCGCCAGTGGCACATCTTGATGAAGGGTTCGATCGTTTCTGCGGCCGAAGGTGACGTCGACGCTGCGTTGCGTGCGCAGGAAATGGGACGATTGCTGCTCGCCAGCCTTGACATCACGTAACCGGTGGCCGTTAGCCTTTCCGAATGACTTCGGTGCAGGCCAACGGCATCACAATCGAGTATGACGAGAGCGGGTCGGGGGAACCGCTGTTGATGATCATGGGGCTCGGCAATCAATTGATCGATTGGCCGCCGCAACTGGTCGAAGCGCTCGTCGATCACGGGTTTCGTGTGATTCGTTTCGACAATCGAGACAGCGGTTTCTCGACTGAGTTCACGAGCGCCCCGCCGACCAAGCGTGAGATCGCCAAGTCATTCCTGTTTCGCCGCTCGCTGCGTGCCGAGTACTCGATTCCTGACATGGCCGATGACGCCGTCGGATTGCTCGATGCCCTTGGAATCGACAGCGCCCACATCGTCGGCATGTCGATGGGCGGGATGATCGCCCAAACCATCGCCATCGAGCATCCGACCAGGATCCGCAGCCTGACGTCAATCATGTCGAGCACCGGTCACCGCCGAGTTGGCCAACCGACTGTGCGGGTGATCCGTCGTGGGGCTCGGCGGCCGATGCCGACACGAGAGAACGCCGCTGACAACTTCGTGGCGGGCTTTCTCGACGTGTGCGGCCCGACCATGACCGAAGCCGAAATGCGTCGGTTGATCGCCGCCAGCATGGAGCGCAGCTTCAGGCCAGACGGGACTGGTCGTCAAACGGCGGCGATCATCTCGCAACCGGATCGCACCGAAGGGCTCGGTCGGGTGACCGTTCCGACTCTGGTGATCCACGGGCTGGTCGACACACTGGTTCGCCCGTCCGGCGGGATTGCCACGGCGAAGGCGATACCGGGTGCGCGGTTGTTGATGTTCAACGACATGGGCCACGACCTGCCGGGTACTCGATACCTCGATATCGCCGAGGCGATCGCCAGCGTCGCTGCACGAGCTCAGTCGGTAGCACGCTTGTAACTGAGACGCAACTTGGCTCGGAACGCGATCACGTCTCCGTCCTCGATCAACACGTCCATTTCGACGACTTCGGCGACGCGCAAATCCTTGTAGCTCTTGCCCGCCTCACGCACGGCATTGCGCGCCGCTTGTTCCCAAGAGTCGCTGCTCGACCCGATCAGTTCGACGACGCGGTAGACGCTTTCGTTCATGATGTCTCCTTCGTGCTACTTCGATCATGTGGTGGATCAGGTGGTGTCATGTGGTTCGGAACTTGGTGGACAGGCTGAGTTCGGTTTCGAACTCGATTTCGCCGGACGGCATCACGCGGCACCGCAACCGTCGGACTTCGCCGACGCGGGCATCGTCGTAGCTCCGACAGGCGTCATCGACGGCGCGATCGGTTGCGTGTCGCCAACTGAGACCGGTGGCGCCATGCACTGTTACTCGGTAGACACTTTCGGTGCCTCCGCGAATGAGCGGCGGCTCGTCCGACGAGAAGTCGTCGGAACGGGTTTGGTTGGTCATCGACGCGATCGACGCCATCACGTCGTCGAGCATCTGCTGGCGACGTTTGCGGCTTCCGCCATATCGATAGTTCTCCGGTCGGATCGGCTCACCGAAGCGCACCCGCACGGGCCCTTTGAACGGTCGCGGGAGGGACTGACCGATTGGTTGCACGCGTTCGGTGCCGATCAGGCCAACGGGGATGATCGGCGCGCCGGTCATCACTGCGAGGTGGGCAACACCCGAGTGGCCGCGATGCAAGTAGCCGTCGCGGGACCGAGTTCCTTCGGGGTAGATGCCGACCAACTCGCCCTGTTCGAGCAGTTCGGCGGCAGTCGTGAGTGCCGCCATCGAGGCCTTCTTGACGTCACGCTTGATCGGGACCATCCCGACGGCTGGAAACAGGTACTTCGTCTTGGCGCTGTCCATGTATTCGGCTTTGCCGAGGAAGATCACCCGACGCGGCGCGGTCGCCATGACCAGTGGAGTGTCGAAGAACGCACGGTGATTTGGAGCGATGATCGCTGGTCCATCGAGTGGGACGTGTTCCAGGCCAGTCACCTGCGCCCGGTACAGGAACCTGATCGCTGGGCGCGTCAGAAAGCGGGCAGGTCCGGCGAGCGCGCCGACCCGCGGATCATCGTCGGTGCCAAGTGCACGCACCCGCAGGCCGTGCAATCGTTCTCGCCCCCACGCGTCGATGCCGCGAGTGTTGCAGGTGCAACACTGGTGAGGTGAGTTTGCTTGCGGAGTCCAGTGTGTCGGAGGTCGTTGCGTCGCTTGTGGCCGGTCGGGTTCGACTTGTGATGGGTGAGCAAGTCGCGCTGCTCCATCCGAACTGGCTGCGCAACATGAGCGAAGAGGTAGGTCAGATCGAGCCAACGAATCGGCAGCGGTTGTTCACGCCGATCGACATTCCTTCGGACCTTTCCTGCACCTCGTGCGCCTTTGTTGACGAGGTACTCGTCGTCGACTTCAGCGACGGGCATCGCGCGTCGTACCCGTTTGGTCGGCTCGCTCTTGCGTTGGGTTGGGTTGCTGATCCGGAGGAACGTCCCGATCCGGAACCGTGGGATCGCCCGTTCGAACCGTTCCCGTATGTCGACTGGTCAGGAATCGGATCGAGCGAGACCGAACAGGACACGCCGAGTGTGTTGGCGATGATCGAGGCGTTCTCGCGTCACGGATTCGTGATCCTGCGGGGGACGCCTACCGAGCCGGACACGGTTCGTCACGTCGCCAACAGGCTCGGGTATCTCGTGCCGACCAACTTCGGCGACATCTTCGACGTGCGCGCCGAGCCGATGCCCGCCGACCTCGCCTACACGGCGATCGAGTTGGTGGCCCACACCGACCTGCCGTATCGGCGACCCGTACCAGGCATCCAGTTGCTGCACTGTCTCAGTAACGATTCGCCGGGTGGTGACTCGACGCTGGTCGACGGTTTGGCGGCCGCCGAGACATTGGCGTCGGTGGATCCAGAGGCACACGCCGCGCTGGCGTCGACGGAAGTGATCTATCGGTACGACAT
>JANMTV010000385.1:0-2188 GCA_031390905.1 Ilumatobacteraceae bacterium | reverse complement strand
CCGCTCGAAAGTTGCCGCCGCGCTCGTGTCGACGCCGTCGACACGAGCGGCTATGACGAAGTCGAGACCCTGCTCACCATGTAGCACTGGCAACGTTGCCGAAGAGGAAGCAAGAGTCCGTTTGGCGGAACGGGAGGGATTCCGCCACAGGTGACGTTGTGCCTGTTCGAGAGGTCATCGCCCAACGAGATCTGGACTCGGGCATCATCGGTTTCTCCGATAGACCCGATGTTGTGATACCCCCCTAGGGTAAGTAGGGTTTTGGTATACCCCCATGTGGTATCCGATCGATATCCATCGATCGGATCAAATCGAGGCAGGAGAGATGTCGTGAGTGTTGCGTCGTTCAATGTTTTTGGCATGAGCTGTGGTCACTGTGTCGGCTCGGTGACTTCGGAGGTGTCGAAGTTGGCCGGCGTGACGAAGGTCGATGTCGACCTCGCTACCGGAACGGTCACGGTCGAATCGGAACAGCCTGTTGATCCCGAGGCATTTGCGGCGGCGGTCGATGAGGCGGGCTTTGCGGTAGCACCGTGAGAACGGCACCGAGACTTGTCGCTTTCGGTCTCGGCGTTGCAGCAGTGTTCGGGTTCGCTGCGGCACTGGGTGCGGGTCTCGGCCCGATCGATGTCGGGGCGTCGTCGGATCATTCCTCGATGCCTCCCGACGCTGCACTGTCGTCGGACACCGACGACAGTGCAGCTGTTGTCGAGATGTCGGGGCTGACGGTGACCGCCGACGGATACCGGTTCGTCGCAGACGTCACCACGGTCGCATCGGACAAGCCGTCGACGTTCCCATTCCGAATCGCGTTTGGCGACGAGTCGGCGCTCACCGAGTTCGAAACGTTGCACGAGCGGCAGCTGCATCTGATCGTGCTGTCGCGTAATCTGGTCGAGTATCTTCACCTCCACCCACTGATGGACGCAGACGGTACGTGGCGCGTCGACCTTCCGGCCTTGAGGCCCGGCTCGTATCGGGTCTACGCAGACTTCAAACCGAGAGGTGCGGATCGGATCACCTTGGCGACAGATCTTGCGGTACCGGGCCTCGTCGAGCCGTTCGACGTCCCCAAAGCATCGCAGCGCGTAGACATCGACGGTTTCACCGTGTCACTATCGGGAGACCAAGCGGTCGGCGAGAGCACGCTGACATTCGACATCACGCTGAGCGGCACCGCTGTTGTGACCGAGCCCTATCTGGGTGCAGCCGGTCACCTCGTCGTGATCCGCCAGGGAGACCTGGGATACCTGCACGTGCATCCGCTCGACAGCGGGAACGGAGCTGTCCGATTCGCAGCAGAGTTCCCGACACCGGGCACGTACCGACTCTTCTTTGAATTCTCGTACGACGGAACCGTCCGCACTGCGTCGTTCACCGTCGAGGTCGCAGCATCGAACTCGACCACCAATGACTCGTCCATGTCCGGCATGTCCGAGAATCATGAAAGCCGTTCGGCGTGAGTATCAAGATCACAGAATCCGTCACGAATCCGGTGCAGCTCGACATCGGCGGGATGACATGCGCATCGTGCGCAGCGCGGATCGAGAAGCGTCTCAACAAACTCGACGGCGTGACGGCATCGGTCAACTACTCGACCGAGAAGGCCAAGATCGTCATCACCGACGACTCCTTCACCGCTGCTGACATGATCGCCCAGATCGAAGCCGCGGGCTACACGGCTGTCGTCCAGAGGCCCGCCGACGCTGCGCGGTCCACGAACGCCGACGCCGACGATGATCCCACGCGGGCGCTGCGGCATCGGCTCGTCCTGTCGGCGATTCTGTCCCTGCCGGTGGTGCTGCTCGCGATGGTGCCGGCTCTGCAGTTCGACTCCTGGCAGTGGTTGTCGCTCACGCTCGCAGCACCCGTGGTGATGTGGGGTGGATGGCCGTTCCATCGCGCTGCGTGGGCCAACCTTCGCCACGGTACGGCGACGATGGACACGCTGATCTCGGTCGGCACCTTGGCTGCGTTCGGATGGTCGTTGTATGCGCTGTTCCTCGGAGACGCCGGCGATCCTGGCCTGCGCCACGGGTTCTCGCTCACACCGAAACGCGGGATGGGCTCGAGCCAGATCTACCTCGAGGTCGCAGCAGGAGTGGCCGTGTTCATCCTGGCCGGCCGCTACTTCGAGGCGCGAGCGAAACGTCGGTCCGGCGCTGCGCTACGCGCCCTGCTGGAGCTG
>JANMTV010000334.1:0-1874 GCA_031390905.1 Ilumatobacteraceae bacterium | reverse complement strand
ACACCGGCGCAACGCAAGGCGTTACGGGTGATGTATCGCACCTGTGCCCATCCAGGATGTCGAACGGTGATTGATGATTGTCGGATGCATCACGTCGAGTTCTTCCGGAACGGCGGCAAAACATCGGTCGACAATTTGTTGACGTTATGTGAGAAGCATCACCACCTCGTCCACGAAGGCGGCTGGCGATTGACGATGACATCCGGACGGGTCGCCACCAGGCGACGACCAGACGGCACGATCTGGCACACCAAACCGACCATCGACCGGCAACCCAGCCGACGAACCATCGGGCGAACCGAACCAGCAGAGCAACACCAACCAACACTCTGCTAACGGCGCCATCAACGACAGCGGCAACGAGCGATCACCCCGCGATCCGGGGTTCCTCTGTGTTTGTCAAGCGGCGATTTCGGTGCCGGCGCGGGTTGTAGTGCGTAGTCGTTGCTCGTCGGCGATCATGAGCCGCCAGAGATGGTTGGCGAGTCGTCGTTTCAGGCACCGCAGCGCCTCGTTCCGGGTTTTGCCTTCGGCGATCTTGGTGTCGAAGTAGCGACGACCAGCGCTGTCGCGCATGCGGACCTGGGTGACGGCGATGAGATGGATAGCGGAGTTCAGGCGGCGATCGCCTGCGCGCGAAAGACGATGACGTGTGCGGTCGCCGCTTGCGATCTCGATCGGGGCAACACCGGCGTAGGTGGCGAATGCGTCGGCGGTCGGGAACCTCGATGCTCGGCCGGTTCGGCCGATCAATCGCACAGCGGTGACTGACCCCACGCCGTCGACCTGGCGGAGTCTGCTGCCGTGCTCGTCGAGCGCGGCGCTCATGCGCTGCTTGATGTCGGCCAGGCTGGCGTCCACGACGCGTAGGTCGCGCACCAAGTCCTGGCAGAGCTGCTTGCGGGTCCGCTCGCATTGCGACGCCGGTCGGACTACGCGCAGCATCGCAGACGCAGATTTGGTCGTGATCGCCAAGGCAGCTCATCCAGGAACTAGATCCCGCAACACCGCGTGCAACTGGTTGGCCACACGAACTCGTTGTGCAGCAAGGTTCGCGCGACGTTCCTCGAACATCGCGAACACAGTCGTGTGATCCTCACTGGCGACGACCGAAGCATCACCTTGCAGCGCTGCGACGCTCGCTGCCGCAGCCGCGTCGATCACGTCAGTCTTGCGTCGGCTTCCTCGGGACAACTCACGCACCCGGGCCGTCGCCGTGCTCGGCACGTCCAGCACGACCTCGTCGCGTGCAACGAGCCACTGAGCGAGATGACGCCCCAGCCCGCGTGCACCCTCGACAGCCCATCGTCGACCGGCAAACTGTGACCCCCATCGCATCAGCTCCCGATACCCAGCCAACGACGCGTCGATCCGAATCGACGCCACCGGCGAGTTCGATCGTGGATCGACAGCCGTGGCTGTGTGGGAGTTCTTGTGCGGGTCAACACCAATGATCATGTCCGTGCTCCATTCCGATTCGCTCTGTTGGGAACAGCCGCGGTCGGCATGCCGACTTCCGGGTCCAGGATCGAGACCACACCTCTGTTGAGCCAGACCGCGACCCAGTCGCCGGTCAGGAGGCAAACCCCGGGAGAGCCAACCCGAAGGTGGCAGGCGCTTCGCGAGCCAACCCGATCGACGACCTACCGGATGCTACGAGCATCAACCCGTCTCAACCGGCACCTCACATACAAGTCGGCGCTTCGGCGCGCCCGGAGACCGACTGCTTTGCATCTGACTCCGGCACCCCGACGAGATACACAGCCAGGCACCAGCAGCGACCAACATCCCATTCCCCTGAACATTCAGAATCGGGTTTGGTGTGATCGGCTGACTGCTCGGTCGAGTGTAGGTATGCCCCGGCTCCACGACAC
>JANMTV010000323.1:0-13919 GCA_031390905.1 Ilumatobacteraceae bacterium | reverse complement strand
GCTGGTCGGCTTGCTGGTCGGCTTGCTGGTCGGCTTGCTGGTCGGCTTGCTGGTCGGCTTGCTGGTCGGCTTGCTGGTCAGTTTGGCGGTCTTGGTGGTCGCGCTTGCCTTCGAAGTGGTGGTCGCTTTGGCTGTCGACTTGGCCGCTGATTTCGTGGTCAACCTTGGGGTGGTCGGTTTCGGATCAGCGGGCTTTGCGGCCGATGCCTTCTTGGCTGGCGCTTTGGCGGCGGATTTGGCCGGTGTTTTGGTGGCCGTTTTGGTCGCCGCTTTTGCCGGTGTCTTGGTTGGCGGAGTGGTCGCGGCCGCTTTCTTGGCGGGCGCCTTGTCCTTCGCAGCAGCCATATCGGTGCACCTCCCGGGCGATTGTGAACGCCGGACTCTACCGGCTCAGCGCCGAATTACAGCGTTCAGCCGCGCGACCAAATCGTCCTCGCTCACATCGTCGATCTCGAATCGCTTCGTGCGCGAGGAGCCGCCGCCGATCAAACGGACTTGGCGCGGACGAACCGACAACGCTTCCGCCAACGCCTCGATCACGGCCTGATTGGCGGCACCGTCGACCGGCAGCGCAGCGACAGCCAACCTCGGCATCTCGCCGTACCAGCCAACGAACCCGGTTCGACGGGCACCGGGCTGGACCCGAATGAGGAGCCGCGCCATCAGCGTCACCCGCTGGCGCGTTCCACCGTGACGACAGGATCATCGGTGGTGCCAAGCACTGTGCTGGCCTCCAAGGCGAGTACTTCGGCCATCACGAGGTCGCGGTGTACCTCGAACGCTTGCACGATTTCGGCAGGGCCGCTCACCGTGAGATGAATCCGATCGCTGACCTCGAGCCCTGACTCGCGACGGGCTTGTTGGATCTGGCGGATCAGGTCACGCGCCCGGCCCTCGACCTCGAGTTCGGGTGTCACCACCGTGTCGAGCACGACAACGCCCGCCCGACCCTTCAACGTGGCGACGGCACCATCGCCAGATGACACCAGACGGAAATCGAACTCGCCTGGGAAGAGTTCCACGCCCCCGACGATCGCCGAGTCGCCCTGCAGCGACCAATCCCCCGCCTTGTGGGCCTTGATCACTTCCTGCGTACGTCCGCCGAGTCGCGGCCCGAGGGTCTTGGGGTTGATCACCAACTCCTTGGAGCCATAGCGGTCGACGTCGGTGGTGAGTTCGACGTGTTTGACATTCAGTTCGTCACGAAGAATGTCGAGGTGTGGTTCGATCAGTCCGGCGCTGGGGGTCGCCACCACGGCCTTGGTGAGCGGCAACCTGACTCGAAGCCCTTCTGCCTTGCGAAGCGACAGCAGCGCCGAACACGCATCGCGAACCTGCGACATACCCTCGCTCAGGTCGGCGTCGAACGGGAACCGATCTGCGCTGGGCCAATCGGTGAGATGCACACTTGGCTGATCGCCGACGAGCGAGCCATAGACGTGGTCGGTGATCAGTGGGAGCAGTGGCGCGGCGACCTGGCTGAGTGTCACGAGTGCCGTGTGGAGCGTGTCGATCGCATCCTGATCGCCGGCCCAGAACCGATCACGACTGCGGCGGATGTACCAATTCGTGAGCGCGTCAAGGAAGTTGGCAACGTGCTCGCATGCACCGTATAGGTCGTAGGCGTCCATCCGATCGGTCACCAACTCGACCAACGAGCGCAGTTCGCCAAGTAGGTACCGGTCGAGCACATCGGTCTGATCTGTCCTGACGAGGCCGACGGTGCCGGCTGCATTGGCATACAGGGTCAGGAAATAGAACGCGTTCCAGAACGGAAGGATCACGTGGCGAACGGTGTCGCGCATCCCTATCTCCGTGACCGAGAAGTCTGCGCCGCGCAGGATCGGCGACGAGAGCAGATACCACCGCATGGCGTCGGCTCCATAGACGTCGAACATGGCGTTCGGGTCCGGATAATTGTTCAGCGACTTCGACATTTTGCGGCCGTCGTCGCCGAGCACGATGCCGTGGCTGACGCACGCCGAGAATGCCGGGCGATCGAACAACGCCGTCGCCAATACATGCATCGTGTAAAACCATCCACGTGTCTGGCCGATGTACTCGACGATGAAGTCGCCGGGATAGTGGTGCTCGAACCAGTCGGCGTTCTCGAACGGATAGTGCACTTGGGCAAACGGCATCGAGCCTGATTCGAACCAGCAATCGAGTACCTCCGGGACGCGCCGCATCATCGACTGCCCTGTGGGGTCATCGGGGTTGACTCGGACGAGATCGTCGATTTGCGGTCGGTGCAGGTCAGTCACTGTCGCCCCGAAGTCGGATTCGAGCTCGGCGATCGATCCGTAGACATCGAGGCGCGGATAGTCGGGGTTGTCACTTCTCCAAACCGGGATTGGTGAACCCCAGAACCTGTTACGGCTGATCGCCCAGTCGCGGGCGTTGGCAAGCCACTTCCCGAAGCTGCCTTCTTTGACGTGTTCTGGAGCCCAGGTGATCTGCTGGTTGAGTTCGACCATCCGGTCACGGAACTCGCTGACCTTCACGAACCACGACGAGATTGCCCGATATACGAGTGGTTGCTCGCACCGCCAGCAGTGGGGGTAGGAGTGGTCGTAGCTGTCGTGGCGAACCACGAGGCCACGCTCCTTCAACGCTCGAATGACGAGTGGGTTGGCATCGAATACGTGCTGCCCCGACCAGTCGCCGACTTCGGCCGTGTACTGGCCGTGCTCGTCCATCGGGCAGATCGTGGGGATGCCGACCGCCAAACAGGCATTCTGGTCATCCTCGCCGAATCCAGGGGCCAGGTGGACGACTCCGGTTCCGTCGTCGGTCGACACAAAGTCGGCACCGAGGATCTGGAATGCACGCTCGGTGTCGGCGAAGTAGTCGAACAACGGTAGGTACCGTCGACCGACGAGTCGCGAGCCTTTCAACGAGCCGACCTGGACAGCGTCGGCGAACTCCTTCTCGTACGCACCGAGTCGCGACTCAGCGAGGATCACAGCTTCACCATCGAGCGACATGACGGCGTAGTCGATGTCAGGTCCGACAGCCAACGCCAAGTTCGCCGGCAACGTCCAAGGAGTCGTCGTCCATGCCAGCATGGAGGTCGGGACTGGCCTCCGCTCCGCTTCAGCTGCTCCCTCCGTCTGACCCCAATCAATCAGGTCGTCGATCCCGTCGACTAGCTGGAACTTGACGGTGAGCGCTGGATCCTGACGGTCTCGATAGACGTCATCCATACGAGTCTCGGTGTTGCTGAGCGGCGTCTCACAACGCCAGCAGTACGCCAGCACTCGGAACCCTTCGGTGATCAGGTTCTTGTCCCAGAGCGACTTGAACGCCCACATGACACTCTCCATGTAGTCGCGATCGAGCGTCTTGTAGTCGTTCTCGAAGTCGACCCACCGTGCCTGACGGGTTACGTAGTCACGCCATTCACCGGTGTAACGCAGCACACTTGCCCGGCAGGCGTCATTGAACTTGTCGATCCCGAAGGCGGTGATCGCTGGATGACCAGCAATCCCCAATTCCTTCTCTGCCTGCACTTCGGCCGGCAAACCGTGACAATCCCAACCAAACCGACGCTCGACCCGACGGCCACGCATCGTTTGATACCTCGGTACGGCGTCCTTCACGAAGCCGGTCAGCAGATGGCCATAGTGCGGTAGCCCGTTGGCGAACGGCGGACCATCGTAAAACACGAACTCGTTGTCACCGTTGACGCCTGCTTCACGTTGATCGATCGATCGCTGAAACGTGCCGTCGCGTTTCCAACGATCGAGAACCGAGCGCTCAAGCTCCGGTAGCTGCGGTTGGGATTGCACGGTTGGGTACGTCACGGTTGTTACTCCTGGGCGATCTTGATTCGACTGCCAGGGACGAGCCGAAACCCGCGGTACCACCCTGCTTGCCGGACCCCACAGGAACCGACCGCTCACCTTCGCCAGCGTTAACGGGCTGGATCCGTTCGGTTCTACTGAGCGGTGCCAGCACCGCCGTTCTTCCAAAGGCTCAGAGGTGATTGCCTCGTCGAAGCCGTTACCAATTCAGACTATCGGCTGATCGCCCGATGCACCGGGAGCGATTCCTGTGACCTGATCAAGTGCATCTTCGAGTTCGGGAAATTCCACGACTCGTGGCGGACGAAACATTTCTTCGGTTTCGTCCATCGGCCTCTCGTCTGACACCGACAGCGACGGGCGATGCACCTGACCGAGCCCATCTGGCACGCGCTCGCACAGTGCCTCGATTTGTCGGGCGGCCCCGCGCAAGCGGTCGCGCTGATCGACAAGAAACCCTTCGAGCTGATCGACATCGCCGACCAGCAGTTGGCGTCGCTCGACCAGTGATTGGACTTCGTGCTCGGCGGCCCGACGCTCGGAGTCGGACGCTTTGCGAGCCTCGACCCGCGCCTCGCCGAGCAATTTGGCCGACATCTCGCGGGTCGAATCGATCGTCGTCTCCGACTCGGCCCTGGCCTCGCTCAGCAAACGATCAGCTTCAGTTCGCGCCTCCGCAACAGCCGCGTCAGCGGTCCGCTGGGCGAGCAACAGCGTGCGCGAAATCATCTCGGCATCGCCTGCGCTGACGGCCCGTTCGAGGACCCCCTGAGGCTGGCCAGCGGCGTCGGCAGCAGCTTGGTCCTGGGCGGTCGTGACTTCCTGCAAGCGGGCGACGGCGGCGCGCGCTCGCGCTTCCATGGCGGTTGCCTGCTGTTGCGCGTCCTCCAATGCCTTGGCCGCGTGAACGAGAAACGCATCGACCTGTGACGGGTCGTAGCCCTTTTTGACCGTTTGAAACGAGGCGCTCGAAACTTGACTGGGGGTGAGATCCATGTTGTGCTCAGCGGCTCTCAGTCGTCGTATTCGTCATGACGCGACGGTCGACCCGACTTCAACAGATACACACCGTTGGCGACTTTTTCCATCGAACCATCCAGGGCGTAGCACAGCCCGCTGGCAAAGTCGATCAATCGGCGGGCGACCTCGCGATCAGCGCCTTCGAGATTCATGATCACCGGTAGGCCCTCTTTGAACTTGTCGGCGACCTCTTGGGCCTGATCGAACCGACGCGGGCGAACCGTCGCCGGTTCGCCGTTGGCGACAGCACCACGGGTTACAGCACGTTGAGGACGCGGGTTGACTCCTGAGTCGTCGCGTTCTGCGTTTCGTCGCGCCTGCGACGGATCGAAGTCACGCGAGGGGAACGTGGGTCGGCTTGGCAACGTGCGCACCACACCTTCATTCCCGGTTTCGTCACGATGGCCGCGCCCGGGACGCGATTCAGCCTCGTGTTGACGCCTGCCGCGAGGGGCCGGTTCGTCGTACTCTTCAACGTCGTATTCGTCGTACGCGTCGTCCGGACCAAGACCGAGATAGTCCATGGTTCGTTTCCACATTGACATAGCCAACATCCTCCTTCGCTCGGAGGTTATCGCACCTGGTCGGGCGCTGGGGGGACACGGCGCTCGCCGAACAACGCCGTCCCTACACGGACCTGGGTGCTGCCCTCGGCGACGGCGACTTCAAGATCTCCCGTCATGCCCATCGAACAGACTTCGAGACCAAGCCGATCGACGGCTGATCGCACACGTCGAAAGCCGTCTCGAGCAGCCTCAGGTCCCCCGAGTGTCGGGCCAACGGTCATCAGCCCGCCGAGGTTGAGGCCGATTGATCGAACCTCACCGACCAACTCATCCAACTGATCGAAGGAGCATCCGCCCTTTCCCGACTGACCAGCCGTGTCGACCTGGATCAGCACCGTTGCACCCGGGTCGCGCTTTGCAATCTCGTGGGCGATTCGAGCACGGTCCACCGTTTCGTACACCCGAACAAGTCCGGCGATCTGGCGAATCTTGTTGGTTTGCAACTGCCCGATGAAATGGACTTCGGCGTGCTCGGCGGCGGCGCGCTTCTCGATCAACTCCTGGGCGTAGTTCTCACCGATTGCCGTACACCCTGCGGCGAGCGCAGCATCGATCGCGTCCGCACCGAAGCCTTTCGTGACTGCCAGAATCCGAACCGTGTCGTCGCCGCCCGCCAACCCGATTCGTCTGCGGACTTGTTCGAGCGCTTGGCTGACATGCTCGAATGCCATGCGGCGACGTGAAGCGCGCTACTTGAGGAACGAGGGGACGTCGAAGTCGTCGTCGTCGTCGAGCGGCTCCTCGTCGGGATCGGCGAACAACTCGGTGATCCGAGCCGAGGGCCGCGACTCGACGATGCCGAGCGAATGCGCTCCTTCGAATCGGTCGAATCCGGCAGCGATCACGGTGACTCGCACTTCGTCACCCATCTCATCGTCGATCACGGTGCCGAAGATGATGTTGGCGTCGGGGTGGGCGACGCCGTGAATGATCTCGGCGGCGGCGTTCATCTCGAACAGACCCATGCTCGACGGGCCGGTGATGTTGAGCAACACACCGCGTGCGCCATCAATCGCCGATTCGAGCAGCGGGCTCGAGATCGCCTTGCGGGCGGCGAGTACGGCACGATCGTCTCCGCTGCCCTCTCCGATGCCCATCAACGCCGAGCCGGCATTCGACAAAATCATCTTCACGTCAGCGAAGTCGGTGTTGATCAGACCCGGTGTGGTGATCAAGTTGGTGATGCCTGACACGCCCTGCAACAGCACCTCATCGGCCATCTTGAAAGCGTTCAGCACGCTGGTCTTTTCGTTGGCCACGGTCAGCAAACGATCGTTCGGAATCACGATCAGCGTGTCGACCTTGTCTTTCAGTCGTTGCACGCCGTTCTCGGCCTGGACCGAACGTCGACGGCCTTCGAAACCGAACGGTCGGGTGACTACACCAACTGCGAGTGCACCCGCATTTCGGGCAATCTCAGCGATGATCGGTGCCGCACCAGTTCCGGTGCCACCACCTTCACCGGCCGTGATGAACACCATGTCAGATCCCTTGACCATCTCGGATATCTCTTCGTGATGGGCTTCAGCAGCGGCACGACCGACGTCGGGGTCGCTGCCAGCGCCGAGGCCACGCGTCAAGTCACGCCCGATGTCGAGTTTGACATCAGCGTCGCTCATCAACAGCGCCTGGGCATCGGTGTTGACGGCGATGAACTCGACACCTTTGAGGCCGGCGTCGATCATGCGATTCACGGCGTTGACGCCGCCACCGCCAACCCCGACAACTTTGATAACGGCGAGATAGTTCTGTGGCGCGCCGGGCATCAGCGGTACCTCCGATGAGGGTGGCGTCGGGTATGACGTGAGGTTGAAACGTAGGTCATATTGGTCATTGGTGTGCCTCTCGCGGGCCATCCTGGCACGTCAAGCCCACTAAGGCCGGTGATGCTAGCCGGATCGGAGGCCGCCGTGCTCAAATCCGCCGTACTGGTCGGAGAGTCAGAGTGTGACTTCGTTGGTCGATACGTCGATCACACCAGGTTCACGAGGTTCTGGCGACGACAGCACGGTTTCCAATCGAACGAGTTTGGCGAACAGGTCGCGAGCCTCGCCGAAGCGCACTTCTGTTCCGTCATCAAGCTGCATGACGAGCCGTGAACCATCGGCTGTGACCTCGACAATTTTGATTCGGCCGCGCACCGAACCGGTCAGATTCTTCGCCAACTCAGAAGCCGCCGCGTATCCGGTCGGGGCAAACTCGCCAGGATCGAGGTCAACCGGGTCAGGTCCTCCGAGCAGCAGATACGCAAACGGATACTTGTCGAGAACGTCGAGCACTCGGCCCTCGCGGTCGAGTACGCGAAACTTGGAATCCGGACCGGCATAGGTCGTCATCGCCTCGCGCTCGCGCAGTTCAATGGTGACCGCGTGTGGGAAGTTCGTACGGACAACCGCCTCGTCGACCCACGGAATCGCCTCCAACTCGCGTTCTGCGGCCTGTGTGTCAGCGACCAGCACTGGGGTTCCCACCAAATCGTCGATCACCGACTGCAGCCGTTCCGCGTCGGTGTACACCTCGCCGGTCACCGACACCTGATCGGCCCTGATCGCAAACAACGGCGAGCCAAGTACCGCCAACCCACCGACACCGATCACGACGATGGTTCCGATCAAGAGCACCCACTTGAGTCGCTTCCGACTCTCGGCTCGCTTGACCGCCACGCGTCGCTCGCGCATCCGCGGTTCGATGCCACGCCTGAGGTTTCGGTCTCCGTCAGTTCCGATCGTGTCGCCGGTCGGATCGTCCTCGATGAACACGATTGGTCGACCGCCGTCACGATCGAGATTGCCTTCGATGTAAACCGGGTCCGGAAGGTCATCGTCATCGAGGGCTATCACAATCGGGTCAGGCACAATCGGGTCACGCATAGGCGAGGGTTCACGCACGAGCGGGTCACGCACAGGCGAGGGTTCACGCACAGGCGACGGTTGAGGAATCGGACCGGTCGACGGGGCGGTGGCGTCGAGATCGTGTTCGAGCTGGTCGTGGTCCAGCTCGTCGTGTTCCGCGACCAGATCGCGCTCGACATCGAAATCATCGGTGTCGTCCTGGTCGGTGTCGTCCTGGTCGATGTCCGGGTCGAAATCAGGTTCGTCGGCTTCCCGGTCGTGAGCGGTGTCGTCTGACGTCGCAGGGACGTCAGCGAAGGCGCGCAGCAACTCGGCCAGCGCAGCGCGGTCTGGATCCGGCTGATGGCCTCGGCGTCCGCTCATGCCGCTGCCTCTGACTCGTCGAACGACATCGGATCTGCGTCGTCGAATCCGACAAGACGGACCTCGCTACGAAGCCGGTAGCCAGTCGCCTCAGCCACCCGCGCCCTAACGGCCTCGATGACGTCACGCACATCGGAGGCGCAACCGTCAGCACTGGCCTGAATGAAGTTGGCGTGTTTGTCGGACACCCAGGCGCTCCCGATCCGAAATCCTCGTAAACCCAAACCGTCGATCAGGCCGCCTGCAGTCACCTCGCCGGGCACCGGATTGACGAATACAGACCCACAATTCTGGCCACCTGGCTGGTGTTCGCGTCGCCAGTGAACGATTTCAGCAAGCTCGTGTTCGGATTCCTGGCGGTCACCGAACGACAACCCCAGCCGAACATCGAGAACAACCTGTGACGCCCCGAGCGACGATGCCCGAAACCGCAATCCCAACTCGTGTGCGGAGCGATTGAACGATCCACGTCCGGCGTCATCGAAGTCGAACACGGTGACGTCCAGCAACGACGCCGCCATATCCGAACCGTGTCCCCCGGCGTTCATGCGAACCGCTCCACCGATCGAACCGGGGACTCCAACCGCCCACTCGAACCCGGCTATACCGGCTGCGGCGGTACGTCGCGCCAGCACCGGAAGCGCTACAGCACCGCCGGCGGCGACCGTGCAGGGTTCGCCACGCTTCCCGGATTCAGGTAGCTCGATCCCGTCGGCGTAGCCGGCGACAGACAGTGCAACGCCGACGAACCCTGCGTCGGCGACGAGCATGTTCGATCCACGACCGACTAGCAGAACGGCAACCCCTGTCAGCTTGCGGGCGGCCGCAACCGCAACCAAGTCGTCGATCGATTGGGCGTCCACGAACAGCGCAGCATTCCCGCCGACCCGGTACGTGGTCAATGGCGCCAACGCAACATCGTGTTGCAGACGAGTTCCAAGCTGACGCGCCAGCAGTTGAGCCGCGTCAGCGACAGGGTTCACGCCAGCACTCCTCGTCTGGCCGACAGCACTTCTTCCGGCAATGAAGCAATGTCACCACAGCCCATCGAGATACACACGTCGCCATCGACGACCTCCGCCGCCAGAAAAGCAACCAGATCGTCGCGTTTCGGAAGCCAGACGACGCGTGCGCGAGGGTGCGCATCGAGCACCGCGTTGACCAGTAGTTTGCCAGTCACTCCGGGAATCGGCTGTGTTCCTGACGCGTAAATCTCGGTCAGCACGATCACATCGGCGGCGACAAACGCGTCGGCATACTCGAGCCAGATCTCGGCGATTCGGTTGTACCGGTTGGGTTGAAACACGGCGACTACCCGCCGCCACGAATCACCGCTCCCTCGCGCCGCCTTCAACACCGCATCAATCTCGGTTGGAAGGTGGGCGTAGTCGTCGACGAACGTGGCACCTCGATCGTTACCACGAATGTCGAACCGGCGAGCGACGCCACCAAACGTTGCGAGTGCGTCGGCGGCGATCTGTGGGTCGATACCCAGTTCGATCGCCATCGCGATCGCACCCGTCGCATTCACCACGTTATGTTCGCCGCGCAACGGCAAATGCACGCTCGCGAGACGCTGCCCCGCGCGCTCGACGCCGAACCGGAACGAGCCGCTCACAGGTTGGACATCGACGGCCCGCACATCGCAATCGGCCGACATTCCATATGTCACGGTGTCGTGTCGGGCTGCCACGGCAGCCGCTCGAAGGTCGTCCGCACACACCACTTTTGGCCCCGGTATCTGTGCGAGGTACTGATCGAATGACCGTTCGATTTCCTCGATCGATCCGAAATGGTCGAGATGATCGAGGTCGACGTTGGTGAGAATCGTGCCGAAAAGCGGCAATTCGAGATGTGTGCCATCGCTCTCGTCCGCCTCGACGACGAACCACTCACTTCCCGTCCATTGGGCACCGGTACCCATGTCGTTCACGTCACCACCGATCACGAAACTGGGACGCAGGCCGGCCTGGGCCAGAATCAGCATCAACATCGACGTGGTGGTGGTCTTGCCGTGTGTGCCGGCGACGGCCAACGATTTCGCCTGCGCACAGATCGAGGCCAGCATGCCGGCCCGACGCAACGTGGTGATCCCCAGTTTGCGGGCCTCGTCAAGTTCGTTGAGATCGTGTGGAATCGCCGACGAGGCGGTCACTGCGTCACAACCGATCACATGCGACCGGTTGTGCCCGATATGCACCGTCACCCCCGCAGCCCGCAACCGATCAAGGACCTGGCGTTCACGCAGATCGACGCCGGAAACGTGATGGCCCATCTGAGCCAGGGCGATCGCAATCGCGCTCATGCCAGGACCGGCCACACCAATCACGTGAAGCCGGCGCGGAACAGATAGGTCGAGCGGTGCGGTAGGCCGGACGGGGGTTGGCTGACGGATCACAGTACAACTCAGGTTAGGAGACGAGCCGATAGGTGAGGCGGTCAATCGTGGCTTCGCTCAATACTCTCACTCACCCAGCGCCACAGACTCGATCAGTCGGGCCAAGCCACCGCTTCGGTGCACGGAACCAAGTTGTCTGGCCCGCCGTGACATTTCGATTCGCTCGTCAGCTGTGTCACGGAGCCGTCGGAGCACGTCGTCCAGTTCGGCGAGACGCGACTCCGGCAGGTGGATCGCAGCACCGCTGTCAGCGAGCCAACGGACATTCGCTGTCTGGTGATCTTCGGCCGACGCCGACCATGGCACGAGCACGGCGGGGATACCGGTCACGGCAACTTCGTGAACGGTGCTCGCACCGCCCCTGCCGACCAACACGTCGGCAGCGGCGTACACCAACGGCATCTGGTCCTCGTACCCAATCGGCTGATACAGCACACCTGAACTCCCATCTCGCGCCGGTGGCGCGTCATCGAGGAACCGCTCGCCAACGACATGTCGCACGGCCAACGCCGTGTCGGTCGCTCGGCGTCGGATCACGTCAGCAATCGCAGTATTGAGCACCCCTGAGCCTTGTGAGCCGCCCATCACAGCGATCACGAATCGGTCGTGCGGAAGCCCGAGCCCGAGGCGAGCAGCGCGTCGGTCGCGGTCACGGTCGATGTCGAGCACTGCCTGACGGACGGGAGCACCGGTCAGGGTGGCGCGTGGCAGCGACGAGTCGGGAAAGGCGACTGCACATGCTGCCGCCCGCTTGGCCGCGAGTGCGCTGGCGCGCCCCGGAAATCGGTCGTAGCTCACGACGACGACCGGAATTCTTAGACGACGCGCCGCCAGCACGGCCGGCATGCTGGCATAGCCGCCGACGCTGACAACGACTCGCGGGTCCAACGCTCGAAGCTGTCGGATCGCAGCCCTGCGAGCCCGAATCAGCTTGGGTACGAATCCGAGGTTGCGACGAGTCAGCCGTCGTTGGAAACCGATCACGTCGTAGAACGTGTGCGGGAATCCGGTGCCCGGCAGCAGTTGGACTTCGATCCCTCGCTGCGCACCCATGTAGTGAATCGACTCGGTCGGGTGTCCGCTCGACACCAGAGCCTCTGCAACAGCGAGCGCGGGCAGCACGTGACCAGCGGTACCACCACCGGTGACGATGGCATAGCTGTTCACCGAGTTCGAGCGGTCCGACGCGGTGTGGTCACAGCCCGACGAGCGACGTTCAGCAAAAGCCCGGCGGCGATCATCGAGACGAATAATGACGTCCCACCGGCGGAGAAGAACGGCAGCGTGAGGCCAGTCACTGGGATCAGATTGACGACACCGCCCATGTTGACGAACGCCTGAACACCGAACCACACCGAAATCCCACCGGCGAGAATGATGCCGAACTGGTCAGGTGCCGCCAATGCCGTCTGAATCCCGAACCACACGAGCAGAGCAAAACCGCCGATGACCGCAACCGAGCCAATGAATCCGAGCTCATCGGCGATCACGGCGAAGATGAAGTCGCTGTGCGCTAGTGGGAGGTAGCCGAGCTTTGAGTTGCTGCCACCGACACCCGAGCCGGTCATTCCGCCGTTGGCGATACTGACCAGCCCCTGCCATGACTGCCACGCGAGGTCTTCCTTGTTTGCTTCGACATCGCGGAATGAGATCAGGCGGTTGAATCGGCGCGGGTTCGACATGATCGCAATCGCGGCGCTGAACACACCGAACATCGAGATCGTGGAGACGTGAATGATCGGTACGCCTGCGATCATTCCAACAGCAAGAATTACCGATGCGAGCACGATCGCCGACCCAAGGTCACCCTGCATGAAGCTGGCACCGGCGCAGCCGAATGTGACCAATGCCAGCGGATACATCCCGCGACTCGGGATGTGAAGATCCTGCTGGTTGCGAGCGAACATGTCGGCCAGGAATGCGATTGCCGCAAGCTTCAAGAATTCTGAAGGCTGAAAGCCGAATGATCCGAACCGGACCCATGACGTTGCGTCGTTGATCGTCGCACCGACTCCAGGCACGAACGGCAGCATCATGCCGCCGGCCGCAAGTACCGCTCCAGGGATCACAAATGGCCGCCATCGACGGTACGGAACCTTGACGGCGATGAACATCCCCACAACACCCAGGCCGGCCCACATCGCTTGGCGCCCAAAGATCGAATACGGCGACGTCGCTCCCCCAACCTGTTTGGCTGATGTAGCCGACATCACCATCACGAGTCCGAGCAGCACAAACACGACGACCGTGACCAGGATCACGTAGTAGACCGCCGGAGGCGGTCCGAGCTGTTCGGCCGGAAGCACTTGTTTCTTCTGTACTGCCCGACGTGACGGTTTTGCACGGCCACCGCCGTTCAACCGCTCGAGCGCCGCCTGGCGGCGGGCGCGCACATCAGAGTCTGGTCGCGTCACGGTACTTGGGCGCATCGCAATGGTCACGAGGTGGCCTCCATCTGCTGGTGTCGTTGCTGCGGGTCGAGTTGTTGCTGAATGTGTTCCAGCACGAGTCGTCGGAAGTCGTCACCGCGTGCCGGGTATCCGCTGTACCAGTCGAAACTGGCGCACCCGGGCGAGAGGACGACGGCATCGCCCGCGAGCGCCGAAGAGGCTGCGAGTTGTACTGCTTCGGCCATCGAACTCGCATCGATCACGGTCGTCTGGCCGCCGAACACTGCGTGGATGTCGGGGGCCGCCTCGCCGATCGCGATGACGGCACGCACATGACCCACGTCGGATCCCATCGGCGACAGATCGACGCCCTTTCGGCTGCCACCGGCGATCAGCACGAGCGAGTCAAATGCTCGGATCGCCGTCGACGCGGCATGGGGCGTTGTCGCCTTCGAATCGTTGAACCAATGAATTCCGTTAGCCACACCGATCGGCTCGATCCGGTGAGGCGGGCTGACGAACGT
>JANMTV010000258.1:0-18866 GCA_031390905.1 Ilumatobacteraceae bacterium | reverse complement strand
GGCCTATGGCGTCGGCACCGAGTTCGAGGGTGAATGGAACATCGACAAGCTGGAAGAGATCGGCAAGATCCTGACGGTCGACGGCAACGGCAACGATGCGACGAGCCCCGACTTCGACCGCACGGCCGTCGTTCAGTGGGGTTACGTCCACCAGTGGACGGAAGACCCCAAGGCTCAGGCCACGTTGTTCGGCGCAGGCAATATCATGGCCGACGACGGCACCGCCCAAACCCCGACCCAGTGGGTCGAGGAATTCAAGTGGTACCACCGCATGATCCACGAAGTCGGCGCTTCGCCGACGGCTGAAGAACTCGGTGGCGACGTGCTGGGTGGTAACGCCTTCAACAGCGGCAAGGTCGCTATGGCTGTCACACACCTGTGGTATACGTGCTGCTTGACCGACGGTGCCGATCCAGTTGGCTACAAGACGTTCTGGAACGCTGCTGCGGTCCCGAGCTACAACGGTGTTGCCACCGCCAAGCTTCACGCCGATACCTTCCGAATCTCGAAAGACAGCGCCAATCCCGATGCTGCCTTCGAAGTGCTGCGTTGGATCCAAGAAGACAAGGCACTCGAGTTCCTCGAGATCTATGGCGGCATGCCGGCCCGTATCGACCTCCGTCAGCCATACTTCGACGGACTTGATGCGAACTTCACGCAGGGCGTCAACTGGCAGGTCTTCATCGACGGCCTCACCCACACCGACGTGCCGAGCCACGAGCTAGACATGCCGTCGTTCGTCGAGTCCGATGCCCGAGTCAAGGAGCTCGACGACTTGATCAACACCGACCCGGCGCTCGATGTCGACGCCGCGGTCGCTGATCTCGAAGCCGACCTCAACGCCATCTGGGAAGCAGCCGGCTGAGTCAGCCAGCTGAATAGGACCAGATGTCCACTGCATTATTCACTGGGGGGGAGGACCTTCACGGGTCCTCCCCCTCGGGGTCCGATTCTGGCGTCGTTGCTCGCCGCGAGCGACGTTGGGGGCTGACGTTCGTTTCCCCCTGGCTGATCGGTCTGATTTTCCTGTTTGCGATCCCGCTGGTTGCCTCGCTGGTGCTCAGCTTCACGAACTATGAACTGGCCGACCAGGATGGCAAGCCGACCGGGTGGGTCGGGCTCGAAAACTGGCGTCGTCTGATCGATGACCCAGAAGTCCGTCACGGCGCATATGTCACATTCCGCTTCGGTTTGATCGCGATCCCGCTGGGGATCATCATTCCGCTCGCCGTCGCCTATCTGATGATCTCTCAGAACTTGAAGTTCAGGGGCTTCTTCCGGGCGATGTTCTATCTGCCATCGATGGTGCCGTTCGTCGCCGCCGTGATCGTGTGGCGGTTCTTTCTGAATGGCAAGTTCGGTTGGTTTGCCAAGCTGTTCGCCTTCGTCGGGATCGATCTCCCCGACTTCGTCAACGATCCGAAGTACGCCATGTTGGCGTTGTGGATGATCGGGACATGGGGAATCGGTAACGCCATGATCATCAACATCGCCGCCCTCAATGGGGTGCCCAAGGATCTGTACGAGGCAGCCATGCTCGATGGCGCCGGCAAGTTCCGACTGTTCCGCGATGTGACGTTCCCGATGATTTCGCCGATCGTGTTCTACAACCTGGTCTTGTCACTCGTTGGGCTCGGCCAATACTTCGTGATTCCTTACGCCCTCAGCGACGGTACCGGTAACCCTGACGGCGCAATCAAGTTCTACACGATGTACTTCTACCAACAGACGTTCAAGTTCTTCCAAGCCGGCTACGGGACGGCCCTCGCGTGGGCGATGTTCATCGTGATTTTTTCTCTCACGGTCTTGCTCTTCAGGAGCGCCAAGTACTGGGTCCACTACGAGTACGAGGAGAAGTGACGGACGCATGACCGCCACCACTGGCACTCAGAAACAACCGATCGTGCCAACTCGAATGCTTACAGCAAGTGAGCCGAAAGCCACATACAAACAACTCGATCGGCGTACGAAGCGGTTCATTGGCGGGGCATTGGTCACGATGGTCGCGTCGACGATTCTGTTCGTTTTCCTGCTCCCGCTGCTGTTCATGCTGACCACATCGCTCAAGACCGAGGATCAGCTCGCCAATGGGGAGATCTTCCCGATGTCGCCATCGACGACCGAGATCGATGGTGAGCAAGTTCCGCTCCTCAATGTCGAAATCGATGGTGAGGTTCGGCAGTTGGCGCTGGTCAAGCCGGGCCGGAAAGCCAGCACGTTTGTCGACCCGGCCGACCTCGATACCGAGATCCGGTGGGAGGGTAACTGGCGCGGTCTCGACCCGAACTACAGCCTCGACGTGACGTGGAGCAACTTCGGCGACGCCAAGAACCAGACCAGCCCTCCGATGTTTCGCCTGATGATGAACACGTTCCTGATCGCTGGGATCGGCATGACCGGCACGATCATCTCCTCGACGCTCGTCGCGTACGGGCTCTCCCGATTCAGGATTCCTTACAAGAATCTGATACTCGGATCGTTGCTGGCGACGATCATCCTTCCTCGCTTTGTCACGTTGATTCCGAGCTACATCATGTATCGGTGGGCCGGCGTGATCGGCACGATCGTCCCGCTGACACTCCCGCATTTTTTCTCGAACGCCTACAACGTGTTCCTCCTGCGACAGTTCTTCCTGACGATTCCAAAAGAACTCGATGAAGCTGCAGCAATCGACGGTGCCGGTCCGCTACGGACGTTGCTGACGGTGATCCTGCCGCAGGCCAAAGGTGCTGTATTGGCGGTCGCCCTGTTCCACTTCTTCTTCGCTTGGAACGACTTCTTCGAGCCGTTGGTGTTCCTCATCAGTGCACAGGAGAAGATGCCGCTGTCGGTGGGGCTGTACCAGTTCCTCGGGATCTACGACACCAACATCCCGCTCGTGCTTGCGGGGGCCGTGATCGCCATGATTGTTCCACTGGTCGTCTTCACGCTCCTGCAGCGGGTCTTCCTCAAAGGCATCGATCTCTCGGGGTCGATCAAGTAGGTCTCATTGGGGCGCGACGGTTGCTCCCCTTACGTCGCGCCCCGATGCTCTGAAATCGCGCGATTGGCAGCCAGACTGTCAGCATGACCGCAACCGTTTCGATTGCCCGCTCCGCACCCCGATCGGCCGACGCTGTTGGGCTTGCCGTCGGGTCGTCCGGGCCAGTGCCTCGTCAACTGAGGCTCAGCCGGGCCCGGCTCGATGCTCACGGGTTCACGGGCACGGTCGGGCAAACGATGGTGCTGCCAACGCGTGACGGTGCCACGCTGATCGCCGTCGGTGTCGGTGATAACCCGGCACCGAAACAACTGCGTGATGCCTCTGCAGCGTTCGTGCGGGCCGCCGGCAGGCGGGCGCACTTGGCGACCAATCTGGCTGACGTTGATGACGCCGGCGCCGCCGCTCAAGCGGTAGCCGAGGGTGCCCTGCTGGCGGCCTACCGGTACGTTGGCCAGAAGACCGACAAGTCGTCGGCCAGCACGCTCGAGACGCTGACGCTTGTCGTCGACGCCAAGCACGACAAGGCGGCCGCCCGAGGGGCCGAGCGGGCGGTTGTTGTTTCGGTTGCCGCCAACGTGGCGCGCGAATTCGCCAACACACCTCCAAGCCATCTCACGGCTCGCAGCTTCGCCTCGCAGGCCCAAACGTTGGCTGTCGAGCACGGTCTCGGTGTCGAGGTCTACAACAAGGATCAGCTCGCAACGATGTGCTGCGGCGGGATCCTCGGGGTCAACGCCGGTTCGACCGAGCCTCCGCGTGTGGTCAAACTGACGTACACACCGCGTAACCCCAAGGCCCACCTCGCACTGGTCGGTAAGGGTGTGATGTACGACTCGGGCGGGATCAGTTTGAAGTCGAGCGATGCGATGCACGCCCTGATGAAGATGGACATGTCCGGTGCCGCAGCGGTACTGGCGGCGATGACGACACTCAAGGCGCTCGGCTGTCGGAACCAGGTGACGGGCTACTTGATGTGTACCGACAACATGCCGTCCGGCTCGGCGCTCAAACTCGGTGACGTGCTGACGATCCGCAACGGCAAGACCGTCGAGATCCACAACACAGACGCTGAGGGTCGTTTGATTCTGGCCGACGGCTTGTCACTAGCGGTCGAACAGACGCCGGATGCCGTGATCGACATTTGCACCTTGACAGGTGCCGCGATGGGTGCCCTCGGCACCGAGATTGCAGCGGTGCTGGGTTCCGATACGGCACTGATGCAGCGGGTCAAGAACTCGGCCGAAGCGACCGACGAGCCCGTGTGGGAAATGCCGCTCGACAAGCGCTATCGCAAGTTGCTCGACTCCGTGGTGGCCGACATGAAGAACGTCGGCGGCCCGTATGCCGGCGTGATCACTGCCTCGCTGTTCCTCAACGAGTTCACCGGCGAGATACCGTGGGCGCACCTCGACATCGCCGGCCCGATGAACGTCGACGCCGACAATGCTTGGAAGTCGAAGGGCGCCAGCGGCTTCGGCACCCGACTCCTCATCGATCTAGTTACGAACTACACGAAATAGTCACGCTGCCAGAGCGGCGGCTTCGCTGGCTCGCACTGCGACTTGTGGCGGGACTCCGGCAGCGACGAGGTGGCGCTCGACGTCGCGGTTGCCGATCCGGATCGTACGGCGAGCCCATTCCTCGTGTGTCGCCTGCACGTCGTCGGGTAGCCGTTTGAGGTGCCGTTGCGGAACCGTGGGAAGTCGACGTCGTACGGCGAACCCGTCGGACAGCGGGTGGGCGAGTCCGAACATCACGCAACGGTGCAGCGCCTTGCCGAACGGCGAGTTGGACCCGCGTTCGAATGACAGTCCCATCGAACATGCGGTGTGATTGAGATCGAGCGTGAAACCAGACGGTTCGGTGTCGAACCCTTCGGCCAGCCGTCGCATGATCCACGTGGCGGTCGGCCCGATCACGCTGAGCCAGAAACGCTCGACGTATGCGCTGCGCGGATCATGACCGCGCTCGTCGACGATCGGGTCGAGCCAGGGCCGAAACGTTGCTCGGGTCGGGATGAGTTGGACGACGTCCATGATGAACTCCGGTCTCCTATGCAAGTACTGCGAGTGAGTGGAGGGAAGCCGGATGTCGGAGTGGGGGCGACGAGAACGAGAAAAGGGAAATCAGGCGGTGGCGCGCAAGTAGTCGACCGGGCCGATTGCGAAGTGCGGTGTGAGGCGCGGATCCAGCAGGCGGATCGTGTCGACGAGATGCTCATACGTCAGCGACACGCAGCCACTTGTCGGCTTCGTGGCGCCAGACGCCGTGTAGCTGTTGCGATGCAGGAAGATCGCCGCCGCATACGGTGTTTCCCCAGGATCATCTCCCGAGATCGGGTCGAGGTTTGCGCCGATCACGGCAGCGTGCGAATACACCTCGCCGAATCGGGGTAGCCACTCGTCGCTGGGGCCAGGGCAGCTCGGCAGGTTCACGAGATGTTGGTATCTCGCCGTGTACTTGGTTGCACCCCAGCAGTCCTCTTGGCGAACCGTGCGATATGGGGCGAGCACGCCAGGGTCAGGCGAATTTCCGAAGATGCTGAACGTCTGACCGTCCCAGGCGGTCACGACACCGAGTGCGAAGACACCTGCTGGGGTGGTGCCGTCACCAGAACGGCGATCGACCAGTGGGCGTGTGCCGGCATGCCCGAATCGCGCCGCTCGTGGACCTTGTTGACAGAGCCACGTTCCACTCGATGTGCGCACGGCGACCTGAACGGTGCCGGTGGTGGCGGTGAACGAGGACGTCGCCATCACCACGAACTGACGAACATCTGGATGACGCGCCGACAATTCACCGATGGTCGTCAGATCACACGACTCGGTGACCGAGAAGCCGACGTCGCGATCGGCAGGCGCGACGACCGTCGCCGCAGTGATTGCGTTGATCGCCACCACCGCCGTGCCTCCAAGCAGCGCCAACGGCATCAACACTCCGACGACTCGACCGACGCGCATGATGCAAGTGTCGCCGCTTTGGACAGCCGCTCATCGTCACGGCAGTGAAATCTTGAGCGTCGGCATGTGAGCGGACGCTGTAGCGTCGATCGTCAGATTGTCGATCACAAGCCGGTCGCGTCCTTCGGCCTTCGCCTGCAGCAGCGCTCGATCGGCGGCACGCAGCAGTTCCGTGAGATCGTCACTCAGCGTCGAGTCGACGAGCCCCATACTGACGGTGAACGGTGGCACCTGAGCACTCGAGAAGGCGTCTTTGAGGTCAGAGCGCAATCGGTGGAGCACCGGTGCTGCCGTCACGATGTCTGTGCGTGGCAGCACGATGACGAACTCCTCGCCGCCATGACGAGCCACGATGTCGGCGTCTCTGGTCGCCGTCCTCATCACCCTCGAAAAGAGGCGCAGCGCACGATCTCCGGTGTCGTGCCCGAACGTGTCGTTGAGCTGTTTGAAGTGGTCGATGTCGATCATCGTCAACGCGAACTCGATGCCTTCGATTCGCAACTCCCTGACCCGGTTCTCCATCGCTCGGCGGTTCAACAATCCCGTCAACGGGTCGGTGTCAGCCTGCAACCGGGACTGCGACATCGCCCGCAGCATTCCGAGGCGAGCGCCGAATCTGACTGCGATCCCTTCCAGATGTCGGACACCTTCTGCGAGTTGACTCTCGGTCGGACCACGGTCGCAGACAGCATGCAGCACAGCGGTTGGAGTTCCAAGAACGGTGACGGGGACGCACGTGGCGACGCTGCCCTCGGGGAGTTGCCGCTCGCGAAGTCTTGGGCACGATGCAAGTCCGTTCGGGTCGGCGAACCGCATGGTTTGTCCTCGTCGAACGGCGGGACAGCTTCCGGGTGTTGTCACCCCGCATCCGGGAGCATCTCGACCGGTAGCAACGACGGCGCAGTTGACGTGGGCGTAGCTGGCGTCTGCGACGAGGATCTCCGCACGGCCCGACCCTGCCTCGGCCAGTGCCAAGCCGGTCACGTCGTACAGCTCGTCCTCGTGTTCCGCCATCTCGAAGGCATTCTGTACATTTCTGAGAAATCGTTGCCTGTCGCTCTGGTCAGTGAGTTCTCGCTCATTGTCGGCGACGTGATCGCGGATCTTCATCAGATCTCGGCGAATCGGGATCGCCGAAGACATCGTGAGCGCCAACCCTGCGATTGCGAGGTGGATCAGGATCTCGATGAGGAGGCGCTGAACACGAATTGCCTCGTCCTCGTAGAGCGTGGCGGTCAACCACCGGGCAAACAGATAGGAGATGCCGAGCGCCCCGAGTGCGCGAGTGAGATGAGTCGCGACGCTTCGAAGCCCCGTCCGATTCGCCAGCAGTGCCTGGCTGCTCACCCGTGCGATTCCGTTCACTGCTGTTCCTATCGAACTTCTGAGGCGGGATCTTGAGGTTGACACCGACGCCGAACGGCTGAAATTCCTCGATGATCGCAACTCAGGCGACGGTGGTGCATCGGGTGAGTCACAATCAGAGTCGTGGATCCAGCCGCCAATACCCTTGCCCAAGCCGCTGAACGTGTAGCCGAAGCCAACCGAATCGTGGTGCTGACAGGTGCCGGAATCTCGACCGATTCCGGTATTCCGGACTTCCGCGGACCGAACGGACTGTGGACCAAGAACCCGGCAGCTGAGAAGGCATCGAATATCGAGCACTACCTGGCCGATCCCGACGTCCGTCGAGCCGCCTGGCAGAACCGGTTGCGCACGCCCGCCTGGACCGCCCAACCGAACGCCGGCCACTCGGCGATCGTCGAACTCGAACGGCAAGGCAAACTGCATGCGCTCGTCACGCAAAACATCGACGAGCTGCATCAGCGAGCCGGTACGAACCCTGACAAGGTGATCGAGGTTCACGGCACGGTGTGGTGGAGTCGGTGCTGGTCGTGCGAGGACCGTCGACCGATGGAGGCAGCGCTCGATCGTGTGCGCCGCGGTGAGCTCGATCCGGCGTGTCTGGTGTGCGGTGGCATCCTGAAATCTGACACGATCAGCTTCGGGCAGTCGCTCGTGCCTGAAGTCATCGACCGGGCGATGCGAGTCAGCGACGAGTGCGATCTGATGCTCGCCGTCGGATCGATGTTGAGTGTCTATCCCGTGGCGAGTTGCGTACCGGTTGCGAAAGCCGCCGGAGCTGTCGTCGTGATTGTCAACGGCGAACAGACTTCGATGGACCGCTACGCAGACAACCTGCTGATCGGCCAAATCGGCGAAATACTCCCGGCCATTGTCGGCCAACAGGAAGCAACGCTGTGAGGGAGTTCGGGCGGACGATGTTGGGTGAATGGATGCTGGACCCTTCGTGTACGTATCTCAACCACGGCACGGTCGGTGCGCCGCCACGACGCGTGATTGCAGCGCAACGGGCGATCATGGACGAGATCGAGGTGCAGCCCGCTCGGTTCCTGCTGCGCGAGTTGGCCGACGTCACCGGTGGCGCTGCAGCGATCTCGTCGCGCATGCGCCTGGCGGCAGCGGCGGTAGCCGAGTTCGTCGGAGTCGAACACGAAGATCTCGTCTTCGTCGACAACATCACAGCTGGTGCCAATGCCGTGCTGCGTTCGTTCCGATTTGACAGTGGTGACGAAATCGTCGTGACCAACCTCGGCTACGGCGGTGTCACCAATGCCGTCATGTACGCCGCGCGTGAGCGCGGTGCAACGGTCCGAACGCTGACGATGCCGCACGGGTCGGCTGGCCCGCAGGCATTCGTCGATGCGATCGAGGCTGGGCTGACACGCCGGACACGCCTGATCGTGATCGATCACATCGCCGCCGAAACGGCGCTGGTTCTCCCGATTGCCGAAATCGCCCGGGTCGCTCACGAGCATGGCGTGCTTGTGTTTGCCGACGGTGCCCACGTGCCAGGTTCGATCCCGCTCGACGTTCCGTCGCTTGGCGTCGATTGGTACTCGGGCAACCTGCACAAGTGGGCATGGACCCCACGTAGCGCAGGGATTCTGTGGTGTTCTCGCGAACAGCAACCCCATCTTCATCCGGCGGTGATCTCTTGGGGGCTCGACAATGGATTGGCTGCCGAGTTCGACCTCACGGGCACCCGCGACCCATCACCCTGGCTGGCTGCTCCCGCGGCACTGGCGATGTTGCACGAGTTTGGCTTCGAACGGATCTGTGCGTACAACCACGGGTTGGCCTGGCAGGCGGGCCATCACCTGGCCGATCGATGGGGAACCGACTTCACGGTCCCGGAATCGATGATCGCCACAATGGTGTCGGTGCCGGTGACCGCCCACGACGGTTTCACCCTTGCCGACGCCCAGGCCTTGAAGGATCGCTTGCTGTTCGACGAACGGATCGAGGTAGCCATGTATCAACACGATGGTGTGATCGTGGCCCGGGTCTCGGCACAGATCTACAACGACATGAACGACATCGACCGACTGGCCGAAGCGGTTCTCCGCCATCGCGTGATCTGACTGACCTATTTCGTAATCCCGACCAAGTTGATAGGCTTTCGTTTATGGCAACGTTTCGTGACCTGCTGATTGCAGCCAAGGCCGAGATCTCCGAGATCTCGACCGAGACCGCCTCCGAACACATTGCGGCGGGCTACACCGTGCTCGATGTGCGTGAGCCCGACGAGTATCAGGAAGGTGCGATCGCCGGTGCGATCCATATTCCGCGCGGCCACCTCGAGTCACAGATCGAGGGGCGGATCATCGACAAGACCGCGCCGGTCGTCGTGTACTGCGCCGGTGGCGTGCGGTCTGCATTCGCCGCCCGCACGATGCAGGAACTCGGCTACCAGATCGTCGAATCGATGGAGGGCGGTTTCGGTCGCTGGAAGGACGAAGGCAGGGCGTGGAAGACACCCGCCTCGCTGACCGCCGAGCAGATGAACCGCTACAAGCGTCACATCCTGTTGCCAGAGGTCGGAGTCGAGGGTCAGAAGAAACTGCTCGAAGCCAAGGTCCTGATGCTCGGTGCCGGCGGCCTTGGATCACCCGCCGCGATGTACCTCGCCGCCGCCGGTGTTGGGACGATCGGCATCGTCGACATGGACGATGTCGACGCCTCCAACCTGCAACGTCAGATCCTCCACAACATCGACCGGATCGGTGACCGCAAGGTCGACTCGGCGAAGAAGACACTGACGATGCTCAACCCCGACGTCAACGTCGTCACGTACGACACCCGACTCTCTGCCGAGAACATCATGGACATCTTGCCCGGTTACGACGTCGTGGTCGACGGCGCCGACAACTTTCCGTCGCGCTATCTACTCAACGATGCCAGCGTCAAACTCGGTATCCCGGTTGTGCATGGTTCGATCTTCCGGTTCGAGGGAATGGTCAGCGTGTTCCACCCGATCGAGGGCCCGACGTACCGCGACATGGTGCCAGAGCCGCCTCCCGCCGAGCTCGCTCCCTCGTGCGCGGAGGCTGGCGTGCTGGGCGTGCTCCCAGGGATCATCGGGTCGATTCAGGCGCTCGAAACGATCAAGGTAATCCTCAAGCTTGGTGAGCCCCTGATCGGTCGGATCCTCTCGGTCGATACGACCGAGATGGAGTTCCGAGTATTCAACCTGCGCCCTGATCCTGCCAACCAGGTGACCTGGGCGAACCGTGATCGGATCCAGATCAAGGAACTCGACGGCCTCTGCGCCCCGGGCCTTGACCACTGAGCAGTTACTTCCCGGTCGGGGGTATCACCCGCGTTCACGTCCACCGGCATGTTGTTATTGTTCGGCGCGTGATTCATGTTGAACCGTCGGGTGATTCATGTGGAGCGAGCGTCACCGGGGTTGACCTCACTCGTTCTTTGACCGCTGCCGAAGTCGCCGAGATACGCGCCGCCTGGCTACGCCACCACGTGCTGGCATTTCCGGATCAGGTGTTGTCGGACGATGACCTCGAACGGTTCACGCTGTGCTTCGGGACGTTTGGCGACGATCCGTTCATCGCTCCGATCACAGGTCGCCAACACGTGATCGCGGTTCGTCGTCGAGCCGATGAGACGGCACCGTTGTTCGCCGAGAACTGGCACAGCGACTGGAGCTTCCAGACGCGACCTCCAGCTGGCACGTGCCTGTACGGGATCACGATTCCGCCGGTCGGGGGCGACACGTTGTTCGGCAACCAGCATGCCGCTCTCGAGGCGATGCCACTCGACCTTCGGCAGCGGCTCGATGGCAGGTTGGCGGTGCACTCCGCCAGGGGTGGGTACGCGCCGAGCGGGAAGTACGGCGATGCCGACCGCGTGACCGACCGGAGTATGGATATCCGCCCATCCGATGCGGCAATGGCAACGCAACTGCACCCGATCATTCGGGCGCACCCTGAGACTGGTCGGCTTGGCCTGTTCGGCTGCATCGGCTACATCATCGGGATCGAAGGGCTCGACGACGACGAGTCAGCTGCGGCCTTGTCCGATCTCTTCAGCTGGCAGACACGTGAAGAATTCCAGTACCGCCACGAGTGGGAGCCAAACATGCTCGTGATGTGGGACAACCGATCGGTGTTACACAAGGCAACCGGTGGATACGACGGACATGATCGCCTGCTGCACCGCACCACGATCGCCGCCTACGGTTGAATGGGGTGGCGGAAACGAACGAGTGGCGCTGGTGAGTGCGATCCCGCTTCGCACTACCAGCGCCACAGTTCGCTGCGATCCCTAGCCGATCACGTTGATCTCATCGGCGTGATCTGATTGATCTTGAGTCGATCTTGGAATGGTTCGTCTATTTGATCGACTTTGCGTCGGCACCGACGACGAACCACTTCTCGCCGGAGCCCTGTCCGTTTGTCTCGCCGGCGGCGACGTCACCACCGAAGTAATACAGCGGCCACTTGCCGATCTTGACCTGGATCCCGCCGTCGGGATGCTCGACTGTGGAAAGCAGAGCCGGGTCGATCCCTTCACCAGCAAACAGGGCGTCAGCGTTCTCGACCAACAACGGCGGCCACGCTCCAGCGCACCCTCCGGCACAGGTCGGGGAACCCGCTTCGTCGGCTGTGAACAGGTACAGCGTCATGCCTGCGGCGTCGGTGACGATCGTGCCCAAAGGGGACTCGGCGAGCTGGATCGTCGGCGTCGCGACCGCTTCCTCCGTGACGGCTTCGGCTGTGCCGTCGATGATCCGACCGTTGAGATCAACAGCAAACCACACATCACCCGAGCCGTGACCGGTGATGTCGCCCGACTTGGCATCGGCAGCAAACAAGTAGAGGGGGAACTTGCCGGCGACCAGTTGTGTGCTGCCGTCGTCGCGTGTTGTTGTGGCGAAGATCCCGCTGTCGAGCCCTGGGCTGACGATGAAATCAGCATCGACGATCACCGGTGGCCATGCCTCGGCGCAGGTGCCGTAGCAGGTGCTCTTGGCCTCGACATCGTTGGTGAATGCATACAGCGTCTTGCCGTCCGGGTTGGCGAGCACGTCGCCAAGTTCGGTTTGGCTGATCTTCACCGCTGCATCCTTTGGTGCTGGTGGAGCGGTCTCAGGCGTCGTACCTGGTGTCGTGGCTGGCGCGGTCGGATCGGTAGCAGGCGGGTCGGTCGGGACCGGGGTTGATGCGACGGTTGTTGTCGCGGCAGGTTCGGCGATCGGTGCCGGGTCGCCTCCGCAGGCAGCCAAGGTGATCGCCGCGGCTGCGACTCCAGCGATCAGCGAGACTCGCCTGTGAGCGCGCGAGGGGAACGAGTTGACGTGCATGGTGGGTGCTCCTAGGGGTTTGTGACGGTTGATGTGTTGGTGGGATCGATGTCAGGTGACCGTGAGGACACCCGACATCGAGGTGTGGATCTCGCAGAAGAACTCGTAGAGCCCGCGTTGGGTCGGGGCGGGGAACGAGACCGTTTCGCCAGCGCCGACAGACACGCTGAACGACCCGTCGTTTGCGGTCACGGTGTGCGGTGCATTGTCGTTGTTGACCACGGTGATTGTTGCTCCTGCTTGCGCCGTCGCTGCGCTGAAGGCGAAGTTTTCGATTGTGATCAGTGCCGGTGCGATCTCGGTCGCAGGTGGTGCTGCGGACACAGCGGGTACGGCGGGAATCGGGGCCGTCTTGGCAGGTGCTGCGGTCAGTGCACCGGCTGTGAACGCAGCGGCGAGCGCGCAGATCGAGATGGTTGGTGTGAGTCGTCGCATGATGTGCTCCGTGTCAGGTGCCGGGGAACCCGACGTTGGTGAAGAACCAGAGAGATGAGGTCAGCCACAGTCCGGTGATCAGGGCGACGAGTCCGCCGCCGAGAACCGGGAGCGACCACCTCGGGACACGGTCACTGCGAAGCGCCAGCATCTTGGTAGTGAACGCTCCGTAGAAGGTGCAGCCGAGCACGCTGTGCACGAGTTGGCGGGTGGTCGTGTCCTGAAACCCAAGCGCCCACAGGCAGTGGTAGGCGACGGGCAGCGTGAATAGAAAGGCGATCGTGCCGGTCCAGCGATGCGCCGCCGCCAGCCATGTCGGCTTGGTCCTCGGGATCGAGATCCGGTCCCACATCCGCAAGGCGCTCCAGAGTTGGAACATCGCGAGTGCGAACGCGATCGTCGTAAACCACGCCTTCATCGGCAGTACGGCCGGGAACCCGAAGGTTTCGATGCCTTGTCGGGTGGGGGTGTGTGCCCGGCCGTACGTACCGATTGCAAGTGCAACGATGGCGCCAGCGGCCGCCATCAGGATGAGGGGATTGATCCCCCGGAACCGCCGATCCCTTCCTGAGGAGGTCGTGTCGTTGATCGTTGCATTCACAACCACCAGTACGACTCAGGCCCAGATTCGGTTCGCGGAAATGTCGAAAAGCAACGATCGGTTAGGAAGGTTCGAGGTCGGCCTTGATCTCGTCACGATTCTGGATCGCGACCCCGATCAGCACGAGTCCGATGCCCGCGACGTCGATCGGACCGGGTTGCTGATCGAGGGCGATCCAACCGACCATCAGTGCCGTAACCGGAAGCAGCGCCAGGAGGATCGAGAACCGTCGAATCGGAATCCGTCGCAGGACGAACTGATCGATCCCGTAGCCGATCGCGTTGGAGAAGACGCCCGTCGCGCAGCACAGCAGCAGCAGGGTTGGGGCGACCCACACCGGTCCGCTCCATGGAGCACCGATCGGAGTGATCACGACGGTGCCGATCGCCAGCCCGACGCCGAGTCCGGCGACGCCTGAGCGGATCTGGGCGACTCGCGATCCCACCACGATGTAGGCCGCCCACATTGCCGAGGAGAGCAGGATGAACACGACTCCGATGGTGTTGTCGCCGATCTCGACGCCGCCGAGCGTGACGACACCGATCACCGCTAGGAGCAGAGCCGTGCCGTTCCGAGCGGTGCGTGTTGTGGCGGCGGCGACCGCAATCGGTCCGATGAACTCGATCGCAACGCTCTTGCCGAGATCGACGCGATCGATCGCAAGGTAGAAGAACAGGTTCATCAGTGCTGTCGCCGTTCCGAAGATTGCTGCTCCGGCGAGGTGCCGTCGAGTCCAGCCACGGTGGAAGCCTGGTGAGATCGCCAGGAGAGCGATCGAGGCGCCGATCACCCGGAACCAGGCGACGGTTTGGGGTTCGACTTCGTCGAAGACCGAGACAGCGATCGCGGCACCGATGTATTGGGAGATCGCCGAGAAGACGAAGAGCGCCTCTGGCGGCGCAGTCGCCAGTGTGCGGCCGACCCGCCCCGAGTTCACTCGAACAGGTCGGGGTCGGTTCGGCAGATCTCTTGCCACAGCGGCTGGAACGAGAACCAACCGGCGAGCGGAAAGCCGGTCTGCTCACGGGTGTACTGGGCGTATTCGTGGCGGATCTCGATTGGTGTACCCGCTGCCATTGCCAACAACTGAGCCTGGCACGAACGCTCCATCGTGATGAACCAAAATGCCGCCTCGTCGACGGACTCTCCGACGGTGAACAAGCCGTGATTTTGGTGAATCGCGGCCTTCCCGGTGGGGAACATCGACGCAAACTCTTTGCCCGCTTCGACCTCGAACACGACCGCTCCGCCCTGCTCGGCGATCAATGTGTGATCGCCGTAGAAGGCGCAAGCGTCCTGTGTGAGTGGTGCCAATGGAATGCCGAGCGAACTGAACGCTTTGCCGTGTACCGAGTGGGCGTGAGCGGCGGCGATCACGTCCGGCCGTGCGTGATGAATTGCTGAGTGCAGCACGAACGCTGCCCGATTCAAGAAGGTGTGCCCGTACACCACCTCACCCGAATGGTTGACGAGCAGGAGGTCGGATGAACGGATGTGCCGGAAACTGACTCCGAACGGATTCACCCAGAAGTGGTCGGGGAACTCCGGGTCGCGCACCGTGATGTGCCCGGCGACGCCTTCACCGAACCCGAGCCGACCGAAGATCCGAAGTGCGCCGGCCAGCTTGCCCTTGCGATATGTCCGTTCGTCTTCGACGGAATCGAACGTCGGCGGCAGTGGACCCGTAAGTTCTTTTGGAGTCAGGGGAACTCCGTCGATCGTCCGAGTCTCGTGCCGGATCTGGTCGTCGGTCATCGCCATGCCGCGATGGTACCCGTGCGGGCGTGTCACGATCGTGCCGTGAACAACGAGATCCGACCCTCATCGATTGCACCTCCCGCGGCCAACTACGCGCTCGCGGTACTGAGTCAACATTCGACGCGGTGGTTACATACGTCTGGGATTGTTGCCACGAGTCCCGACGGGACTGTGCCCGACTCGCTGGCCGATCAGGCAGCGAGTGTGTGGTCCAACATCGCCGTGATCCTCAACGACGCGGGCATGGGGCCCGCAGACGTTGTGTCGATCACCACCTACGTGGTCGTCGGCGAACCGCTCGTCCCGGTGATGGCCGCTCGTGATGCATTCATGGGCACGGCACTCGCGGCCTCGACTCTGATCACCGTTCCGGCTCTTGCTCGCCCCGAATGGCGGATAGAGATCGCAGTCATCGCTGCCTCCTCGTGACCGACCCCGGAGCCCGGTTCCGAGCAGCAACAAACCCGATTCGGGACCACCGGTGGTTCCGAGCAGCAACAAATCCGTTTCGGGGCCCAACCCCGATCGACGTTGGCGATCTAACCTGACAGACATGTCAGAGCCCGCTCACCGCACCGACTCAGGAATCGAGATCAAGTCGCTGTACACGGCTGATGATCTGTCTGGTTGGAACCCGGCGACGCAACTTGGTTTGCCCGGTGAGGCTCCGTTCACGCGTGGCGTGTACCCGTCGATGTACCGCGGGCGACTCTGGACGATGCGGCAGTACTCCGGGTTCGGAGACGCGGCCTCCACCAACGAACGGTTCCATTTCCTCCTGCACGCCGGTCAGACCGGGTTGTCATGCGCCTTCGATCTGCCGACTCAGATGGGTTACGACTCCGACCACCCGCGAGCTGAAGGCGAGGTCGGAAAGGTCGGAGTGGCGATCGACTCCGTTGCCGACATGCGGATCCTGCTGCGCGGGCTTCCGCTCGACACGGTCACGACGTCGATGACGATCAACTCGACGGCCGCGATCCTGTTGCTGATGTACGAACTTGTCGCCGAGGAACAAGGCGTCGATGCAACCAAGATTTCCGGCACGATCCAGAATGACTTACTCAAGGAGTACATCGCCCGCGGCACATACATTTATCCGCCACGCCCGTCGATGCGGATCATCACCGACATCTTCGACTATTGCTCGAAGCACGTTCCGAAGTGGAACACGATCTCGATCTCCGGCTACCACATTCGCGAAGCCGGCTCTACGGCGACCCAAGAGATCGCCTTCACGCTCGCCAACGCGATCGCCTACGTCCAGGCCGCCGTCGACGCTGGGCTCGATGTCGACGACATCGGGCCGCGGTTGTCGTTCTTCTGGAACGGGCACAACCATTTCTTCGAGGAGGTCGCCAAGTTCCGAGCGGCACGACGGATGTGGCACACGATCATGACCGAGAGGTTTGGTGCCAAGGACCCTCGTTCGGCGATGCTTCGCTTCCATACACAGACAGGTGGGTCGACGTTGACGGCGCAGCAGCCCGTCAACAATGTCGTGCGCGTGGCGTTGCAGGCTTTGGCGGCTGTGATGGGCGGCACCCAATCGCTGCACACGAACGGCTACGACGAAGCGTTATCGCTTCCAACCGAGGAGGCGGCCCGCCTGGCGCTTCGCACTCAGCAGATCATCGGCTACGAGGCGGGTGTCGTCGACACGCCGGACCCGCTCGCCGGGTCGTACCTCGTCGAGTCGATGACCGATGAGGTCGAACGGTTGGCGTGGGAGTACATCAATCGGATCGACGAGCTCGGGGGAGCGGTCGAAGCGATCGAGCAGCACTACCAGATGGAGGAGATAGATCAGGCGGCTTACGAGTACACGAAGTCGATCGACGATGACGAGCGGGTGATCGTCGGTCTCAACAAGTTCACGATCGACAATGAGCCGGAGCCGTCGGTGTTCCCGATCGACCCGCAACTCGAGGTCGATCAGAAGTTGCGGTTGGCTGCATACAAGGCCGACCGCGATGCTGCCGCGGTTGCTGCTCGGTTGGAAGACGTTCGGGCGGCGGCCCGTGGCGATCAGAACCTGCTGTATCCGATGAAGGAAGCCCTCCGTGCCAACGCCACGTTGGGGGAAGTCAGCGACGCACTCAGGGACGTGTTCGGGATCTACCATCCGTGACCTGATGAGAGCCAAGTTCGAAACCCACGTTCATGTCGCGATGGAGACGCCATGCAGGGGGTGAGCGCGACATGAACGCCGGATCAGTCGGTTACGTGATGCACGATCGGATCTGGACGTTGGGGAATCTCGACCGAACCGGTCGGCCAGCCGAGGTAGATCAATCCGATGATCCGGTCGACCGGCTCGAAGCCGCAGAGTGCGAGGACTCGCGCCGAGTCGATCAGTGGTGCGGTTGACCAGAACGATGCGAGGCCTGCTGCGGTGGCACCGAGCAGCAGGTTCTCGATCCCGGCGGCCACAGCGTCGCGGTTCTCGTCGTGCAACGACGGGTTGTCATGAGGCGCACAGCCGACAACGAGGACGTTCGGTGTGCGGGCGTATTTGGTGAGCGTCTTGGCGCGCTTGCCCTCGTCGCCGAAATCGCGCTCGATCATGTCGGCCACGAATGCGTCGCCCAGCCGAAGCCGAGCTTCGCCCGTGAGCGAAGCAAATCGCCAAGGCCACGTCTTCTTGTGATTTGGCGCCCACATCGCCAACTCGCACAGCTGTTCGATCAGCTCTGTCGAAACCTGGCGTCCCCGATCGACCAACATGTGTGTCCGGCGCGCACGGACCAGCGAACCGAAATCATCCAAGGAAAGCTCCACGCCCATCAGGATGCCAGCGGGCGAGCACAACAGGTGGTGTTCGCCGACTTTACGCGGTGGCCCAGATCAAGACTTCGGCACCGTCGGGGCCGGCGATGAAGGTCATGCCGCTGGCATTGGTCAATCGGGCGGCGTCGGCGGTGGCGAGCGATCCTCCGGGTTCGAGTTCGCCGGATCCGCGGGCGACGAAGACGTGGACGTGGCGGTCATCGGGCACGGCGACCCGCTCGTCCGCCGCAAGGCGGCCGCCCCACAATACGGCGTCTCGCTGGTGGAACGAGATTGCCGCGTCATGTCCCTTGCCCGAAGCGATCGGGACCAACCCACCCTTGGCCAACTCGTCATTGATGTCGAGTTGCTGATAGCCGGGCTTCACGCCGTTCATGTCGGGCGGAACCCACATCTGCAGGAAATGAACATCCGTCGTCGGACTCGGGTTGTGTTCGCTGTGGCGAATTCCCGTTCCAGCCGACATCCGCTGAGCCAGACCCGGATACAGCAGCCCGTGATTGCCCTCCGAGTCCTTGTGTTCCAACTCGCCCGACAGGACCCACGTGAAGCCCGGCTATCAGCAACTCGACATCAATGACGAGTTGGCCAAGGGTGGGTTGGTCCCGATCGCCTCTGGCAAGGGACACGACGCGGCAATCTCGTTGCACCAGC
>JANMTV010000240.1:0-1986 GCA_031390905.1 Ilumatobacteraceae bacterium | reverse complement strand
AGACCATCGAAGGCGCTCCCCATCTCAAGGACGAGCACCTGGCGGTGTTTGATACCGCCAACCGCAACGGCCGCAATGGCCAGAGGCTGATCCATCACACCGGCCACATCAGGATGCTGGCCGCCACCCAGCCGATGCTGAGTGGGGCCGGAAGCAAGACCATCAACATGCCCAACGAGGCGACCATCGAGGACATCGAGGAGAGTTACATGCTCTCTTACGAGCTCGGGGTCAAGTGCATGGCCCTCTACCGCGACGGCTCCAAGGCCAGCCAGCCGTTGTCATCGAGTTCCGACGACGCCCAGTCCGAGGACGAGCCCGAAGAGGTGACGAGGGCCCACGAGATCGACAAGCAGATCCTCTGGGGGAAGATCCCGGTGGGGATGTCGCCCACCCAGGCCTATGCCCAGGGAATGCACCCGCCCCGCTTCATGCTTCCCGGCCGTCGGGGTGGCTACACCCAGGAAGCTCGCATTGGTGGACACAAGGTCTATCTCCGCACCGGCGAGTACGAGGACGGAACCCTCGGCGAGGTCTTCATCGACCTGGCCAAGGAAGGCGCCACCCTGCGCGGGATCCTCTCCTGCTTTGCGATTGCGGTGAGCAAGGGCCTCCAATTCGGAGTGCCGTTGGAGGAGTTCGTCGACACCTTCACCTTCCAGACCTTCGAACCCCGTGGTCTCGTAGAGGGCCACCCCAACATCAAGATGGCCAACAGCATCGTGGACTACGTCTTCCGTGCCCTGGCCGTCGAGTACTTGAAGCGAGACGACCTCGCCCAGGTCCCCCCGGTCCGTGACGGCGAACTCCCCGAACCGGCCAGCGGCCTGGCAGTCGAAGCCGGCATCCAGTTGGACCTAACGGACGCAGTCGCCGAACAGCACGTTACGGCAGTGGCCTCAGCAGTGAAGTTCCTTGAGTCCAGGCCGGTGGCACCGGCGGAAAAGCGGGATTCGGCGATGGCGATGACGGCGGTGAAGTCAAAAGACGCCGGCACGATGGCGATGCAATCCGCCTTGGGAGAAATGATGGGCGACGCCCCCATCTGCGACACCTGCGGCCACATCACCATCCGAAACGGCTCTTGCTACAAGTGCCTCAACTGCGGAAACTCCTTGGGTTGCAGCTAACAAGAAAGTTACCGCGACACGCGTCTCGATCCAGTGGATTTCGGGTGAGCAGCACTGCCTTGGTCCGTGTCAGACGCGGTTGTCAACGCGCCAACGGCGAGGATGGTTACCGGTATCAAGACTATCCAGGCTGCCAGGCCGACGATGGCCGGACCAAAACTCCAGATTCTTCGGTGGATGACTTCTTGAGCGGTATCAAGAACGAAACCAGACACAGCGATGCCAAACAATTGATTCAACTCATGCGTGTTTTGGTAAATTGGACCGATATGGCAGCACCAAAGACCACCGTCAATGACGCCAACGTCGAGGACTTCATCAACAAGGTTGAGGACGAAGTCAAGAGGCAGGACAGCCTCGCGTTGCTGAAGCTATTTTCGAAGGTGACCGGCGAGAAACCCAAGATGTGGGGTTCGAGCATCATCGGTTTCGGGTCGTATCACTACAAGTCAGAAAAGAGCAAGCAAGAAGGCGACTGGATGCTGACCGGGTTTTCGCCGAGGAAGCAGAACCTGACACTCTATGTCATGCCCGGCTTCGCTGACTACCAGGATCTGCTCAAGGACCACGGCAAACACAAGACCAGCGTTGGGTGCCTCTATATCAACAAGCTGGCAGACGTCGATCTGGCCGTTCTAGAAAAGCTCATCAAGAAGTCTTTCGCGGCCATGAAGGCAGAGCACAGCTAGAGCACCTTCCAGACCTGTCGCTGATATCGGCGTGAAGGACTCAAGGGTTCGCCGGCTCTCGCGCTGGCATCGTCGTATCTATCGACTGACTCGAGGCTTCATCGGTCGGCGGTTGGTTGACAACGACATGCTCCTCTTGACTACCACCGGTCGGCGATCGGGGCGGC
>JANMTV010000217.1:0-1431 GCA_031390905.1 Ilumatobacteraceae bacterium | reverse complement strand
AGAACCGATGGGGCATCGCCCAGTCCACGACCTCGATGGAAGAGGCAATCAACCACCCCGACACCACCGTCGTCGTGGTCGGCCTGCCCAATCATCTTCACGAAGAGGCGATTGCGCTGGCCGGCGCCGCCGGCAAGGCGGTCTTGTGCACCAAACCACTCGCGCGCACGGCTGAGGAAGCGAAGCGGATTCTCGACAGTGTTGAAAAGGCCGGAGTCTTCGCCGGATACCTGGAAGACCTCTGTTACACCCCCAAGACTCTGAAAGCGATCGCGGCGGTGCAGAACGGGGCCGTTGGCGATGTGACCTGGGTGCGGTCCCGGGAGGCCCATCCCGGTCCTCATTCGGCGTGGTTCTGGGACGCGCTCGAGTTCGACCGGACGCTCGGCGATCGCCGAGCCGCCCAGATCACAAACTGCGAGGCGGCCGTGGGTAGCTCCGAGGTCGGCGGGGAGGGTCGCTCCGGCCCCGGCGTTGCGACCCAGCAACATCGGCGGTCGACCACCCGAAGACGGGGCTTCGCCAATCTCAGCCACCAGGCCCCCGGCGATGAGTTGGTCGACTCGATCGGCAATCGTCGAGCGGGCCAAACCGGTGGCGTCAGCGAGTTGGGATCGGGTGGTTGTGCCCACCCGACGGATCAGTTCGAGGATCGAACCCGCTGTGCTCACAGTTATGCCTGCTCATAGTTATGCCATTCATCATGCAACTTTTGCCGTTGTCAAGGACAAAGTCCTGAGCCGCCTAAGAAGTCACGCCTGTGCCAGCCGGGGGTCCCGCTGCCCTACCGCCAATGAACAGCCTCCCGAGACGCTGGGAATGTTCTTCGTAGGCCCCGTCGAACAGTGACTCAGCCCGTTCCTTGCCGACCAGGGCGGCGGCGGTGATGACCGGGGGCAGGGCACCGTTCTCCAACAACAGAGCGGCGGTCTGCACTTTGATCTCGTTGACGATGGCGGCGTAGGCCACGGTCGATCCGGGTCCCACAGGACTGTCCACGCCCTCGAGGAGCACCATCGCGTCACCCACCGGTGTGCAGAGGTCGATAACCACTTCGGCATGATCCAGCAGCCTCGTGCCCGACTCGTGCCCGGGTTCTCCCGACATGCTTTGTGCGATCGAGGTGACGGCGATGACGGCCATGCCCCGCTCCCGGGCCCCGATCGCCATCTCCACCGGGACCGCGGCCAGGCCACTGGCGCTGAAGATCATCATGAGATCGTCGGGACCGAAGTGAAAATTGGCGAGGATCTGTTCGGCTAACCCGTGGACTCGCTCGATGAACATCGCCTGGCGTTGACCGTTGGCTCCGGTCACCTGGGTGTGGAACGTCATCGAAAGCTCGGCGATCGGATGGAAGCCGGGAAACGAGCCGTACCGAGGAAACATCTCCTCGAGCGGGATCCGGGAGTGGCCGGTGCCAAACATGTG
>JANMTV010000216.1:0-16510 GCA_031390905.1 Ilumatobacteraceae bacterium | reverse complement strand
GACGTGCTTCAGATGGACGCCGTGGACGACGCCTTCGCCCGAGATGTCGGCGCGACCGTTATCGCCGACGGCGTGGAGCGCAGCGAGGCGCTGGCGGTCTTTGGCGATGCGGGCGTCTCCCTCGCACAGGGGTGGCAACGCGGACGGCCGGGCCCGCCATCGACGATCGCCACATTCTCGCCCACGGTGAAGATCGAAGCGGTGACGCGGGCGACCGGCGTGACGGATGACGACGGTCAGTGCCGGCGTGCGTTGGCAGCGTCACGCAATCAGACCGAGGCGGCAGTCGCCGTCTGCGAGCACCTCCACCGGTTTGACCAGCTCATGCCGAGCGTGTACGTCGAGCGAGATGGCCTGCTGCGCTGCCTCGCCCAACGCGGCTATTGGCAGATCCTCGATGGCCTCCCCAGCGGCGTGGGCGTGCTCACCGGCGTAATGCGTAGCGGTGAGCGGATCGTGCTGCACGACGTGGCGAGCTCCAACGAGTTCCTTGAAGCGGCGCCGGGCATCGCCGCTGAGATGGCGGTTCCGCTGTGGGTCGGCGATCGCGTCGTCGGTGGCCTCAACGTCGAGTCGCTGATTCCGCTCACCGCCGAGATCGAAGCGGAGATCGACCGTTGCGCGGCACTGCTCGGGGCTCGTCTCGCCGAGGTCGGCGTCGGCTACTCGGATTCACCGCTCACTCGGCTGGCGCGCTCATCGAAGCAGCTCGCCGGTCTGGCCGAACTCGACGAGGTGCGCAAGGCGATCGTGCGTATGGCCTGCGAAGTCTCAGGAATGGAATCGGCGCTCCTGGCCCAGCGCAACGCCGCAGGAGAGCTCGAGATCGTCGAGACCTTGGGTCCCCTGGCCGCCGCGTTCCGGGCGATCCCCCCTGAGGACGTGACGCGGCTGGCGGCCATGGTCGACCGTGTGAGCTCGTGCTACACGGCCGGAGATCTCACCGGGCGCCCTGTCGCCGGCACCGAAACGTTGCGGGGTGCGGGCGCCGTCGAAGTCGCCGTTCTGCCGCTGATCTCGCTCGGCCGCCGCACCGGCATTCTCGCGGTCGCTCACGGCTCGGCGATGTACTTGTCAACCGACGAGATCGAGCCACTGGAACTGCTGGCCGCCGAGGCCGCCCGGTGTCTCGACCTCGCGACCACCGTGGCTGAGCTTCGCTGCCGGGCCAGCAGCGATCCGCTGACCGAACTTGGGAACCACTCCGCCTTCCACGAGGCGTTGCGCGACGAGCGCCTGCCCTATGCAGTCGCAATCATGGACATCGACCATTTCAAGTCCGTCAACGACAGCGCTGGCCATCTTACAGGAGACCGGTTGTTGCGCGAGGTGGCAGGTGTCATGCGGGACTCGCTACGAGGCTTTGGACACGCCTACCGGATCGGTGGCGACGAGTTCGCCGCGATCCTGCCCGGCGTTGAACTTCAAAATGCCGAATTGGCCTGTCGACGACTGTGCCGCGCCGCCAGCCTGGTGCTCGAACCTTACGGCGCCTCGATCTCCGTCGGAATCACTGTCCCCAGTCCCGGTGAGCTGCCGCACGAGTTCGTCGAACGCGCCGACCGGCTCCTCTACGCCGCCAAACGAGCTGGTCGCGGCCGCGTTCAGACCGCCTAGCTTGGCTGATGTTCGGGCTGACCGGTCAGCGAGTTGATCCCTGTCGATCACGTCGACGCCATCGAAAAACGACAATCCCAAGGGAGTACGCACCGAGAGTCTTCCGGGCGCCTTTCGCGTAGAACACGTCGCCGCTCTTCACACCAAGCTCTTACTCGATCCCCATGTGCCGGTTACTGGCAGCCTTTACCCTGCTGCCCATCAACCAATTGAAAGGAATCGCACCCGCGATGAAATCCACGAGAACACTTGCCCTTCTAACTGTCGGCCTCCTCAGCGTAACCGTCGCCTGCAGTGACGACTCGTCCAGTGCGTCGATCGAGCCAGCCTCGACCGAAACCGTTGCTACCAGCGACACGGTTGCTACCAGCGACACGGTTGCTACCACGACTGTCGACACGGCAGCGACCACGACCGCAGCGGACGGCGGGCCAGCGCAAGGCGGTCCGGGCGGCGGCGCATCGGTCGAAAGTGCGACCTCGGCCGCGGACCTGGTCGACCTGATCAGCGAGGCCTACGGAGAGGCCAGTCTTGGGCTGCACCGCGGACACCAGGATGTGGAGAGCATTCTCATCGAGGTGCTCGGCATCTCGCACGACGAGATGCACGTTCGCATGGAGACACAGGGCCAGAACCTCGAAGCTGTTGCGGTCGACCTCGGCATCGACGTACAGGGGTTGATCGACGCCCTCGTTGCCTCACGCCAGACCGCCGTCGACAGTCTGCTGTCCGCCGGCACGATCACCGACACGGACGCGCAGTCGTACCATGATGCCCTGGTGGACGCTTACACGTACCGGGTCACGTGGAACGGCTCTGATGCCACACCCACGTTCACCGGTCTGTGAGCCGCGCACGCCGAAGGCTGATCGCTGCCGCAACGGGTGGGGCGTCAATCCTGGCCCTCTGCGTGCCCTCCGCGGTGTCAGCGCACAGCCTCGGCAGCAGCACGATTGCGGTGCGCATCGATGAAACGGGTGTCGAGGCAACGATCACCGTTGCGGTCGAACCGCTCGAGACCGCTCTCGGCGTCACGGGTGCAGACGATGCGACCATCGTCCAGTACCTCGACGCTCACCTGACGGTGACGGGGCCTGATCGCGTTGAGTGGGCGGAGACGTACACCGACGCAACACGCACCACCATCGAAAGCATCGATTCGTTCAGCGTGATCGTGGCGTTCGAGAATGGCGCCGAGGCCACGGACCGGTTCACCATCGAGTACGACGCGATCATCGATGCAATCCCACAACACCAGGCGGTGGTGGTGCTGACAGATTCCAGCGACGAGATCTCGACCGCCGGGGTGATCACCTCTGCAGATCCAAGGTTGCCAATCACCGATGGCCAGCTCACGGTGCCCGTCGCCGACATGATCCATTTTGGGTACGAGCATGTGCTCGATGGTGCCGATCACCTACTGTTCCTGGCCACTCTTCTGTTGCCAGCGGCCCTCGTCGCATCCGATGGGCGCTGGAGAGACCGGCGCACGCCGTGGGAGACGGTCCGTCGCGTTGTTCACATCGTCACCGCATTCACCGTGGGCCACTCGATCACGCTGGTTGCGAGCGCGCTGGGATGGGTAAACATTCCGAGTCGGCCGGTCGAGGTTCTGGTTGCCGTGTCCGTCGCAGCCTCTGCCATCAACGCGATCAGGCCGCTGACCAACCGCAGCGAGGTGTTCATTGCTGGTGGGTTCGGTCTCGTCCATGGCCTTGCGTTCGCGGGAATCCTCGCCGGCCTCGGACTGGACGGCTCGACCTCTCTGCTGACGCTTCTCTCGTTCAACGTCGGCGTCGAGCTCGCGCAGTTGGTGGCGATTGCACTGCTGCTGCCGTCGATCTATGCGATCTCGCGCACTCGTTGGGCCACGCCGTTCAGGGTGACCGCGGCGAGCCTGGCCCTGCTGGCGGCGCTGGGTTGGCTGGTCGACCGTGTCGACCTCATGCGCAACCCCTTTCTCACCATCGAGACCGCCGCCACCACCCACCCGTGGACGGTGGTGATCGCGCTCGCGGCCATCGCCGCGGCGGCACTGCTCGCCGACCGGCGCGCCAGGCCGTGCGCAATGAGCAACCCTGCGAGGCCGGCAGACGCCGGCCTGCATCAGCGCGGCGTTTGAGGCGAGGTCGTCACGGCCCGAGGAGCCAAGTATGTCGATGCGCAGTTACTGGTTCGACCGTTCGCGGCGACACGTACAGAAGCGCAGCAATCGTGCGGTTCGTGCCGCTCTGCGCTGCGAGGCGGGCGACTTCGACCTCGCGGGCTGACGGGCCCGAGTCCTCCGTCCGCCACACCCAACAACGGCGTGCGGAACAGCTGGCAGTGTTGTGTTGTGTCTGAGTTAGCGGCGAAGAATGGTGTGCGATTCGAACCGATTGGAAGGCGTGTCGAGTTTTGCTCAAGGAGCAACCCATGACCGCTTCTGGTCGTGCGCAGTGTCGTCGCGTCCGTCCAATCTCGTTCCGTCCGAAGGAGAAAGGTCGCAATCTCATTCGCATTTCACGGTCCCCGTACGTCGCATCAGAGCTGGAGCGCGGCCCGTCGCGCCCCGCCGCTGGGTGTAGCGGACGTGCTCGACCACGTCGCGCCTCAGTTCATGGAGGCCGTGTTGCGAGTCGGCGCCGATGCCTACCTGACCCACGACGCCGTGCTGGCATGCCATGAACTCGCACAGGTCAACCCGCGACGAATCAAAGTCTGCACGCCGCGTGCGTTCGGCCGGGTCGAGACCCGCTCCCAACGCCAACCTCGTCCGTGCGACACGGGACCTGACGGTGCCCGGTCGGGCGAACAAAGCTCGGCTGCCGAGTCGTCGATGTAGCCCCCTGACATGGTCCACACAGGGAAACCAAACGCGATACACCGAGTTGAAGTCTGCAGGTCGACGGGGTCAGGACAGGGCCGTGCGGAGGAGATGGATGCTCGCGAGCAGCACGACGATGAAGATGGCGGCGATGATGGCGCGTCGACGGGGGCGGGTGTTCGCTTGTTCGTCGTCGGTGTGTGGCGGGTGGGCGGGCAGGTTCATGACGGCTCCTGTTCAGGGGATGTCGCGGCGGGAGAAGTTCGAGCGGGCGGCGATCAGCACCCCGGCGGCGACGAGAGCCAGCGCGAGCGACGCGAGGGTCGGTGAGGTCAGGACGCCGGAGCCGTCGGCGGCGATCGCTCGGGCCAGCGAGCCGGGGGCGAAGCGCGCGATCGATGGCGTGCCGGCGCGGAGGAGGTTCTCGATGAACAGGATCCAAATGAGCAGGCCGACGACGACGGGAACCTGGTTGCGCACGATCGTCCCGATCGCGATACCACTGGCGGCGAAGCCGGCGCCGCCGACGCCGGCGCCCCCGATCAGCCGTGTGATCTGCGCGGCGTCGAGGTCCAGTGAGAGTCCGCGCGCTTGGAGGAATGTTGTACACAGCGCCACGGCATAGGCAGTTGCGGCTGCGGCGAGCACCGTACCGGTCACGGCCTGGGTGATGACCTTCGCGACGAGCAGACTGTTGCGATCGGGATGCTTGAGCAGGGTCGGACGGATGGTGCCATGTCGGAACTCGCTGGTGATCGCGAGCGAGCCGGAGATGGCTGCGAAGACGAGGCCCATGGTGACACCGATGTCGGTGAGGATCGAGCGTTGCTCGGTGGCGTCGTCGACCATGGCTGTGTCGAAGCCGAGGATGTGCACGATCGCGGCGAGCGTGACCACGCCGATGAGCGCCGCCGCGAGCGCGATGGTGGTGCGTGTGGTCGCGATCTTGAGTCGTTCCGAGGCGAGCACGCTCATCGCCCGACCTCGCTGTCGGCTCCGACAAGACGCAGGTATGCGTCTTCGAGGTCATTGCCGGGCTCGACGAGGTCGTCAATCGGGGCGTCGGCGACGAGACGTCCGTGGTCGATGATGATCACGTGGTCGACGCTGTGCTGTGCCTCGGCCAGCAGGTGGCTCGACATGAGCACTGCGCCCCCGCTGTCAGCGAATGATCGCATCAGGTCTCGCATCCATCGCACGCCGACGGGATCGAGGCCGTTGGTCGGTTCATCGAGGACCAGCAGGCGTGGGTCGCCGAGCATCGCGGCTGCCAGTCCGAGTCGTTGGCGCATTCCGAGCGAGTAGCTGCCGACGCGACGGCCAGCAGCGTCCGCGAGTCCTACACGTTCGAGCTGTTCGTCGACGACATCGTCCGATAGGTCGCACAGCCGGGCGAGGCTGCGAAGGTGGTTGCGGCCGGTGCGCGCCGGGTGGAAGTCGTTGGCTTCGAGGACGGCGCCGACGTGTCGCCACGGTTTGTTCAGTCGGAGTGGGTGGGTTCCGTCGATGGTGACATCGCCCGATGTCGGGGAGGCCAAGCCGAGCAGGATCCGCAAGGTGGTCGTCTTGCCGGCACCGTTCGGTCCGAGGAAGCCGGTGATCGTGCCGGCTCGGACCTGGAACGACACGTCGTCGACGGCGGTCGCGTCCCGGTACTGCTTGGTGAGGTGGACGACCTCGGCGACCGGTGAAGTGGGTGGCGTGTGATGGGGGAATGACACGGAACCGACCGTACGGAGCACGCAGATCGTGCGAATCCGTGCGCGCGATGAACTTCGTCTCGTCATGGTGTGGAGGTGCCTCCTCGCGTGGGAGGAGGCGACCGTTGTCCTGCGGTCCCTACGCTTGGCGGCGTGAGTTCACGACGATGGTGGCAACTGCCCTGGGTGCACGACGCCGTCATCGTGGTCGCCACCTACATCGCGACTGTGATGTTCGTGTGGAACGGCCAGATCGCCGTCACCGATCCAGCACAGCGCCCACCGAGCTGGGTCGTGTTCGTGATCGTGGCTGCAACTGTGGCACCGCTGCTCGTCCGGCGCACACGGCCCGTTCTTGCATTCGCTGCGTCGACGATCGCGTTGTCTGCCTTGGTGCTGATCGACGCTCCGATCGGGTTTCCCCTCGCGTCCGGTGTCGCCCTCTACGCGTTCGCCGCATCGCGAGCACCGACGGTTGGTCACGTCCGAACCGGACTCGTCGTCGCCGGGGGATTCGTCGTGTACATCGCCAGCTGTGCGATCTCGATCGGCACCGCACCGTGGTCGGAGCTTCTTCACACGGCGTTGTTGTGGAGTGCCTGCTGGCTCGCGGGTGAACGCTCCCGGTTGCAGCGTGAGCAGATCGAAGAGCTCCGTCGTGACGCGCTGCGAGAACGAGCGCTGGCGGCCGCTGAGGAACGGATGCGCATCGCGCGTGACCTGCACGATGCCGTCGGCCACACGATCAATGTCATCGCTGTCCACGCCGGCGGAGCGCGGCTGCGCCATCGCGAGAACCCCGACCGGTCCCTCGTCGCGCTGACGACGATCGAGGAACTGGCCCGCCAGACCGTTGCCGAGATCGATGGGATGGTCGCCGGGTTGCGTTCCGTCAACGATCTCCGTGACGTCGCGCCTGCGTCGCTCGAGTCGCTTCCATCACTCGTTCGCCGGCACCTCGACGCGGGGCATCAGGTTCAGGTGAACGTTCGCGGTGTCCCGCGGCGTCTTCCCGCAGCAGTCGACCAGGCCGCATACCGCATCGCCCAGGAAGGCCTGACGAACGCCACGCGACACGGTTGCGGACCAGTCGACGTCCAGCTCGACTACGGCGCGAACGTCGTTGCGGTCACCATCACGAACCCGACCCACGACAACGGGCGTGAACCGCGCCTGGGCAACGGGCTGACCGGAGCCAACGAGCGCGCACTCCTCGTCGGAGGTCGCCTCGACACCAGCGTGGATGCCGGAAGGTTCGTCGTGACCGCCGTCCTCCCTGCCGACGCAGGCGGCGCCGGATGATCAGGGTGCTCGTCGTCGACGACGACCATCTGATGAGGGTCGGGCTGATCGAGATTCTCGGTGCCGACCCAACTATCAGCGTCGTCGGCCACGCCGGCTCCGGCACCCGCGCCGTGGAGCTCGCACGTCTGACGTTGCCCGATGTCGTTCTGATGGACGTGCGGATGCCCGACGGTGACGGGATCACCGCCACCCGTGCGATCACATCAGCCCACGCCGACACCCGGGTGATCGTGCTCACCACGTTCGACGAGGACGCCTACGTGTTCGACGCCCTCGAGGCAGGAGCCTCGGGATTCCTCCTCAAGCGGGCCCGCCCCGAAGAGCTCCTCGAAGCGATCCACGTCGTCGCCAGCGGTGATGCCGTGCTCTCACCGGCCGTCACCCGCCGCGTGATCGACCACCTGACCCCTCCACGACGCGCCGACCCCGCACCGGCGCATCTCTCCCCGCTCACCGGCCGCGAACGGGACGTACTCGACCAGATCGCCAAGGGTCTGTCCAACGCCGAGATCGCCGCCGCGCTGTGCATCGAGGAATCGACCGTGCGCACCCACATCAAGCACCTCTTCCAGAAGCTGCAGCTGCGCGATCGAGTCCACGCCGTCATCTACGCGTACGAGCACGGTCTCAGCGGGTCGGTCGGGGGACCACGATCCGACTGATCGCAAGCGTGGTTTCGGCTGCTCCCCCGCAAGCAGCCGCACCAACGGTCCTCTCTCGTCGAGGACCGTGTATGCCGATGTCGACGCGGGAGGCGTCGCCATCGCAGGTCACGTGATCGCTCGCTTCGGTGCCACCCATTGGCGATTCGGACGCGCCGCCTACCTTGCAGCTCTGACTCGCCCGTCAATACCGCTACCGCAACGCATCGGTTCGACGCCGTGGGATCCTGCGTTGGGCACAACGATGAATGAACACGGCCGGGCAATCCATGAAGAAGCAATCGCCTCGGACTTGCTGACCGACCTCGCCCGCTAGCAAGGTCAAGTGCCCACACCGTGGGCGCCTCCGCGTTTGGTGACCTTGACGCCCCGGACCGGGCGCCAAGGCCGACAATCCGAACCGACCCCACCGCACCCAGGGAGGTCGCAGGGCATGTGCGAACGGTGCTCGGTTGCATCGTCGGCGATCCCGATCGGGTGCGATCGGGGCGAAGTTGTCGTCAGGGCAGAAGCGTGAGGGCACCGAGTGTCGATTGCACGACGGTGAAATGTCGACGATCGATTGTGGCGATGTCGGTGACGCCGAGCCGTTCCGCCGCCGCGATCACGGAGGCGTCGGCAGTGCCGAGCGGCAGATCCCGGTACTTCGAGACGAGTTCGGCGATCCGCAGCCAATCGGCGGCCGCCACCGGTTCGGGAATCAGCGAGCCTGATGCCAGATCTCCGAGGAAGCGAACTTCTGCATCAGCGCCGAGCCGAGTCCCCAACAAGTAGGTCACCTCCGTGATCACCAACGTCGGAACGATCAGCGGACCCGGATGCGTCTCGAGCAGTTCAAGGCTCGTTGCGTGATGACGGTCATCGCGATCGACATAGGCGTACAACGGACCGGCGTCGACGATCAGCGCGATTATCCGACCTCACCAGCGAGGATCTCTTCGATTCGCTCCGAAATGTCGGACCGTCCGCTTGCTCCCGCGCCTGCAGCGAGCAGTCGGCGTCTGCCAACGGGTTGCCCAAGCAGCGCCTCGATTGCCTCTCGGGTGAGTTCGGACACGGTGGCCCCGCGACGCTCGGCTTCGTGGCGGAGTCGGGCGTCGAGATCATCGGATAGTTTCACCGTCGTTCGCTGCATGTATGCCAGCATACCGTCTGATCGACCACCGAACGCGATCGCGCTTCGTGGTGCAGTCACTCCACCTCTCGAGCGTCGACCCAGTTGTCAAATGTCCACTTTGTTGAGCTGCGCCTGGAGTGGTCAGCCACAAACATCAGGAAGGTCGGTACGAATCCATTCGGCGGAGTCGATGTCGGTTGAATGATCCAAGTCTGGCCCGCGAAGACCTGACATCGGGGAGCCGGAATCGGTCTGGTCGTCGCTCAGGAGGGTTTAGCCTGGTGAGATCGCTGGCGTCAGCGAATGGTCGATGGCGGTGCGATAGGTCGCTTCGTCGCGGCGATGAGCGAATGTCACCCGCGTGGTGCCGTCAGCCTCGATCCGCACGGTGTGGATCAGCGCCGGTGACACGGGCAGTGAACCGACCGCCTGACCGGCTCCGACAAGTGACGCCGCTGTGTGCTCCCAGCGCCGCCCGATCTCGGCAGGAGCCACTGGCGGAAACACGAAAATGGTCTTCGACAGATGGCCACCGGAGACGACCTGTCCGAGTTCCCAGGCCAATCCGTCGGTCTGGCCGGTCGCAATGGCGATGATTCCAGCCTCGTCCATGCGACTTGCCACCTGCTCGCGCCAAGTCTCGTCCGAGAGGTGTTCGCGCGCTGCGCCGAGGGAGGCCAGCGATCGCCCGGGACGTCCCACGGCGACGACCGGTCCGTAGCTGTTGAGCTCCCATGCGACCGATTCCTCGAACGGATCTGTTCCGCGCAGCGAGAAGAGCTCGAACAGCGGTCGCCGTGCGGAGGCGATCGCCGGCAGCGGCACGCTGTCGTCGTCGAACGATCGGAGGTAGAGCGCGGCCTGGCGGTGGTCGACCTCCAGCACGAGCTTGGTGCCCGAGCGACCCAGCGCTCTCGCAATTCGGAACAACCAGGCACCGAGCACAGCGACGAGGAACCCGCCAATTCCGAACACGCTCCCGACCGTCCGAGGTGCGACTCCCAGCAGGTCGGACCACTTCAGTTGGGCCAGGCTCGGTGGCAACACGAGGTAGCGCAGGCCTTTGATCGCGTATCCAACGCCAAACGCGAGCACGGCGAGGGCGAGCAGGCCGACCAGCGCGCCCGCAGGCCGAGGCAGGACGAACTGGCGGGGCGGGGCTGCGGCGCCGAGCAAACTGAGCTCCCGACGTTGCCACCAATGGGTCAGCAGCAATCCCAACATCAGCGCCAGCACTGCGACGCCGACACCTGGCCATGCGAAGTCGCCGGCGAGCGCCACGATGCAGATGTTCAACGCGGTCAACTGCCCGGCGAGGACAACGGCACCTCGCCGTCGAAGCCGCGTCGCGTCGAGATCGAGCGGGATCGCCGTGCCTTTCCGAGCATCTTGCACCACGGGCTCGGGCGCTGGCAGCGGACTGCCGGACCAACGCTTCGACACCCGGCGGGCGCGGAGGCGGGCAACCGCCGTAGATCCTCCCGCGGCAAACGTGACCAACGCGGCGCTCAAGGCGAGGCCGAGCAGCTTCGATGGCGTGCCCGGGAACCGGTACACCCCGGTCCGCCCAGACGGAAGGCCCGACGCCGTGAGCCGCGTGAGATCGGCCGCCAGCGCTGCCGCTCGCTCGACCGGAACACCGTCGCTGTGGCTGACGAGCACGAGCACGAACACGTCGCCGCGTCGGAACGCTGTGCCGATCTGGTCGGACGCCTCGTCCCGGCCGGTATAGGAGACGACGTTCGGTACATCGTCGAGCGCATCAGTTGACACGACGTCGGACGCGGAAGGGTGTGCCGCCTCGCCGAGCGCCGCCGCGGCGAAGATGTCGTAGGGATACTTGGTGATGCTGACGGCACCGAGGAGGTCTCCGGTGTCGTTGCTCCACACACGCGCTGCGGTGGGGGCATTCTCGTTGAGGAAGTCGACCACAGCGCTGTCGACATGGTCGGTGGCCTTCAGCTCGTCGGGACCGGCGACGGTTGTAGACGACGTCAAGCCATACACCGCAGGCGGTTGGGTGGGCAACAGCGCGACCACTGCGTCGTCGGAGGCGGTCCGTTTGCGACCGACGGACTCGTCGACAGGTGGCAACCCTCCATCCGTCGCCAGCTGTCGGTCCGCTAGCCCACGCACGAACGACACGGGGTCGATGTCACTTGCAGTGTCGATCCCGAGCGTGAACACGAAGATGTAATCGCGCGCGGCAAAGATCAGCGAGGCGAAGCCATCACCAAGTTCCAACCCAGCGGGAACAAACCAAGCTGCGAGCGCCAGAGATGGTTCCGGGATCACTGTGAAGTTGGCGTTGTCAGTAGAGAAGACCTGAAACAGTTGGCGCACGCCGGGTGGGTCGGTGACGGAGAACGCGTTGAGGTCGAGACGGGCGTGCTCGCTCTCGAACGTGCGCATGAGCGATTCGAGAGTGCCGGGTTTCTCGCTGACCAGCGTGAAGCCGGGCCCGACATCGGACAGCAGCACGTCGGCGACCGCAGGAGCGGCGAGCACGCTGGCGGACGAGACGTTGACGCTCCACAACAGGACGCCGCCGCACACCGTGGCGGCCAAACGGGCAGCACGCACAGCGCGGACTATACTACGCGGAGTGCGGGGCCTCGCCGCTACACCTCACCGAGGCTGCCAGCGACGCCGACGGCATGATCCGAAGCCAGCGTCCGACGGCGGCGCGCCAAGCGTGGCGTTCCAGCGTACGTCGCCGAGCCCTGCGTCACCGACGGTCACGGCGAGCAGAACCGAGTTCGTCAATTGAGGGCCTGAGCCACCAAGTTGTCCATCCAAGGATGGACGAAACGATGGACAATCCGTCGGCTCTTGCAAGCATCACTATCTACCAAGTATCTCACGCCCCACGCCGGAGATCCGCACGCCATCAGCATCGAACTGGACCTCGCTCCCGCAGGCGCCAGTGTCGCGGGAGCGTGTCCGTGAAGTGATTTCATTCAATGCGGCTGTTCACCAGGCGCGTTTGATGGCGGTCAGCTAAACACGAATCGTGTCGACGCACCGCGTCGGACGGTCGTCAAGTACCGCTGTGTGGGATCCCCTGTCGCCTCGCTTGAAAGCCAACCTCGCGGCGGCGGGAGCGGTCGCGATATTTGGATCCGTCGAGCTGACCACGTCGGTTTTGAGCCGCCGGCGACCGCTAAAAGCTAGTGCCGGTCTGGGTTCCGGCCCTTCACGAGGCAGACCGCGCCGGGGGGCGCTGCCGCAAGTGTGCGGCGGAAACCTGCGCGTTCGTAAATGGCAATGTTGCGGGCGCTCTGTGAGCCAGTGAAGAGTGTGATGGACTCCACGTCGGCAGGTGCTTGATCCTCCGCGAACCGCAGCAGCCATCCACCGAGACCCCGGCCGGCGAGGTCCGGGGCAACCATCAGACGGCCGATCTCCCACGACGAGCCCTCTTGGCGCGCCCGAACCGCACCCACGAGTCTGCCGTCAACGCGAACGCACCATGTCGTCCAGACGTCGACCCACGCTCGTACGTCCTCGAGCGTCTCGTGGAGAGCCTGAACGTCAAGGGTGTCGTTTGCAACGGCCTCATCGACCCAGCAGCACCGCTGTAGCACCATCAACTCGGCCGCATCGCCTGAGAGTGCCCGCCGGAGGCTTGCGCCGTCGAGGGGCAGAACTCCCAATGGCCTTGTCGACATGGAGATCATTATCGACCACTGCCGTCTCCACGGCCAACTGAACTTCGCACGCGACTGAGCCGGCGATCGAGGAGGCCGCGGCCTGCCGGTATCGGACCGCGCGGCACTCAACGCGTTGACTGGTCGTATGCACGTCGACCACAGCGAGGGTGATCCAGTCGCGGTCGGGGTCTTCACGTCCATCGGCATCGAGCTGCAGCGCGCTCTTCAAATAGCGCCGCAGCTCCGTTTCCGTACGCGACCCACAAACCAACATGGCCAGGGCACTAGGGATGTTGAGTCGACCGCGGCGGCAACAGCTTGATCACATGCGCGGCAACGCCGGCCAGCTCGGCTTGTCCGATGCCGTCGCGTGCCTGAATGGACATCCCTTCGAGCATGGCCTTGAGCGTGGCCGCCAGTACAGCGATATCAGTGCTCGCGGGAAGCTGGCCGTCTTCGACGCCTCGCTGGAGTCGCTGTGCGAAGAAGGTCTTGCCAGCGCGCCGCATGGATCTGACCGCCTCGTAGACCTCTGTGGACTCGGGCGACACGTTGATGGCCGCCAGCACCACGAGGCACCCACAGGGGGCACGCGGCGAGAGCAGAATTGCCGCCGCGTCGGCGAAGAATGACTCGATGCCCGGGTACACGTCAGCCTCCTCCTCCAGGGCCACGCGCGCCGCGTCCCAGTACTTTCGGTCGTAGAAGTCCACCGCCTCCAAAAACAGCTTGGCCTTGTTGCCGAACGCTGCATACAGGCTCGGCGGGTTGATGCCCATCGCCGTGCACAGCTCCGCGATCGTCGCGGGTTCGTATCCGAGCCGCCAAAAGACATCCAGGGCGCGCTCCAGTGCTTCGCTGCGGTCGAAGCCCCGCGGCCGGCCTTTGCTGGGTCTCGGCACTGTGGAAGGTGCAGCGCTTGGAAGGTTCATCGACCTTTTCCCTCGAACATGTTGACGCTATGTATAGCAACCACTATAGAACTGAGTTATTCTGTAGTCAGTGATATGCAAGGCCAGATGATGCGCGCTTGATGGGCAGCATTTCAATGCTGCATCCGGAACCCATCGATCCTCAACCTCAACCAGGAGCAAGACCATGACGAAGCCCACTTACGTTCACGACCACAAGGCCATCACCGAGGTGCTGAACAAGTACATCGACGGCTGCATCCAGGCCAACAGCAGCATCATGAAGCCGTCCTTCAGCGACCAGGCAACCATGTACAGCGTGGGAGCGGACGGAAAGCTCGCAGGCGGTGCCATCCAGAGCCTCTTCGACGGCGTCGACAACGCCTTCCGTCCGTCGCCTGAAGCCCAGGGCGTCATCGCCCGCATCGAGATCGTCGGGACTGCCGCCAGCGCCCGCATTGACGCCAACGATGTGTCCGGTCTCTGCTTCACCGACTTCTTCCATCTGCTCAAGATCGAAGGCACGTGGACTGTGATCAACAAGATCTTTCAGGGCCACGACGCCTCCTGAGAGCGGCCCAAAACGCGTCAGGAGCCGCCGCATCCGCAACTCGATGCGGTGATCCGAAGCGGGCCACAGCGACCGTCGCAGTGCGCCCGACGACCGGCTGGTCGTGCCGCGCGTCAGTTCGTCGGGTTAGTTCGTCGGTGTATCCGGAACCTTGTCGCTGCCTCATCAGACCAGCTCATTGGTCTACCGGTTACACCGCCGGATTAGTCGGCGGCACCACTAGCGTCAGCGCCGGCGCGCTCAGCGGGCGCTACGGACCTGCTGATCGAGTCGTCTGAAAAGGCGTTCCAACGGGGCCAGACAGACAAACTGTTCACGCCTCCCGGCGCAACTGTCGCCGCACTGGACTATAGCCAACGTGCCTGCTTCGCTCCATCGTTCGGGCTGGCCCGATTTGTCCATTCATGCGAGGCCGGCTCCGGTCGATGGAAGGCCCACGGAGCGCCATCCGTCCCATCGGCGTGGTTCAATCATGGCCGCAGCTCTGGTCGTCGCTGTCTGTTTCACTGTCGCCGGGCTCGCCGCCCCAAGACGACCCGTCGGTGGACGAGTTAGCGCCGCCCTACAGCCGCAGCCAACCGTTGAGCGCTGACCGGACCGGGCAATGGACGGACATGCATGAGCCCATCGGCTCCGACATCGATCACCTCAGCGAGCGCCACAGCCGAACCAGACCCGACCACGAGCCAGCGGCCCTTGACGACGACGGAAGGGTCACTGGCCTGGTCGGCATACGTCCACGGATACCCGGTTTCATCCTCAGTGTTGAGGTCAACGAACAAATCGATCTTCATGATCCCTCCTGTCGATACGCAGAGTTTACGTGCGTGCGATGTGGGATCGCCAACAGTCTGGCGACTCCAATCTCCACCTCATCGGAGAACGCAATCGTGACGTGCGGGCTCCGAAATGTCGGCAACACTTCGAAGCCCGCTTGAACCACGTCGGCCAGTCGATACACAACAGCACCTCGAACGCCTCAAGGCGGTCCTCGCCGAGATCGACGACCTCATCATCGGACCGGGCGTAAAGGCCGACAATCCGAACCGACCCCACCGTTCGAACCGGCGTCGGAATAGCATGGCCTGCCGAATCGATGTAGCGGGCTCGATCGCGCTGACACCGCGGACAACCAGCCAGGCGTCATCTGGTATCGCCGCATGACGTATCCGTGGGCGATCATCGCGGCGCTCGGCGGTCACCGCATCACCATATCGAAACTCGATCACCTCACACCTCGGAGCTCCTCGCCATCGTCGCTCCGGGCCCGCTGTCCATTACTCAGACACGAAATCCTGATAGACGCCAGTTGTCTCGCGAGGGGTTCCACATTGAAACGATAATTGAAGGCGAAACCGTTCCGACTCCCGGTCCCGGATACCGACACTCTTGATCACACGGAGTCACGTTGAGACCCACCGAGTAGCACCGAGTTCGTCGATCGAGGGTCATCGCAACCGAGGTGTCCATCCAAAGATGGACAAAACGATGGACAATCCGCCGCTTGCTTTTGCAAGCATCACTATCTACCAGGTGCTTTACGTGCCCCCGGCACGATTCGAACGTGCGACACACGGTTTAGGAAACGCCTTGGTTGCGCTCGCCGTCGCCCGTCGTCGCTCGCGAAAATACGTCTGAGCTGGGCATTCCTCGGCCGACCGGTTCGCCACCGTTCGCTGACTTCCGCCCCGGTTCGGCCAGCGTTGCTACCACGCTGCTACCACGGAGCGGTTTCACGTGCCATCGTCACGAGTTCGGTCCGAGCACGAATCGTGCTCGCTCGACGCGCAGCATCTCGTATGGCGTCATGCACTTGACGCCCATGCCGATGCAGGCGTTCGGGATCTTGGATCTTCTTCGTGGTGTGGGCAACGACCTCGTGCGTCACGACGTCGTGGCCATGCGCGTGCGCGTGGGCGACGAGGTAGTAGTCGGCGACCTGGAGGAAGGTGTTGACCGCGGCCGGGTCGTAACCCTGTCCTGCAGCCCACTGGCTGGTCACCTGAAGGCTGGGGACGACGGCAGCATCCGGCTTGAGGAAGAACTCGTCACCTCGCTGCTGCGCCCACGTCGTCAGCTCATCGGCACCGCCGAGCAGCTCGTCGCCCACCTTCTCGATGCTGAAGACCCGACCGTCCGCGTTCGAGTTCTCCACCCAGTCCCAAAAG
>JANMTV010000212.1:0-3031 GCA_031390905.1 Ilumatobacteraceae bacterium | reverse complement strand
TCGTTTCCATCGGATGTTCTCGATGGACGTGGAGTCATCAACGGCATCGATGTGCGTTGCGAAGCTGCCGCGTGGTCGCTGCGGTGGCACACCGGCTATCCGGCGCGTCCGGTCGACTTCCACGATGTAATCCGACTGTGCGAGCGATTCGATCTCGAACTCCCTGAGGGTTTCGGCTCGCTTCAAGCCGCGCAGCCGGAGCCATAGGCGCCGTTATACGGGTGATCGGTGCGGCCCGACCACTTCGGGCGGGCGGAGTTCTGCACCGATGTTCTGGGCCGCTCTTACGGCGATCGCGTCGCTCGGCTTCGCCGGAAGCGCGCTCGTCGCGAGCGGTTTCGATCGGTGATTACCGAGCGGATCCGGACTCAGGTTCGGAAGGTGACCCGTTCGCGAAGCCAGATCGCGAGCCACGCCTCGTCGACCTCCCGTGCCGCAACCGCGAGCATTGCTTCGACGGCGTCATCAGGGTCGGGATTCTCGTCGTTCCATGACCCGTCGTTGAGGTCGATGAACAGCACAAGGCATGCCCATGCCGCTCGCTTGTTGCCGTCAGGCAACGGATGGTTCCACGCGATCCGACAGGCGAGCACCGCTGCCTTGTCGTAGGGGTCTGGGTAGAAGTCGGTGTCGCCGAATCCGGCTTGCGGTGCGTGGAGTGCGGAGTCGGCGAGTTCGACGCGGCTGGCCTTGATGAGCGTTGCGGTGTTGATACCTGTGACGTGCTCGGCGAGATACCAGCACTCAGCGAGGCTGAGGTAGCGGGTCACTTGGCGAGGCGGTCGAGGATCTCCCGGTCGCGCTCGAGCAGCTTCTTGGCGCGGGCGGTGAAGTCGGCGTCGGAGCGGACGCGTTCGATCTCGGCGGCGAGTGCGTCGATGATCACTTGGTTGACGCTGTCGCCTCGGACTCGGGCGACAGCTTCTGCGTCGTCGGCGAGGTCGTCGGGCAACCGCACGGTCGTCTGCTTCGGCATGACATCATGATATCACGATGCGACGCGACGAACTGTTGCAGTTCGACGGCGCACACCAACGGCGATGCGGTGCTGGCGACGCCGTTGCGGTCGGTGACTACCGCGCTGACCTGGCGTTGTCGATCGGAGGCCTCGTGATCCGTACGGACCCGAGTGGGCCCCGTCCCAGCCGGAGTGTCACCAGACGCACGCCGGAAGCGCGCCCGATGCGCCGATCGGCGCTACTCAGCCAAGGCGAACCGGTGCGTGATCTCGAGCGCGCGTTCTGCTCGGATCGCGTATCTCAAATGGGGCGCGGATCGGCAGATACGGGCGGGGGCCGCCTACTCCTCGATGAGGATCACCAGGGATTCGGGCACGACGCCGTCATGCGTCATCGCTTCGGCCGCTGCCGCGCTCTGCATGGCGGCCATGAGGGCATCAAGATCGGCAACGTCCATGAGAACGGCTACTTGGGTTGGGTTCTCCGGATTGACAAACGTTCTGATGTTCGTGACACCGAGGGGGCCAAAGACCTCCTCACGTTTCGGAGATGCGAGCCAGTGATCCTTCCCCTTCGAGATGTCATGGTGCCCGATCACGGTCGGCATGGTGCCCCCTTTGATTGTTGATGAGCTTCGCCCTGAGGCGTCGACCCTAGTTCAACTGCGAGGAACCGTGTCACGGGCCACTGCTCACCGCAGCCGATCACACGATGCTCGCCGACAGCAGCAGTGTCGGTGCAGTGATCGACTCTGGTGCGCTGCCAGCAGACCTCGTCGAACGAGCCGTCGGCACCACCTCGGAGGACCCGTTCGTGCCTTTCGAATCATTGCAGCACGCGCCCGCTTCGATCCGCTGGTACAACGCTCAACCCGACGGTGCACTGCCCAGCGATGGCGAGCCGATGCTGTGGCTCGGATGGAGAGTCGAAGATCCCGACCTGTTCCCACTCCACCGGCTCGACTACGACACCGTCACGGACGCAACAGTGCACGGCGTTCCCGCCTTCATCACCACCAACGACACGCCTGCCTACCTCGGCGTCTTCTGGTCGGAAGGCGGATACACCTACACCCTCGGAGGCTGGGGACTCGATCCAGACACCGTCCTCGAAGCCGCCAACCAACTGCGACCAGCGAGCGACGCAGACTGGGCCGCCCTCGAAGCCGAACCAGGCTGAGCACCACTACCACCACGGCCCGCGACCGTTCGTAATGACGTCGACCTACGCCGCCGACGACCGCTCAGGAACCGGCATTCTGATCACACCGGACCGTCACATAACGCTCGGAGATCACCCGTGTAATCGCGTCCCCGATGTGCCGGTATGCCGCGTTTCTTTGCCGCAGCAGTAGGTCACTCTCAGCGTTCAGATGGCCATCAGTGGGCGGAGGCATATGGCCGCCAGCAGGCAGGCAGGCAGGCATAATTCGATGGCCGCCGACAGTTCAGACCAGCACGCTCGAAACTGGCCCTCGTGACGCGTGCGCACCGACATTGGCGCTCGATCGTTCTCATCCGTTTCCCTCCCGCGAATTTCTCGAATTTGTTTTCGGGCTGTTGGATTCCGTACATACGTCTGGTACTGTTATCTCATGAACGGAACGACGGTGACACTTTGTCTGCCTTCGGTGGACGACGTCGCCGGGTTGGACGGTGTCGAACTCGATTGCGTGTTGTTCGAGTTGGAGATCGCCCGCCGACAACTGACCGCTGCGATCGTGTCGGTCGTTGATCGCTGTGACCAGACCGCCCACTACCTCGCTGACGGGCACCGCACCGTCCGATCATGGAACTCGGCCGTCACCAACACCTCGCTCACAGAATCAGCACGACGCCACAAACTCGCCCGCACACTGCGCGACCTGAACGACGTGAGTGACGAACTGGCTGCCGGGACAGTCGGAATCGATCAAGTCGTCGAACTTGCGTTGCTGCACGCCAACCCGCGTTGCGCCGACCAACTCGCCGGCTCGCAACAACTCCTGTTGGACGCCGCCAAAGCATTGGAGTTCACCGACTTCCGGACCGTCACCCAACGCTGGCAACAACTCGCCGACGCCGACGGCGCCC
>JANMTV010000201.1:0-20793 GCA_031390905.1 Ilumatobacteraceae bacterium | reverse complement strand
CGAACCCTGAAGGTCCCGGTACCCGAGGGCCACCAAGCGTCCACACGCTCGATCTCGTATCGCTCGTACGAGGCACCCGAGGCGGTGGCATAAAGGAGCGGAATGTCGACGACTCCTTGGCCGACCTCCACCAGCCCCTCGGCGCCTTGGCCGGCGATACGTGCGGCGAGGAACTCCTCCAGGCGTTCCGTGGCCTGTGCCTCGACAACCACCGGGTCGGCTTGTGCGAACGGCGCCGTCAGTTTCCACCGGTTCACCACCCAGATCCCGTCAAGGTCTTGGCGGGCGAGCTGGGCGAGGTCGAGGCTCACCGACTCGTAGCGGAGGTCGTCGAGCGTCGGCGCGCACAGCTCGCCCATTTCCGGCTCACGGCCGGGCGGGTAGAGCGGGTTGGTGCGGCCCGGCGCACACCGCAAGAACCGTTGGTCGGTGAGCATGCCATCAGCCGCACCGTCGATTCCACCCGTCGCGTTACGGTCGCCTTCGTGCGACGTGTTGAACACGTACGCCTCCCAGCCCAGCACCTCGCGGAGGAACCGGTCGACGAGCTCGACCTGGCCACCGTCCACGAGGTAGCTCCAGTAGTCGTCCACCAGGCGAGCATCGACCTGCCAGGTGTAGTCGGGGTCGCCGGCGTCGGCGAGCTCCTGCGCGGCGCTGACCTCGTCGAGCGTCGACTGCGGCCACATCCCACCCGACGTCGGCGGCTCCGTTGCGGTGGGCGGCCGAGCGGGGACCGTCGACGGGGGCTCCGTTGTGGGAGTCGGCGGGGTCGGGACGCTCGACGGGGTGGGGACCGTCGGTAGGTCGGCAGGGTCGGGTTCCTCGCCGGTCCGCACGATGGCCCCGAGGGCGACGACCAACACAGCGGCCGCCGCGGCCGCGAGCGCGATCTTCAGCGCGACACGGCGACGGGCCGGGGGTTCGGCGGCCGTCGGCGCAAGCTCGATCGACGCGCCGCGTTCCCCGTTCGCTCCGTGGCCGGGCATCGCGTCGCCCCAGGACACGGTGGCGACGCGCGGGACCTGGTCCCACGATGGCCGCTCCAGACGGTCCACGTCGACCGCAACGGTTCGGCGGCTGAGGATCTCGTCGACCGAGATCGCCGGCGCCTCCCGGTCGAGCGCCTCGGCGAACCGAGGGAGTTGCTGTTCGAGGTCAGTGGGCATTCTCAACCTCCAACTCCGACCGCAGGCGAGCGAGCGCCCGCTCGGAATCTCGGTGCACCGTCGACGCCGTCACGCCGAGCACCTCGGCTGCCTCACGCAAGGTGTACCCGAAACCGACCACCAACACGACCGCACACCGCTGAGCCTCCGTCAAGCGTGCGATCGCCGGCGCGAGGCCCGGCTCGAACGAGTTGTCCGGCGACGAAGCGGCCGGCGCCAGGTCGGCCACGGGGACGTCGCGTGCCTCGCTACGAACCGCCAACGTCCGCCCGACCCGGTACAGGTATCCGACCGGGCTCTCGAGCTCTTGCACCCGCTCCCAGTTCTGCCACGCCCACGCCAGCGCGTCCGCCGCGGCCTGACGCCCGACCACCGCCCCGAACCCGGCCACAAGGGCACGGCGCACACGCGGCTCGACCTCCGCCACGAACCGCTCGAAGTCTGACCGCACCCGACCCATCAAGGTACAAAGCATCCCAGCTGCCGACTTGCGCGACACGAATCGAGAATTTCTTCAACCGCCCACGCGTCAATGCCTAGGTCAACTGCCGAGCGCGCCGGCCCTCACCGCGCTCACCACGACGGGTTGCGCACGAGCGCCGCATGCCCGGTATGGGCGCCTCGCGCCAGTCAAACTCGTTCCCCCGAAGCCAAGAGCCTCGGGCCTGCTGCGATTGCTTCGACTGAGCAAACCCACTGTCGAGCCAGTCGGGTGGCTTCCCGCCGACGTGCTGCCGATCGTCGATGTCAGTGACCCTCGCGTGTACAACCCGCCGGTGACGCCTGCTGTGATCCGGCCTAGCTCACTTTTCCGAGCGAGACCCCCATCATGCGGTGTACGAGTTGGCGACATTCTTGGGTGATGGAGGCATCTGTGTCTAGCGGCACAGACGAGCGACTGTTCGTTGTCGATTCATGGCGATCGCTCGTAGGTGGTGTGGCGTCCTGGCCCACCGTGTTGCGTCACGAGGCCGGCCGAGCGCAGTGACGTCAGCCGTTTGCGTACGGCGTTGACAGAGATCGCCAGCTGCTCGGCGAGCTCGCCGACGGTCTTCGGGGTCGTTAATAGTTTGAGCAGTTCGGATTGTTCGGTTCCGATTCGGCGCGAAGGTCCGGTCGGCGAGGGTGGCCGAGGGGCCGACTGTCGTCGGATCGTGACGGTGAAGGTGATGCCTTGATCGTAGAAGTCGAGGTCGGGCATGCCTGCGTCTCGCACTGCCGCCAGGGCTGCGGGGATGCCGCTGGCGAGCGCCTCGACGACGTTGCCGTCGTTGGTCCGGATGAACTTGCAGATGTCGACGAGCCGTCGATTGCGAGCAGACGTCAACGGGTGAACTCCGAGGCGATCTGCGGTGACTCCGTAGAGGCCGCCGGGATTGGTCAACCGGAACGCGTCGGGGGTGAGGCGACATTCGATCGAGCGAGACGTCGACCACTCGGCGAGGTCCCTGTGTACGAGCGCGTTGGAGATCAGTTCTCGAACGGCGACGGCGGGCGGGTCGAGGAACTCGCGGACATGGCCGCTCGCAGTGTCGGTGACCAGCCGGCGACGGCTGTTGCGCGCAGTCCAGGCCACGGCGTCCTCGAGCATCGCCGCGATCGGGCCGGTGAGCATCGCTTCGTCAAGTGCCCGAACGGAGCTGTTCGATGTGTCCGGCAGCGATGCGATGCGAATCGCGTAGTGAGGGAGGAACTGTTGAGGGTACTCCCCGAGCGCAATCAGTCCGGCGACGGTCGGCTCACCGGTGACGACGACGACGCCAGTGCGCCGCAACAGCTCGGCGTCATCGCTGACCCGGGCCAACCGACGATCGGATGAGCGCGCCGTGGCGAGGAAGTCGCTGACTCGGTCGGCCTCGAAGTCAGCTGTGGTAGCGCCAGCAACTGCACCCTCGTCGCAACGTGGGCGCGATCGATTCGAGAGGAAGGCCTCGATCTCGAGCTGCGACAACGCGTAGTCGCCGTCGGCGAAACGGAGATACGCCTGACCGCTGCGCTTCACGAAGCACGGCTTTGCCGAAGTCGCCAGCTCGCGCACTCCGGCCACCACGACATCTCCGCCCTCGAACGATTGCACGTCGACGTCGACGTGCACCTCCGGCTGAAACGCCTGCCGTGCCCTGCTGGCTACTCCCGCGGCGAGTGCCGCCGCGTTCTTCAACCGAACCGGCTCGAAGCCGGCGGCCTCGTCGAGGCCGAGCACAATCAGACCGCCGCCTGGAAGGTTGGCGAACGCGCTCATCGTCTCAGTGATCGAATCGGGCAGACCACCCGCAGCCGACTTGACCTCGACACCCGGCAACTCGCCGCCTCGCGAACGCATCTCGGTCACCAACCGGTCAAGTTCCATGAGAACAAACTAGCCGCTCAAACGAGCCCGTGAGGCTAGTTTGGGCCAATTTCGGGCCAGTACAGCATCGGCCGGCGGATGACCAAGAACAACGGACCTCTCAACCCGCAAAGACCGCCCTACTGTTGCCGAGCCGACGAGACGTCCGTGCCTACAACGTGCCTAGAACAGAGGAGTCCAAAAGGACAACAGGGGAGTCGGAGGACAACACAACTCGCCAGCTTCGCCGCTCTCACCAGGGAGGATACGTTGTGACCTGCATGTTCGAGGCGGGCGCCCAGTAGCTTCCCAAGCTGAGAACGCCGGTTCGATTCCCGTCACCCGCTCTGTTTGCCCAGCTCAGGGCGTGTGCAGACTCGCTGCCGTTCTCAGCTGTGTGGCCGACCGCAAGGCTGAGTTGCACGCCCGGCCGCACGCCGAGGTATTCGGAATGCCCAGCTGGCAGGGGCCCCAGCATCGGGCTTCAGTCGTGCCAGATCGATCGGCGGCATCGCCGATGTTGCACTCCTGACGACCAGTGGCCGGGAGTCCACCGAAGGCAAACGGTTGGACCTAGGCCGACCTAGGCCCGTTCGCGATCGTGAACGCGAAGACCACAGGTCGGCCGTGCGACGTGGTCACTCGCCCTAGCGAGCCTGACACCGCCCCATGACGTTCAGCAGGTACCGCACCGTTCTCGCAGCGTTCGACCCGACGCCTTACCGCGAACCGCTGGCACCAGGGCCTCCTTCGCTACCCGACGCGCTGACCCACCCTGATCAGCGGTCAAGGGCGAAGCTGACCGCGCATCCAGGCGATCCGGTGCGCAGTGGCGTCGGCTGACTCCAGGTCATGGTCGGCGCCATCGTAGGTCGCGATCTCGGCGTCGGGTGCGGCGAGGCGCAGGCTTGCGGCGGTTTCGTCGGCGGGGGCCCAGTCGTCGCTTCCACCAAGTTGGATCAGCCAGCGTGTGGCGCGCGACGAGCCGATGGTCCCGTGAAGCTCGAGTGGTGCGGTCGCGTCGCGGATGCCGGTCAAGGTGGGCAGGCCGTCGCGTTCGCGTCGTGCATGCGCGACGGGGTGTGTTGCGTCGGTGAAGAAGCGGCCGACGTCGGGGAGCGGCGCGACGGCGACGGTGGCGGTGACACGCGTGTCGATCGCGCACACTGCGCCTGCGAGAGCGCCGCCGAGGTTCTTGCCGATGTAGCCGATCGCGCGAGGAACGGGATCGCTGCGCCGCAGCCATTCGAGCCCGGCGCACAGTGTCTCGATCGCCCTGACGCGCGACTCGACACCGAGGGCGACGGTGTCCGATCGCTCGCGTGGCAGTTCGGGGAGCAGGCATCGGACGCCGTGGTGGGCCAGAGCGGTGGCGTCCTCGAGCAGGCTCGTCCGGTCGCCGGTCGCGGGATGCACGATGAGCGCTGTGGCGACGGGTGTGGTGTCAGGATCGACGAGCAACGCAGTGGTGGGTGAACCGATGGTCGAGTGCTACCGCACCTCGGTGATCCCGGCCGCGACGACGCGAATGCGCTCGGACTCGACGCGCAGGTGCGCGAGTCGTCGGCGAATGTCGTCGAGGTCGACGGGCTGCATGGTCGGCGGGCCGGGTCAGGACCAGAGCCCGTAGCCCATCCCCTGACCGGTGCCGGCTTCGGAGCGGACGATCGTGGTGTAGTCGACGGTTCGAAATCGGAGGCCGGTGGTCGCGAGGGCACCGGCTGCGGTGATCCATTCCTTCAGCTCGGAGTTGCCGCCGCGGAGCCATGGTTCGGGGATCGTGGTGAGGTACTCGTGATCGTCGCTGCTGAGTGCGTCGAGCACGGACCGATCGAGTTCCTCGTCGATTCCGACGTGCGTCATGCCACCGGCGGCGACGACGGCGACGCGTTCGGAACGGTCCCACGATCGGATCGCGTGGCCGATCGCGCGACCGAAGTCGAGGCAGCGCGCGGCGGTGGGTTGGATCGGCGGGAAGTACGCGTTCACGATCACGGGCACCATCGGCAGTAGATGGTCGCCGAGGATGCGGCGTTGCACGAAGGCGAACGCGTACGGGAGGTTCAGGGCCCTGGCGTCGGGTCCGATCGGTTGCTGGCGGCACTCGGCGACGTCGATGCCGTCGGCGATGAGCGACGAGACGAGATGGTCGGCCAGCGCCGGATGGAGCGGGTAATCCGTGTCGACACTGGGTCGGTTCACGCGCTGGCTGGCGATCCGGATCGTGTTGGCGTGCACACCGACACCTCGGGCATGCTCCTCCGGGGTCAGGGCGTAGTTGGTGACGCGTGTGCCGTTGTAGACCATGAACGTGGGGGTGACGCCGTGCACGAACCATTCGAGATGGTCGTCACCGACGATGACGAGCACGTCGGGTTCGGCGTCGACGAGGGCGTCGGCCAGGACCTGCTGCGCCGCGTAGCACCGGTCGTATGCGTCCCGGCGGGCCTCAGGCGTGCATCGCTCGTGCCAGCGCTGGTCGCTGCGGAGCGCGGCGAGCGCGGCGTGCGTGTACGTGTCACCGCGGTACTGGAAGCGGCCCTCGGCGCGCGTCGGCGGTGGAAACGCTGTCGACGCCGAGCCGGCGGCCGCCGAGGGGTCGCTCTCGGGGAGCTCCCATTGGTCTGGGCCGACGGCGAGCAGTGGCGAATGGGGGGCTGCAACCCCGAGCACGATGTCGGCCATGTCGGTCGAAGTTCCTCCTCGCTCGGCCCGATAGGTGCGTACATTAGCCGATGGCTAAATCTGTGTCATGCTGTGCCGATGCGAGTGGTCGGGCCGATGTGCGACGCGCACGTCCATGCCACGGCCGGGCGGGATTCAGGCGAGTTGGCGATCGGTCCAGCCCGCGAGCACCTGTCCGCGATCGGTGCCGGACGCGTCGTGGTGGTGCAGACAGCGGCGGACGGGGACGATGCCGGTGCGCTCGTGCGGGCGCTGGAGGGGATCGAGGTTCCGGCGCATGGCGTGGTGAATCTCGGCGCGGCGGTGTCGACGCCGCTCGAGGTGCTCGCCGCAGCCGGCGTGTGCGGTGTTCGTGTGAGCGGCCTGCTGGGCGCGTCCGTCTCCGCGCAGATGCTCAGGGACGCTGCGGCGCTTGCGGCGTCGGCCGGTTGGCACGTTTCCTACTACCCGATGACCGCCGACGAGTGGCACGACATGGCCCCGGTGCTGGCTGGTGTGGACGGCGTGGTCGTGATCGACCACATGGCGCTTCGGACCTGGCGGGTGGCCGCCGGCACGAACGAGCCGGCGTTCCGGTTGCTGCTTGATCTCCTTGACGGCGGCGCGTGGGTCAAGGTCTCCGGCGCGTTCCGGCGCGGGTGTCCACCGGGATGGGACGACGTCATCCCGTTCGTGCGGACACTCATCGAGCGCGCTCCGGATCGAGTCGTTTGGGGATCGGATTGGCCCTACTTCGCGTTCGACGGCGCGCCGCCCACGCCGGCCGGGCTCCGTGGCTGGCTGGAGCGCGCGTTGCCCGACGAGGATCAGCAGCGGGTGCTCGTGGACAATCCGGCGCGGCTGTACGGCTTCGCGCCGTGGAAAGGGACACCATCATGACCACGCTCACGCTCGCCCAGGCCGAAGCGGTGATCGATGCGACCTTGGCAGACGCCGTCAGCAAAGGGTTGCGGCCGATGGCCGTGGCGGTGGTCGATGCCGCCGGCCTGCTGAAGGCGTTCAAGAAGGCGGACGGGGCCAGCGCGTTGCGCTTCGAGATGGCGATGGGTAAGGCCTACGCCGCCGTTGCGCTCTCGTTCGGCCGTTCGGGCGCGGTGCGCGACTTCCTTGCGCCCCGACCGCGCTTCGCCGACTTCCTCGACGGGGCCTCGCAGGGCCGGTTGTGGGCCGAGCCGGGCGGCGTCCGGATCCAATCCGTCGACGGCGAGGTGCTCGGCGCGGTCGGTGTGACCGGTGACGTATCGGAGTTGGACGAGGCGTGCGCGGTCGCCGGCATCATCGCCGCCGGCCTGGTCCCGGCCGACTGACGTCAACACGACGGCGGGTTCAGCCGGGCCGTGTCATGACCACGTCGCCGCCGTGCGCCGTGATCCGCCAGCCGTCACCCGCAAAGACGAGGTTGGTCGTGTTGCTCCAGATCGACTTCGGCACGTCCAGCTTCCCCGGGCCGTCGCCGCCTGTGCGGTCGAGGAACACCACCACGTACGACGTGACTGTGGCGTGATCGTCGTCCGCGACATCGGCCACGAGATTCGACACCACGTGGCGGATCTGGAGGTGCTCGTCGCGTCCGGCGAGCGCGTCGGTGATCGCAGCTCGGCCGCGGTGCAGTGCGCCCATGCGATCCCAGGTTCCTGTGTCGTCGAAGCACTCGACCGCGGCCGCGTAGTCACTGCGGTCGAGCGCGCGGTAGAAGCGCAGGACATGCTGGATCGCGTCCCATTCGATGGCGCGGCGCTGCTCGACGTCCATCGCGTCATCCGATCCGGTGGTCGTCGATAGAGCGTTGCGCACGGTCGAGCAGCTGCATCACGGGCAGACACTCGCGGAAGCTCGTGAGCGGTTCGCGCCGGACGGCCACGGCGTCACGCAGCTCGATCAGCTGGTTGGCGAAGGCCGACCCGTCGTCGCGCAGGATCACGTTGCCGTCGACGTCGTGGAGCACGCCGCCGGACTGGTCGACGATGAGCGTCTCCTCCTCACCGACGAAGCGCACCCGCACGTCGATCGCACCGTGGTGGTTGAACGACAACGCGCCGCTGATGAGGCATCCGCGGTCGGTGTTGATGAGCAGCCCGATATCCATAGTGGTTGCGAGCTCCGAGTGATCGGGGCCGGCGAACGCGCACACGTCACGCAGGTCGTCGAAGAGCCAGTGGAACAGGTCGACGCTGTGACACCCCTGATGCCACAGCAGGTCATCGACCCACGTGCGGGCCACCCCGAAACGGTTCACGTTGCGGCGCCGGAAGAACAACGTGTGGAAGATCACGTGGTGGAGCTGCAGCTCACCCGACGACACCCGTCGGTGCACCTCACGGAACAGGGGCGAGTAGCGGCGCGTGTGCGCGACCATCGCGACGACGCCGGCCGCGTCTGCCGCCTCCGTGAGCCGCTCGGCACCGGCCAGATCGAGCGCCATTGGGATCTCGAGGAGCACGTGCTTGCCGTGTTCGATCGCCAGCAGGCCATGTTCGACGTGGAGCTGCGACGGCGAACCGATGACGACAGCGTCGACGTCGGTGTGTCGGATCGCGTCGTCGACGGACAGCCCATGGTGTGGGATGCCGTAGCGCTCGGCGAACGCCTCGACATCGGCGGCGTTGCCGCCGGCGAGGCCGACCACCTCGAGGCCGGGGACCTTGGCGGCCGCCTCCATGTACGTGTGGCCCTGCGCGCCCTCGCCGATCAGCGCCAGCCTCATCGCGACCCCCGTGTTCCCATGTGCGTACGAACCTAGCCGTTGGCTAAACTGTGGGCAACCGAGGGAGGCGAGCGTGGACGCGACAGAGCGGCCGTACTGGAGCGTGTGGACAGAGCTGCTCGGCGTGCCGCTCGAGCAGGGGTACGTGCAAGCGGGCGACATCCGCACGCGCTACGTGCGAACGGGGCCGCGCAACGGCCCGGCGGTGATCTTGCTGCACGGCTTCATGAGCCATGCCGACGTGTTCGCACGCAACCTCGCCGCTCACGGTGAGCACTTCCAGACCTACGCGATCGACCTCGTTGGCATGGGCTTCTCCGACAAGCCACCCGTGCCGTACCACGCACCGATGGTCGCGCAGCAGGTCGCCGACTTCATGGACGCGGTCCGGCTGGAGCGCGCGGCAGTGCTCGGCACCAGCTTCGGATCTCGGATCGCCGCCCGGTTCGCGGTCGACCACCGCGACCGGCTCGATGCGCTCACGCTCGTGTCGCCGGCGGGCCTTCGCTTCGACCCGGTGCGATCGGCGCGGATCCTCAAGAACCACGTCGAGGACCACGACGAGAGCACCTGGGAGGGCGCCCGGGCGGTTCTCGGTGTGATCGTGAACCCTGACGCCATCGAGGACGACCTGATCGCCGTTCGCCGTGCCGTCTACCGCCAACCCGGCACCCGCGACGCGGCACCGTTCCTCGCCGTCCATCACCTCGAAGCGACGGCACAGCTGAGCTTGTGCTCGGCCGACGAGTACCGGTCGATCGATGTGCCGACGCTGGTGGTGAAGGGCGTGCTCGACGACCGCACCGATCTGAGCCTCGCGAAGGAGATCACCGAGTTGATCCCCGACGCGCGACTCGAGCTGATCGACGGGAGCATCCACGCCCCGTACTTCGAACGTCCCGAGGCGTTCAACCGGCTCCACATCGACTTCCTCCGGGCGGTGTTCGGGTAATGAGTGACGTGTGGACCGCTCAGACGACAGCAGTGCCGATGCGGTCGTTCACCACGCTCGATCACGGCGATCCGGCGAGGGCCCGCGGCCGCTACTTCGGCGTCGAGCTGTGGCGTAGCACGACGAGCGAGATCGTCGTCGAGTCCCGACATGAGGTGATCGTGCTGCTGCCGGAGCTCGCTGCCACGATCACCGGGGGCGCCGCTACATGCACCTCACCAGAACGATCCATGTGCGTGCTTCCGGCCGGCCGCCACGTCGTCCAACCGGCCGCACCCGGCATGGTGGTGGTGCTGCGACCCGACCCTGACGAGGCGCCCGGGTTCGAAACCGGCGGCGACCTCGGCCGTGAGCAGCCGGCGCTCGAGGTGCCGGTTCCGTACCGGCGGGTGCGCGGCGTCGGCGAGGTCGCGGTCTACCCGGTCGACGGTCTGCCGGGTGCCGGCACCGGAGGTCGCCTCCGGATCCTGCAGACCGCTTTGATGAGCATCAACTGGGTCGAGTACCAGGGCCCGCGCGACCGCTCCGCGCTGAGCCCGCACGCCCACGAGCACTTCGAGCAGGGATCACTTGCGCTCTCGGGTCAGTTCGTGCACCACCTCCGCGTGCCGTGGGGCCCGTCGGCCGATCTCTGGCGCCACGACGAACACCTCAGGGCACCATCGCCGAGCCTGCTCGTGATCCCGGCGCGAACCGAGCACACCTCGGAGGGCGTCGGCGACGGTCTCCACGTGCTGATCGACGTCTTTAGCCCACCACGCGCCGACTTCATCGCCCGCGGCATGGTCGCCAACGCGGACGACTATGCCCCACCGACCACGCTGTCGCCGTGAACCCGACGAGAAGGGACGCACCATGACCGGCTCCGAACCCACCGACCCGTACCGCCTCCGGATCCCGCTCGATCGGTTTCCGCCGGTACCCGAGCACAGCGTCGAGCAGATCGAGGGCCCGTACTACATCGGCGGCGAGGAACAGACGTTGACCCGACGGGACGTCCGCGAGGACTGCGCAGGTGTGCAGCTCGACCTCGGGGTCAGGGTCGTGATGGCCGACGACGGCCGCCCGCTCGCCAGCGTGGCCGTCGACATGTGGCAGTGCGACGCGCGTGGCGCGTACTCGGGATTCGACAACGATCCCGACGAGTTGATCGCCAACGGCGCACGCCAACGCCCACGCAACGCCGACCGCTTCCTGCGCGGCACGCAATGCACCGACCAGGACGGCATCGTCACGTTCCGCACGATCTTCCCCGGCTGGTACGTGCCGCGCGCCCCGCACGTCCACCTCCGGCTCCGCGTCGACGACCGCGCCGTGCACACGACGCAGCTCTACTTCCCCGAGCACGTAACCGCATGGGTCGCGAAACAGAAGCCTTACGCGCAGCGCGCCGACCGGCGCACGGTGACGAACGAGGACGACTTCGTGATCGGATTCTTCGACGGCGTGCCAGATGCGTGGGCGCACACCGAACGCGTCGGTTCCGGCCTGCTCGCCACCGCCAACGTCAGCATCGACCCGGACACCGATGCGACGGAGTTCGAGCTCGACGACCCGCCGCCGCACGTGACCGGTCCGCCCCCCGGCATTGGTCGGCGTCACGGCTTCATGCACCCCGCCGACCGCGTCCGCAGCCAGACCTGACCATCCCGGTCCGCGCCTCGCACCGGTTACCGTCCGGGCGTGCCCTGCACCGCTCACCGCTCACCGACACCGGCTCCGTCCAAGCGACCTGATGTCGTGGCACGCGGTGGCGACGCCGTGCGTGAAGCGCTCGTCGAGTCGACCCGCTCGCTGCTCGCCGAGCGGTCGCCACGAGCGATCTCCGGGCGCGAGATCGCGGCCCGGGCCGGCGTCAACTACGGCCAGATCCATCACCAGTTCGGTCCCAAGGACGCGTTGTTCGCCGAGGCACTTCGACGCAACGCGGCCGCGTTCCTCCGCGACGACATGGACGGAGGCACACGCGAACCGGTCCCGATCGTCATCGATCGCGCCGACGGGCTGTGGCGAACCCTGGCACATCTGGCGCTCGACCGCACGAGCGACCGACCGCCGGCGGACACCGTCATGCAGCAGTTCCTGCGGCTGCGCAGCACCGCTCTCGGGCTGCCGGTCACCCACCTCGAAGTCCGCAGCCAGGTCGCCTCGGTGATCGCTATCCAGTTCGGGTGGGGGCTGTTCGACCGCGTCATCACATCCGGCCTCGGGGTTCCGGTCGACCATCAGCAATTGGCGACCGGCGTCGCACGACGTTCAGCCCGGCTGGTCGACCAACACCTCATCGAGCAGCACGCGACGCTCATCCGCGAACCATCGCGACCTGAGCCCCAGCCACCGCGACGCGACGGCCTCCCGGCCCCAGCGCCTGGCAGAGGCCCCGACCGGGTCCGCTCCCGGCTGATCGACGCAGCACGACAACTCCTCAGCGAGAAGTCGCCGACCGACATCCGTGGCCGCGAGCTCGCCGCACGTGCCGGCGTGAACTACGGTCAGATCCACCACTACTTCGGCACGCTCGACAACCTGTTCCAGGCGGCGCTCACGCGCAACTGGGACCACTACGTCGAGGACCACATGAGCGACGCCGACCCCACCCGACCCGCGTGCATCTTGACCGACCAGATCTCGGGCGTGTGGGAGACCGCCGCCCGCCGCGCACTCGATGACCACGCAGGGACCGACGCCACACCAGTTCCCACGCTCGTTCGACGTCGCCACCTCATCGCCGCCCAGTGGCACGCCGAATCCGACGATCCCGGAGTCGTCGAGGCGTCCGCCGCGTTCGCCGCGATGCAGTACGGCTGGGGCGTGTTCGAACGCCTCATCCTCGGTGGATTGACCATTCCCGACGGTCGATCCAACGCCGTCCGCCGCCGCGCACGCGAACTCTCCCGGCTGCTCACACTCGCCACCTGACGCCCACACCGACCTGGCGTGCCTTCGGTCCGATCCGATTCTAGCCAACGGCTAAGCTCGCCCCTGATTCACCGATCCAAGGGAGCATCCATGGACTCGAGCGAGCAGCTCAGCATCTTCACCGACCCGGCGGCCTACGCCGACGAAGACGGATGGCACCGCCGCGCAGCAACGCTCCGGTCCGAGCACCGCGTCGTGCGAGTCACCGACGACGGCTTCGTACCGTTCTGGGCGGTACTCCGCCACGACGACGTCCTGACCGTCGAGCGCGACAGCACCAGGTTCGCCAACGCGCCGTGCCCGATCCTGGTCGACGGTCCCAACCGCGAGGGCGGTGGCCCGCCCGTCCGGAACCTCGTCGGTATGGACGGCGCCGAGCACCGGGAGTACCGCAACATCGTCGCCAAGTGGTTCCTGCCGACGAGCGTGCGACACCAGTCACCGATGATCACCGACACCGTCCACCGCACACTCGACGACCTCGCCGCCCGCAGCGGGTCCGTCGTCGAGTTCGCGAGCGACGTCGCGGCCGTTATCCCCTTACGCGTCATCCTCGCCGCGATGGGAATCCCACCCGAGGACGACGAGCGCATCCACCGCCTCTCACAAGAACTGTTCGGCTCGAAGGACGGCGACGTGGCAAGAGCCGACAACGACGACACGATCGCCGCCGTCGTTCAGGAGTTCGGTGCGTACTTCATGGGTCTCGCCGGCCAGCGACGGGCCGCACCGACCGACGATCTCGGATCCGTCCTCGCCAACGCCACCGTCGACGGCCGCCTGCTCGAACCGCCTGAGCTCGTGCCGTACTACGTCCTCCTCGCGACCGCAGGCCATGACACGGTGAGCACCGTGCTGGCAGGCGGCGTCGAAGCCCTGGCCCGCCACCCCGAACAACTCGAACTGCTGCGCCAGGACCCGAGCCTCATCCCGAACGCGATCGAGGAGATGGCGCGCTGGGTCACACCGACGAAACACTTCATGCGCACCGCGACGACCGACACCACCCTCGCCGGCAACGACATCGCAGCCGGCGACTGGCTCCTGCTGTCGTACCCTTCGGCGAATCGGGACGACGAAGTGTTCGCCGACCCCTTCACCTTCGACATCACCAGAAGTGACGCCCCTAAGCACCTCGCGTACGGCGCCGGGCCCCACTTCTGCATCGGCGCCACGCTCGCACGACTCGAACTGAGAACCTTCTTCGAACGCTTCATCCCCCGCGTGCGATCGCTCGAGATCGCCGGTGACGTCGAACGCGCCAAGACCACCTTCGTAGCCACCTTCAAGCACCTCCCCATCCGCGTCGACCTCGACTAGGGCGGGCCTGCCACTCGCGCCGACGTCGCGCACCGCGCGTTGGTGGCCCCGCTGTTGTGCGTCTCCGGCATTAACTTCAGTACGGAGTGCAAGCCGTCGCTGCGGATACGTGGCTGATGGGTGGAGCTGGTGATCAGTGGAGCCGCCGATCGTCGCTTCTCAGCCGTCACCTCACAGGTGCGCGGCGTGTTCGATCAGCTCGGGTGACAGGTTGAACCCGAAGAGACGCTCGGCGTTTCCGTGGGTGATCGCTGCCACCTCGTCGTCGGGCACGTCGGCGAACAGCTCCTTGCATGCTGCCTGTGTGTACGGGAAGGGCGTGTCGGCATGGGGATAGTCCGACTCCCACAGGATGCGGTCGACGGTGAAATCGTGCCGGTATGACAACCCGATCGGCTCTTCGATCATGCAGAACCACATATTGCGCCTCGCTACCTCCGAGGGCAGTACGTCGGAGTCGGGGATGTGGTTCCAATACTTGTGACGGTCCCACTGTCGGTCCGCCCGTTCGAGCGCTGCAGTAATCCACCCGATTCCACCTTCAGACCACACCAGCTTGATGTCTGGGAATTGGCGGGGGATTGGGCTGACCATCAGGTTCACCGCCGATCTGGCGGCATGGGTGAAAGCGGCCGCAATCTCGACCATCGGCACCAAGCCCTCAAGTGTCACCCTGGGCTGTGCGCCGCCGATGTGCATGCAGATGGGGAGACTTGCTTCTTCGCACAACGCCATGAGCGGGTACCAGTAATCGGTGTGATAGCCGGGAAGCCCGAGGTTTGCCGGATCCTCCATCCAGCACAGAGCCTTGATGCCCTTGTCGAGCATGCGTTTGGTTTCGGCGACGGCGAGATCGACATCCCAGACCGGAGCGATCGACATGGGGACGAGCACATCAGGGCGCGCCGCACACCACTCGTCGATCATGAAATCGTTCCACGCCTGCACGCACGTGACGGCGAGGTCCTTGTCGGCAAAGGTCTCGAACTTGCGGCCGGCAAAACCAGGGAGGGTGGGGAAAGCGACGCTGGCGAGGATTCCGTTGCTCACCAGGTCCTTGACCCGTTCGTTCGGGTCGTAACAGCCCGGCCGCATGTCTTCGAAGCGCGCGGGCTCCATTCCCCATTGTTCGCGGGGCTTGCCGGCGACGGCGTTGAGTCCCATCGTGGACTCGCGTCCGCCTTCCCAGACCCACACCTGGCGACCATCTTCCTCGATCACGTGCGGGACGCGTTCCTTCATGGCCGTCGGTACCCGGTCGACCCAGACACCAGCGGGCTCGACGATGTGATCATCGACTGAAAACAGTGTGTACATGGTTGCCTCCTCAGGCGTTAGGTGCTTGTCGAGCAGCGGGCCCCGCTCGTTGCGTCGACGGTTCGATTGCGCTCGCCCACACCAGACGCAGAAAGGTCTCCATCAGGGCGACCGTGTCGGGCTCTCCGAGCGCAGCGCGCACCCTGAGCGACCCGGAAACGAGGTGCAGCAGTGTCGCGATCTGGTCGGGTTGGTAGCGCCAGGAAACGTCGTGGGAAATGGCCACCTCGGCGAGTCGCGCTGCTGTCGCGCTCGTCGCTTCGCGGTCGACTGCGATCAGTTGCGGGCGGATTTCGTCGTCACGTAGCGCGAGCAGTCGGAGTTCAAGTCGGAGCAACGTATCGAGTCGATCGGACGCATGGAGTTTCCGCCATTGTTCGGCGTTGGCCTGCACATCGGGCGGCAATGAGCCGGCGAGCAGGGGTTCGTAGCTCGCCAAGAGTTCGCCGTCGCGCCGGGCGATGACGGCGAGGAACAACTCTTCCTTCGAGCCGAAGTGATGGTGCACCGCGCCGCGTGTGAAGCCCGCCGACTCGGCGATCGCATCGAGCGTGGCGGCAGCGAATCCCTTGTCGGCGAACACCTTTGCGGCGGCGTCGAGCAACGCGGTTCGCGTACGCACACGGTCCCGGCGGCGCGGCGCGGTCTTGGTTTCCTCGAACCCCATCAACTCGTAACATACTGCCGCGTATGTTAATATGTCAAGTAGCAGTCCGGTATCTGACCGGAAGACAACAAGGAGGGGCCCATGGGGGGACCGCTGAAGGGCATCACCGTCATCGACACTTCGCGCTCGACAGCCGGTTGGCGGATGACGCAATTGTTTGCTGACTACGGCGCCGACGTCCTGTGGATCGAACCTCCCGGAGGAGATCCAGGGCGTGCCGAGCACGCGATCGAGCACGCCGTCTTCAACCGAGGCAAGCAGAGTGTTGAACTCGATCTGGATGAGGCGTCGGATCGTGATGTCTTGCATCGCCTGTTGGCCAGTGCAGACCTGTTCGTGGAGACCGGCCGTCCGGGCGAGGCGGATGCTCGCGGCTTCGGTTGGGCCGATGTTCACAAGGCTGCACCGAGGCTCGTGTACTGCTCGATCAGCGGATTCGGAATTGACGGCCTATGGCGCGACATCCCTGGCCACGAGGCCCTGGTGCACGCTCTCGTCGGCACCACCGGCGAGCAGGGTGGTATGCGGCCGGCACCGATCTTCCAAGGGTTGCCCTTTGCGTCGATCGGTGCCGCCTATCTCGGGGCTGTCGGGGCACTCGCAGCGGTGTATCGGCGAAACATCGACGGGCGTGGCCGTCGTGTGGAGACCTCGTTGCTCGATGGCGCGCTGGCCTATCTGATGATGCTCTGGGGCGACAGCGACAAGGGACCCACAGCGCACGTGCCGGGCACCTTTCGGCTGGTGGCTCGCACGTTTCTATGCAGCGACGGTGAGTACCTCGGGGTCCACACCGGCGCCGTTGGAGCATTCGATCGTCTGATGCAGGTGCTCGGGTTGGAAGAGCAGTTCGCAGTCGATCCGTCGCAGACGGGCATGGGCACAATGCTCACCGACGCGCAGGCGGCACTGATGCAGGACGGATTTCCGAAGATCTTCGAAGAACGTCCGCGTGCTGAATGGATGCGGCAGCTCCGAGCGGCCGATGTGTGTGCTGTGGAGGTGTTGCGACCGGGTCAGGTGTTCGACGAACCGCAGGTGCGCCACAACGAGATGGTGGTCGAGATCGACGACCCCGTTCTCGGCCCACTCGAGCAGGTCGCCCCACCCGCCAAGTTCTCTGTTACGCCAGCGCGGCCAACGCACGCTGCGCCGCGGGTTGGCGAGCACCAACCAGTTGTCGACACGCAGACGCCAGCCCGAGAGTTGCCCGAAGTCGAGCCCGAAGTCGAGCCCGGGGTCGAGCCCGGCGAAGATGTTCCTCTCCTCGACGGCGTGCGGGTGCTCGATCTCGGCGCGTTTTACGCTGGGCCGTACACCTCGCGGCTGCTGGCCGACCTCGGCGCCGATGTCGTCAAGCTCGAACCAACTGCTGGCGACCCGCTCCGAGGGCTGAGCTTGGTGTTCCGCTCCGCCCAGGCGGGCAAGCGTGCGATCGCCGCTGATCTCAAGGACCCTGAGTTGGCGGCAGCTCGCGAGCAGCTCTTGCGGTGGGCCGATGTCGTCCAGCACAACATGCGTCCTGGCGCCGCTGAACGACTGGGCGTCGGCTACGACGATGCCCGCTCGCTGCGGTCCGATGTTGTGTACCTGTATGCACCTGGCTGGGGTTCAACCGGCCCAGACAGCGGACGCCAGAGCTTCGCTCCGAAAATGTCTGGGTATGTCGGCGCTTCGTTCGAGGTCGCGGGCCGTTTCAACCCTCCGTTGTTCCCTGTCGGAAACGAAGATCCTGGCAATGGGCTGGTCGGTGCGGTAGCGACGTTGATGGCGTTGGTGTGCAGGCAGCGCACCGGCCAGGGTCAGTACATCGAGAATTCGCAGTTGAACGCCACGATGGCACACGTCGCCCACATTGTGCGCCGACCAGGCGGGGAGGCACTCGGGGCGGAACGGCTCGACCCGATGCAACTTGGCTTCTCGGCGTTTGAACGGTTGTACCAAACGAGCGACAGCTGGTTGTGCTTGGTAGCAAACAGCGAAGCCGAGTTGCAAGGGTTGGCCGACGCCGTGCCGGGGCTGTTCGAAGCGCCCGCGACGAGAGGCCGTGAGGATCGGATCGAGCACGACGACCTCCTCACAATCCGGCTTGAGAATGCGTTCGCCACGGAGTCGACCGACGAATGGGTTGCCAGGCTGGATGCTGCCGGAGTACCAGCGGTGGTGCCGAAGGTCGAGCGCAACGCGCTTGCGTTCCTGCGCGACCCAGAGCAGCAGCGCCTTGGGCGTGTGGCCCACGTGCGACATGCGAGTGATGGCATCGTGCGGGAGATCGATCAATTGATCCGGGTCACCGGTGCAGGTCGAGCGCCGCATCGCGTGGCACCAGAACTCGGCGAGCATACGGACGCAATTTTGCGCGAGGTTGGCTACTCCACCGACCAGATCGAATCATTGAGAGAGCGCGGCGCGATCCGCTGAGCATCTCAGACCACGCGGTCAGATCACGCGGTCAGATCACGCGGTCGGTACGGAACTGTTCGATCTCGGCCTGGCCGAAACCCAATTCGGCGAGAATCTCATCGGTGTGCTCGCCGAGCAACGGTGCCGGGTATGCAATATCGAACGGTTGCCCATCGATTGGCGCCGGCCACCCCACGCTCGTAAACGGCCCAGCATGCGGGTGGATCGACTCGTGCACGATGCGGCGCGCCGACAGGTGCGGGTCGGTGGTGAGGTCCTCCACCCGGTGCGCCGGGCCAAGCGCGATGTCGGCATCGAGCGCGATCTGCGTCCACTCGGCCTGCGTGCGAGTGCGGAAGATCTCGGCCAGAGTGGTGGCTAGCCCGACCGAGCTGCCCCCGAAGTCGACGGGGGCTGTGTCGTCGTTGGCGTCGACGAGGTCGGGGCGACCGGTGGCCTTGCAGAAGTGCTGCCAGAACTTCGGTTCGATGCCGCAGAACAGCACGTAGCGTTGGTCGCTTGTTTCGTAGAAGTGATACTTGGCGCTTTGATCTCCGCCAGGCATACCGCGTCGGTCAGTAAGCCGGGCGTCGTTCCACGCATAAGTGGGGAAGAACCATTGGGTGGCGAGCACTGCGTCGGAGCCTGCGCCGTCGATGCGGACGCCCTCGCCGGTGCGATTGCGGTGGACGAGTGCAGCGACCGCGGTGAGCGCGGTGTTCGTGGCTCCGACTACCGTGCCGTCGCCGAGCCCGCCGATCTCCTTCACCAAGCCGTCGGATCCCGTCTCGAGTTGCACGCCACCACCGAGCGCACCCATCATCTGGCCGTGCGTCGGGATCTCTGCGTAGGGGCCGCGAGCGCCGAACCCACTGCACTGCGCGTAGATGATGTCGGGCTTCACAAGTCGCTGCTGTTCGTACCCGATGCCGAGCCGCGCACAGGCGTCACCGGCGAATCCGTCGACGAAGATGTCGGCGCTCTTGATCAGTTCGAAGAACACCTGCCGGCCTTCTTCAGAGCGCAGGTCGAGGGTGATCGATCGTTTGTTGCGGTTGACGTACATGTGCGCGGGGCTGTGGTGCGGGGTGATCTGGCCAAGGAAGTCGCGCAGGTAATCGCCAACGCCGGGGGCCTCGACCTTGATGACGTTCGCGCCGAGGTCGCCAAGCAATCTCCCCGTTTGGTCGCCGTTGAACAACACAGCGCATTCGACGACGCGGACGCCCTCCAACAAGCGAATCATCGATGTTCCTCCCGGTTCTCTCAGATCAGGTATTGACCTGCAACGTACGCGTTCGTATGTTAGGTGGGCGGGGTCGGGGAATCCGGTACGCAGAACTCACACAGGGGGCATTCATGGGTCGTCTCGACGACAAAGTCGCGTTCGTTACCGGGGGAGCTCGGGGTCAGGGGCGATCGCACGCCCTTCGGCTTGCCGAAGAGGGTGCTCACGTCATTCTCGTCGACTCGGTCGGGGGCGCTGACGCGTACCCATGGAACACGGCGTATGCGATGGCAACCAAGGCCGACCTCATCGAAACAGCTCGAATGGTCGAGTCGACCGGCCGCGGTGTGGTCGCTCGAGAAGGTGACGTGCGCGACGTGGCGTCACTTCGCGATGCGGTTGCCGAGGGAATCGCCAAGTTCGGGCGACTCGACATCGTCAGCGCCAACGCCGGGATCAGCCCGTACACCCAGAACCCTGAGACCTGGAACGTCACCGACGAGCGGTGGAACGACGTGGTCGACGTCAACCTCGTTGGCGTACGGAACACGGTCGTGGCCGCCGTTCCAGCGATGATCGAGGCCGCCAATGGTGGGTCAATCGTGATCACGTCATCGGGCGCCGGCCTCAAAGGGGTCTACGGGTTGAGCGACTATTGCGCGAGCAAGTTCGGCGTGATAGGGCTCGCCCGCTCGCTCGCCAACGAGGTCGCACCTCACCACATCCGCGTCAACGTCATCGCGCCGGGAACGGTAAAGACCGACATGGTGCTCAACGACGGGCTATTCCGTATGTTCCGGCCCGATCTTGAGTCGCCGACCGAGGCAGACGTCGCACAGATATTTACGCAAATGTCGATGCTGCCGATCCCGTGGGTCGATCCGGTCGACATCTCGAACGCACTCGTCTTCCTGGCATCCGACGAAGCTCGATACATCACCGCAGTGACTCTGCCGGTGGATGGAGGCATCATCGCCAAATGATCGTCGAGGCGTCGAGGCGTCGAGGCGTCGGGTCGACTAGGCGGTCGAATAGCTATAGTTACTTCCCCCGGAAATAGCCTCTGTTCAGGTGTTTAGCATCCCGTTTTGTCGCGCGTG
>JANMTV010000198.1:0-3555 GCA_031390905.1 Ilumatobacteraceae bacterium | reverse complement strand
AATACTCTATGAATCTACTCTGTAGTAGTTGTTTCGTTGATCGCATCGTCGCGACGGAACGGTTCAAGGAGCTCGGCGGCTCGTCGAATGCTGCCGGGCTCGGTTACCACTTCGGTATCGATCCCTTGGATCACGTCCGGTGCTGGCGGCTTCGTCCCAACTCGTCGCGACCGCTGCCGTTGAACGTGGTCAGGTCATCGACGGCGATCCCTGACTCGGGAGCGATATCTCACAGGTATCGCTGCCTCTCACGACATGGAGAGGCGAGCGCTCGGACCAACTGGTCGCATGCGACCTCGTCGCCTGCGAAGCGAGTCCGATTCACCGCCACCCGAACAACGCGTGACCCAGCAATCGCGGGTAGCGGGCCGAAGTGTCAACGGAGCACGGACCGCTCGACAATTCCGCACCGCCTCTCGCTGATTCCGGGCGAAGCGGCACGCCACTCAGGCCCATTGTTGTGCGCTGGATCGCCGTCCAGCCAGCGCGCCGCGATCACGGGTGGTGGAAGATCGAATCGGTCGACGATGTGGGGACGCGGAGTCGCGGCACCTCGTCGGGCAACTCGCGTTGTATTCCCGGATAGTCGACACGGCGGCTAACCTGTCTGTTATGACCGGCAAGCCCAAGATTGTGACGGCTGCTGAGATGGATCGGATGAGTCCGCAAGAACGCGCCGACGCGATCGATGCCAGCGTCGTGCGGGACTGGAATCGAGTGCCTCCGACGCTTCGTCGCGAGATCGTGGCTACTGCCCACCGACTCGACGCCGAACGTCGCGCCGATGCCTGACCGCCCTGTTCGATTCACGGAACAGTTCTTCGATCGTCTTGACTCGATACTGCCGCAAGAGCGCGGTGTCGACGGTGAACCCTCGGTGACAGATTTCCTCCTGTTTGACCTTCCCAGAATCCGCGACCTGCTCGCTTCCGACTTCGAAGCAAACACGTTCCCGATCGAGGATTCCGACCTTCGAGCCTTCGTCGGTGCCGGGATGCTGGTGCCGTCGATCGTTCTGTATGGCTACAGCGACGACGTTGCAATCGTCGTCACCTGGATCGCGATCGGTAACGAGTCATTCGACGACACCGGCCACGCCTACTGAGCTGAGAGCCACCCTGCCACGTTTCGTAGGCCGCATGGATACTATTCCGTCCATATGGCTGCTATGCGATCCGCAGACAGGGTATCGGAATGAACCTCGCTGACCCGATGTCGTCGGTGATTCCCGGCGTACAGGGTGTGATTCTGTCGATTCTGGCGCGCACCGACCAGCCGCTCACCGGCCTGACGGTGGCGAAGTTGGCTGGCGACCGGGCCAGCGCGGCAGGCGTCAAACGCGCCATACGCCCACTCGTCGCGGCGGGGTTGGTGAAATTGGTCCCGGCCGGACGTGCGTATCTGTATTCGCTCAACCGTGCGCATGTGGCGTATCCGAAGATCGTCCAGCTTGCCGAGTTACGCAATGAGCTCTACCGCCGGATCGGCGATGCAGTCTCACAGTGGTCTGTGACACCGCTGTACGCCGGTGTGTACGGCTCGACGGCTCGCGGACAGGCAACTGCGTCGAGCGATGTGGACCTGTTGCTCGTACGACCGGCCGGCATCGCCATCGATGACCCTGACTGGGCGCGCCAGGTAGCCGACCTATCTGACGCGGCAACTGACTGGTCGGGAAACCAATCCGATGTACTCGAATACGACCTCGCCGAACTGTGCCGCCTACGCGATGAGGGCGATCCGTCACTCGTCTCACTCGAGCGCGACAGCGTCGTTCTCTACGGTGATGGTATTCGCACGATGCTCGCTGAATCGGTGCACTGATGGGCGCCCTCGACGACGCCCGCAGTCACCTGATCAAGGCAGAAGAGTTCCTCGCCGCAGCAAGTGCCAACCTCACAGCCGAACGTTTCAACGCGGCTACATCGGACGCGGTGGTGTCTGGCATCAACTCGAAAGACGCGATCTGTCTGAAACTGACGGGACGGACCGCCAAGACTGACAACCACCACAGCGCAGTCGCCGAACTGAAAGGTTCGGGTCGCGAGGGTGCCGACCTCGCACCGACCCTTGACCGATTGTTGAAGCTGAAGACCAGGTCGCAGTACCAGACGATCTCGGTCGCCAGGAGCGACGCCGAGAACGCGACCCGGTGGGCTGAGAAGCTGGAAGTCGAAGCCCGCCGAATCATCGGAGCCTGAGGCACATGCGACATCGTCACGCTGCCTCTCAACCGGGCACGCCAAGCGTTATCTCGGAACATCAAGAACCATCCGACAGAGCTACGGCCCGGGTGCGGTCCGATGTCTGGTCCGGTGAAGCAACCACGCCCACCCCGATTCCCGCGAGGCTCATCGGAGATGCTGGCAGGTCACCTGTCGTCGGCCTGGTCGCAGGTCGATAACCTTTTCCGTCGGCCGGCCGGCCCGATCATCGGGTGTGAAATCGGTCACTTCTCCGGTGGTGGTTTGTGTTCACCTGTGTGCATGGGTGTTCGCTGGTGTTCACGAGTGCCGTCCGGTCCGGAAACCGTTGTGGCGCTTAGGTTGCAGAGGGGTTGCGTCTGGAATGACATGGGTGTAATCAGGACTGTCTGATGCGTGCCGGGGTTGTGCTTGATGGTCCGCTGGAGGATCTTCCAGCGATGTTGACGGTCGAGGAAGCCGCGTGTGTGCTCCGTATCGGGCGTTCGCTCGCCTATCAGCTGGCAAACCGTTACGTCTCGTCTGGCGGCATTGACGGTCTCCCGGTGATTCGTCTCGGTGGCGTATTGCGAGTGCCTGGATTCGCGCTCCGTGAACTGATCATGACCGGTGTCATCGTCCAGCTCACGACTACCCGACCCGTGTCGACCTCGACGACTCGTGCAACCCGCGCTCGTCGTAGCAAGTCGGCTGATCGGGCTCAACTGTCGTTGTTGGCAGCGGACTGATCGGACCTCTCCCTGATGATCCCGCTACCCACAAATGTTGAAATGGCAGACAGGTGCCCGCCAGCCGGGTGGGAACCTTCATGATGCGGGTGACGACGATCTACGCCTCATCGGCGGCGGCGACAGCGCAGTATTACACGCGGTATCTGACCCAGGCACCCGGCGAGCAACCCGGTCAGTGGGTGGGGTCGCCGGCGGCCGGGCTCGGTCTGTCGGGCGAGGTAACGACTGAATCATTGGAGTTGTTGTTGTCGGGCCGTGACCCAATCACTGGGACACCGCTCGGTTACCCGCTCGTCGACCGGACCCTCAAGGACGGTCGCACCGTCAAGGCGGTGGCAGGTTTCGACGCGACGCTGTCGGCACCGAAATCGTTGTCGGTGTGGTGGGCGTTGTCGGGTGATGAGGGTTTGGCTGAGTGTCATGATGTCGCGGTCCGAGCCGTCGTCGACTATCTCGAGCGGTATGGGGCGACGACCCGGATCCGTTCAAACGGCCGCCGCTTGCATCCGGACACGGTCGGGTTGACAGCGGCGGTGTTTCGTCAGACCACGAGCCGGGCGGATGATCCGCAGTTACACACTCATGTCGTGATCTCAGCCAAGGTCCAAACCGATGATGGG
>JANMTV010000189.1:0-1537 GCA_031390905.1 Ilumatobacteraceae bacterium | reverse complement strand
TGTTGACGACAGATGTCGATATCGCGCGCTCAAACCGGACGGCTTCGGTTCGACGAGTTCTGGGCGCGCGATGTTGACGACAGATGTCGATATCGCGCGCTCAAACCGGACGGCTTCGGTTCGACGAGTTCTGGGCGCGCGATGTTGACGACAGATGTCGATATCGCGCGCTCTGAACACGGGGTGTCGGGTGGGGGACTCCGTTGCGCGGATGTCCAACAGAGAACTAGGCTCGCAACCATGCTCAGACAGTCGCCGTTTCATGAGCGCGTTGCGGTCGCACATCAGACCTCGCTCTGGAACCACTGGGCTGGCCATCTGGTGATCGACAAATACCAGATGTCCGAGAAGTGGGAGTACACGGCGATTCGCAACGCGGCTGGGATCTTCGACGGATCGCCGCTCTACAAGTACTGGATACGAGGGAGCGACGCCGAGAGGTACCTCGGGGGAGTGCTCGCCCGAGATATCAGAACCTGCAAGCCCGGCCAAGCCCAATACACGATCTGGTGTGATGATCGCGGGTACGTCAACGAGGACGGAGTCGTGTTCCGACATAGCGCCGACGAGTTCTTCCTCACTGCCGCCGAACCGAATCTGTCCTACTTTCAGAATCTGATCGGGCACGACCAGGTCGACATCGAAGAGGTCACCTACGACTACGCCACGCTTGCCGTGCAAGGCCCGCGCAGTCGAACGATCCTCGCAACGCTCGCCCCTGAGGTCAATACGCTCGGATACTTCGACCACACGCCGGCCAAGATCGGCGACGTGCCGGTCACGATCTCTCGGACAGGTTTCACAGGCGATCTCGGATTCGAGATTTACTCCGATGCCGGTGATGCGCTCGCAATCTGGGATGCCGTCACCGAAGCTGGCACGCCCCACGGTCTGATCCCGTTCGGCCAGACGGCGCTGCTGATGGCACGAATCGAGGCTGGCCTGCTGCTGATTGCGGCCGACTTCGAGCCGAGCCGACTCGCCGAGAACGACGAGCATCGGTCGACCCCGATCGAGCTCGGGTTGACCTGGATGCTGAAAGGCATCGACGACGACAGCCGCCCATTCATCGGCCGCAAGGCGATCCTCGAGGAGAAGTCCGAGGCGACGTCACGTTGGAAGATGATGGGACTCGTTGTCGACTGGGAGGACTACAACCGCAAGTACACCGAGGCCGGGATGATCCCACCCAAGGATCACACGCCCGTCCACGAAGACATGATGGTGTACGACGACAATGTGCAGCGCGTTGGCTACGCCACCAGCTTCATGTACTCGCCTGTGTTACAGAAACACATCGCTCTCGCACGGGTGAGACCGGACCTCGCCAAACCGGGAACCAAACTGAACCTCGAGTTCACGATCAACCATCGATACGTACAAGTCGGGGCGCACGTCGTGCGGACACCGTTCTTCGCCCCTGACCGTAAGACGTCCATGCCCGAACAGATGGTGGTTGACACCACACGTTCACCAGGAGATCCGTCATGAGTTCGAAGACTGAGTACGACGCGATCGTCATCGGTGGTGGTCACAA
>JANMTV010000185.1:0-4015 GCA_031390905.1 Ilumatobacteraceae bacterium | reverse complement strand
TCCGGCTTGAGGAAGAACTCGTCACCTCGCTGCTGCGCCCACGTCGTCAGCTCATCGGCACCGCCGAGCAGCTCGTCGCCCACCTTCTCGATGCTGAAGACCCGACCGTCCGCGTTCGAGTTCTCCACCCAGTCCCAAAAGGCCGGGCCGGGCAGAAGTCGAATCCGTAGTGGAGGTTCTTGGCCTGGATGAACACGTTCGAATCGAGCAGGTAGGCCATCAGGCCACCCCGAGCTTGTGACCGAGCTCCTGAAACGTCGAGTGCTTCTTGAAGCCGAGCATCCGGAACGCGTCGCGATACAGGGTCTGCCCTTCGAGAGTGCTTGCGATCAGAGCACGAGCGAATGTCTTGCTGACGCGCACCGGCTGGGTGTTGTAGAAGTTGCCGCCGCTGCCGCCCTCTCCGACGAGCGCCATCACCCGTTCGAGCTCAGCCCGGTACGCCGCGCGGTAGTCATCCCAGGTCAGCCGACCCGTGTCGTGCACTCGACGCAGGACAACCAGGGTGCTGACCTTGAACAGCCTGGCGAGCTGCTGCAGTTCAACGTCAGACAGCGCCCCGGAGCCCTGTGCGTTACGCAAGCTTGCAAGTGGAACGAGCATCTCGGCGGCCACGCGGTTGCACCACCGTTCGGTCTCATTGGCGCTTTCCGCGCCAAGATCCACATCGGAAAGCGCCGAGAGCCCGAGCCAGATGTGTGCAAGCTCATGGGCGAGGGTGAAGATCTGCGCCGCTTTCGTGTCGGCTCCGTTGATGAACACGAGCGGCGCGAACCGATCAGCGATAGCAAAGCCGCGGAACTCACGCGGGTTGAGCTTCCGGTGGGTATTGCTTCCGACGACACCGCTCACCATCACGAGTACGCCCGCATCTTCAGCGTGGTCGGCAAGCCGGCGAAGTGCTTCGGACCATGTCGGCCCGCGCTCCTCGACGCTGAACGCAAGTGCGTCGCGCATCACGTTGGCCACGGCGATGACATCGTCCGTCTGTCGAACCGAGCCGACAACTGCGACCGGATCGTCGCGGTTGGACTGCGCGAAATCGCGATACCACTCCTGACGCTGCTGGCACTGATAGATGATGTCGAGCAAGTCGGCACTCGGTCGGTTCAACGCGACGTCGCCGATAGTTCGGAAGTCCGGGAGCGGCACCTCCTCCACTGGCGGCGCGTCGAGCAGCAGCATCCCGATCGGCGTGTGCGTCGCTTGCGCGAAATTCTCCAACTGCTTCAGCGTCGGCTGGGTCTCCCCCAGTTCCCACGAAACCAACTTCGGAAACCGGCGAACGAGCTCGTCATCCGGGATGCGACACCGGTCGCGCGCCCACGCGAACAGCTCTGCACCTACCTCGACCCTGACGCTCATGAGACCATTGTGCTCTATCGGTGCGCGTCAGCCACGCCGCGAGAAGCGCGGGCGCCTGCGAAAGGCAGTCAGCCAGGCAGGCCATGCCGCTCTGGCGGGATCGCAGTGCGTTGCGACCGAACGTCACGCAGGGCCTTCTCAGTTTCCTCTCCTCGTCGTTCAAGCGGGACATTGCACCTGAGGACCTCGCCGCTTACGTGTACGGCCTCGCCGCAACGCCTGCTTTCGCCGCGCGATTTGGGGCTGAACTTGCTGAGGGCGCTGGGCCAGTGCGTATACCACTGACCGCCGACGTGCTGCTGTTTGACCAGGCAGTCGAACTTGGCCAGGAGCTGCTCTGGTGGCATACGTTCGGCGAGCGATTCGGCCACGACGCAGGGCTGCCGGTCGGTCGTGCATCGGAATTGGCGGTTTCAGGGATGCCGGAGAGCGCAAAGTACAACGCTGAACGATGCGAGATTGAGGTCGGATCGGGAAGGTTCGGGCCAGTGACGCCTGCGGTGTGGCAGTTCGAGGTGTCTGGGCTCAAGGTCGTGCAGTCATGGCTCGGTTACCGTAAGGCCGAGCGCAAGGGCAAGCGCTCGAGTCCACTCGATGAGGAAGGCCCCGAGCGTTGGACGTTCACCGACGAACTGCTGACTCTCCTCGCGATCATCGAGCACACCATTGAGCTCACGCCGATCGCGGCCAAGTTGCTAGAGGACGTCGTATGCGGGCCGCTTCTCGACGCCGCGTCGCTGCCGAAACCTTCGAATGCGGAACGTTCGAACTGAGCAAGAGCCGGCTCGCTTCGTCGAGCTGACTCCAGCAAACGACGTTCGTCTGCAAACCGCGGTCCGCTCGGCTCGATCAATGAGCTCTCGACCAGTCCCAAGAACGCGACCCGTGGCGTGACGGTCGTTGGCTAGGCATTAGGGCAGATCAGATCACGTACGATCGAATGTGTGGCTATCAGCGCAACCAAGGTCAGTACAGCGCTGGCACCGAACATCTGAAGGAAGCAATCGAGGTCCTCGCGGGCCGAAGGCCGTCCACCACTGAACGGACGGCGAACAGTCACGTGGAGGGCTTTCTGCGCTCAGTGCTACCGCCGAAGTTCTCGGCGCAGAGTGAGACGACCATCCCAGGCGGGTTCCCGGACGTCATCGTCAAGGATGGGCTCGGCAACGGACACCAGCACCAATCGCACATCGGCGTCAAAGCGCAGCCTCTCCTGCAGCCTCGGTCGCGCAACCAGACCACGTCGCCGCTTCGGCACATACAACTTGGTTGCGATGATCGGTCGAGCCACGGAGTCCTGATCCAGTGCGCGACGCCTGTTGTCGAGGATTGTGCGACGCGATACCCCGAGCCTTCCACCAATCCTTGCAGTTTCGCTGATTCTCTTCTCGTCGGGGCGCTGAAGGACGCGCTACCGCCTGCCCACGACGCTCGTCCCAGTGTCGAGTTCTCAAAGTTCAGGTGCGCTCTTCCACCGGTTGACCGTCAATCGGCTGACCATGGTCCCATCTCCCTGGCAAGCGATATCGATCGGCGGGGTGTTGGAAGCCGACGCCGGAACACTGCGTTCGATCTCCGCAAGCCACCAGCGCACGGATGGTGTGGGCTGGTCGGTGCATTCGACATGAAGGTTGGAGGGTGGCGCTTCTGTTCGCAGTGGCAGCCGCGTGTCATTCGGGTCTGGCGGCCAGTTTGTTCAGGATGTTGACGGTCTCGAGCGCGGCCATGGCCGCCTCCGCGCCTTTGTTTCCGGCCTTGGTGCCAGCGCGCTCGATGGCCTGCTCGATCGTGTCGGTGGTCAGCACCCCGAACGCAACGGGAATCCCGGTATCAAGTGCGACCCGTTGGATGCCTGCAGCACATTGCCCGGCGACGTGTTCGAAGTGAGCGGTCGAGCCGCGTATGACCGCACCGAGGCAGACCACTGCGACGTACGCGCCCGAACCTGCCAGGTTTTTCGCGACGAGCGGCAGTTCCCACGCGCCCGGTACCCAGACGACGTCGATGTCGTCGGAAGCGACACCGTGTCGGGTGAGCGCGTCGACGGCTCCGTGACGGAGCCGTTCAACGATCAGGTCGTTGAAGCGGCTGCAGACGAGCGCATACCGCCCTGCCGTTGCGATCAGCTGTCCTTCGAGAGTCGTCATCAGTGTTCTCCGGCATCTGTGTGGGTCTGGGCGGCGGCCGGGATGAGGTGGCCCATCCGGTCCCGTTTGGTGTTCAGGTAGTTGCGGTTGTCATCGTGGGCGTCGATCAGGATCGGGACCTGTTCGGTGATTTCGAGACCCCACCCGTGCAGTCCTGCGTGCTTGGTGGGGTTGTTGGTCATCAGCCGCATCGTGGTGATCCCGAGGTCAACCAGGATCTGGGCGCCGGTCCCGTACTCGCGACTGTCAACCGGCAACCCAAGCGCGATGTTGGCGTCGACGGTGTCGAGGCCTCGGTCCTGCAGTTCGTAGGCGCGCAACTTGTGCTCGATGCCGATTCCGCGGCCTTCGTGGCCACGTAGGTACACCACCGCTCCGCATCCCTCGGCGGCGATGCATCGCATCGCCTCGTGCAACTGGTACCCGCAGTCACATTTCCGGCTGGCGAAGACGTCGCCCGTCAGGCACTCGCTGTGCACCCGTACGAGGACGTTCGATGCGCC
>JANMTV010000146.1:0-21521 GCA_031390905.1 Ilumatobacteraceae bacterium | reverse complement strand
GAACGCTTCGACTTGGAGTTGATCCCACGGTGTCTGATTCTGATCGGCTTGACGCAGCGACGCCAGTTTGGCTTTGACTGCGGTCCACAGTTCGGCGTCACGGACAGGATCGAGTGACAGGAGCGTCTTGCGCATCCCGGTCGGCTTATCGGTCCACTGCCTGACAGTCGAGTTGTTACGTTGCTCGACCAACTCGTCAACACCAGAGTCAGCACTCGCCTGAGCAGCGATATGGCGGGCCAGGTCACGACACCCACGTTCGAACCTGTCGACACCCTGACGCCCGGCATCAGCCAACAAGTCGGCTTCACAGGCTGCGAACTCGGCCAACAGTTGATCATTCAGGTTGCGCGTCGCAGCCGCGAGCGCGTCAACATGCGCTGCCGTGACAGCACCAGTGGCGAGGGCGTCTTCGAATGATGGCATCACCCCACAAATCGTTTCCCGCTCAGATGCATGGTGTGCATCCTTCGACGAACAACGCCCCGCATCACTCAACAACGCGGCAGCTGACTCGGAGTGGCCTTCAGCAGCGAGTTGACGGGTCCGGCGACTAACCCGAACCTCAGCCGCCGCGCACCAACCCCGAACCCGACCCAACTGGGAGACGAACCCTGCCAGTTCGTCGCGGTCCATCACATCAGGATCACCAGCCAACAACACATCAAGTGTGTTACGGACTCCGTTGTCATCCATCGTGCACCCTCCCCAAGAGTTGATCTGTTGACCGCAACCATATCGAACAGATCAACAAATCGCAACATACGTACGTTAGGAATATGTCAAATTTTCTGTCTGATTGGCATGCTCGCAAGCCGTTGGCGAGCCAAGACACCCCAGAGCCATCGCAAACAGCGGTCCGATGACGTAAGGCAAGACCGAACCGCCAACCAACAAGTCGTCAGAACGACCATGCGCGACATCGACGCCAAACCCTCGCTGTGGTCCGCCTGGTCAGCGTCTATGCACCGCATGGGGCGAACGCTCTCGCCGGTGCCAGATCAGTCCGTGGTGAAGTCGTAGTCAACCGGTCGATGACTGTCGCTGCGACCCACCGCCGCAAACTCCGATATCGCGCAACCAGCTCATGGCCAGACCCGGCGAGCTGGGACGCGACAGCCCGGACTTCACGCGCTGGTATCGGATCGAGCGGCTGGCGTTGTTCGGTGCGCGTCGTTGGCGAGTAGGCGTACGCGCTGCATGTGCTGTGATGGCACAATGTCGCCGAGGGGACATCGTGCAGATCTTCATCAGCTACCGCCGCGAAGACACCGCCGGGCGTGCCGGACGACTGTTCGACACCCTGGCCAGCAGGCTCGGGACGCGCAACGTCTTCCAGGACGTGACGGCGATCGCCCCGGGAACGGACTTCGACCGCGAGATCACTGCCGCGATCGATCGCTGCGACGCCGCCCTGGTGATCATCGGAAACGACTGGACGACGCTCACAGGGCCTGCCGGTCGGCGCCTCGACGACGGTGACGACTACGTACGCCGCGAGGTCGCAGCGGCGCTGATGTCGGGAGTACCAGTCGTGCCCGTGCTCGTTGGGGGCGCGTCGATGCCATCAGCCGACGAGCTGCCCGAGGATCTGCGGCCGCTTGCTCTGCGTCAAGCGGTCACGATCCGCGACGACTTCTGGCATGAGGACGTCGACACGCTAACCCGTCGTCTGCGGCGTGACGACGTCGCTGATCACCGGCGTCGGTGGCCGGTCCTCGTCGCCGGTGCCATGATCGCCGTCCTCGCCGTCGTTGCTGCCCTTTGGACGCTGGGCGACGGCGGCGACCGCGGCGCCGACAGCACGGATGCCGGCCAGATCACGGGATGTCCCGAACCGAACGAGTCGTGGAACACCATCGAAGTCGCCGATTCGGCCACGGCGACGGTCGAGACCGACGTCCGGCTCGTGTTCACAGTCCACCGTGCTGCGGTCGACGCTGAAGAGGGCCGTGTCTTCTTGGATGTCGAGGTGCGCAACGAGAGCGAGCCGAAAAGCACCGCAGTCCCCTACTACAACCAGGAACTCTTCCAGACGCTGCTCGTCGACGGCCTATCCCAGGGGATCCCTCAGTGCCTCACCGTCGAGGGCAACCCCAACCTGTACCCGGGGCAGCGGGCGATCGGACTGGTCGGGTTCGATCTCACCGAGGACCCGACCGACCAGCCGCTCGTCCTCGAGCTGCTCTCCGGAGACCCCGACATCACCGTCACCCCCTGACAACCGGTGCGGAACCTCCCGATCGAACCTGGCGGTGGACCGGAGGCCAACGGAGGGAGCAGCCGAAGCGAAGCGGAGGCCAGTCCCGACCACCACCAACAACGCCAACCCGTCGCCGCATCCACCCCAACCCGCCGAGGGAAGCGCCAGCGACGAGGGGACGGAGGGAGCAGCCGAAGCGAAGCGGAGGCCAGTCCCGACCACAATTAGTGGATGATGGTGCCGACTTGGCCGCCGGTGAGAATTGACCGCAGCGCGCCGTGCGATGACATGTCGAAGACGACGATCGGGAGCTTGTTGTCGCGACAGAAGGCGATCGCCGTGGCATCCATCACCTTGAGGTCTTTGTTCATCACATCCATGTAGCCGATCTCGTCGAACTTGATCGCCTCAGGATTCAGTCGCGGGTCCGAGTCGTAGACGCCGTCGACGCCCGAATGCGTGCCTTTCAACAATGCATCGGCTTCGATCTCAGCGGCACGCAGTGCGGCAGCGGTGTCGGTCGTAAAGAAAGGGTTTCCGGTGCCAGCGGCGAAGATCACGACGCGACCCTTTTCGAGGTGCCGAACCGCGCGCCGACGGATGTACCCCTCGGCGATCCGAGGCATCTCGATCGCAGACTGCACGCGGGTGGCCTGTCCGCGACGTTCCAGCGCGTCTTGCAGGGCGAGTGCATTCATCACAGTGCCAAGCATGCCGATGTGGTCGCTTTGCGTGGCGTCCATTCCCTCCATCGCTCCGGTACGACCACGCCAAAAGTTTCCGCCGCCGACGACCACGGCGACATCGACGTCGAGATTCTGATGGATATCGATGATTTCGACAGCGGTCTGATCAAGCGTCGGTCCGTCGAGACCCCGCCCGGATGGTCCGGCGAGAGCCTCACCTGACGGTTTGAAAACAATGCGCTTCCAGCGTGGCTTCGGCTGGGACTGCATCGAGTCGGACATGGTCAGCCGATCAGGACTTGAGCAAAACTGACGATTTCGGCACTGCCGATCAGCTGAGTGATCGAGATCTTGTCGTCCTTGGCGTACGGCTGCTCCAACAGACAGACGTCCTTGAAGAAGCCGTTGAGGCGACCCTCGACGATTTTCGGGAGCGCTGCTTCCGGCTTACCTTCGTTGCGGCTGATCGTCTCGAGCGTCTGACGCTCGGCGTCGACCACGTCGACGGGGACGTCATCGCGCCGCAGATAGGTCGGGCGGGCGAAGGCGATGTGAACGGCAACATCGTGGGCCAGATCGTCACTCCCGCCGGCGAGCTCGACGAGCACACCGTTGACGCCTCGGCCACCTTGAATGTGCTCGTAGTGGCCGATCGTATTGCCATCCGCAGCCTCGATCCGAACAACTTTGCCGAGCTCGATCTTCTCTTTGAGCGTGATCTTCAACTGCTCGAGCTGATCGTTGCGTTCGGAAACGGCATCGACGCCCTTGGCCGCCACCAGGGCGACCAACGCGTCGGCCTCGGACTTGAACTGGTCGCTGCCGGCCACGAAGTCGGTCTCACTCTTGAGCTGCAACACAGCTCCGACGTTGCCGGCAACCGTGAGCGCCACGACGCCCTGGTTGTTGTCGCGGTCGTCACGCTTGGCGCTTGCCGCCAGGCCCTTCTCACGAAGTAGCTGCTTGGCGGCATCGATGTCGCCAGCAGTCTCCTCGAGTGCCCGCTTGCAATCCATCATGCCGGCGCCGGTGCTGTCGCGCAGCGCCTTCACATCTTGTGCGGTGAATGACATGGAGATTCAATCCTTCAGCTTTCGTCGTTCTGGTGGTCGGGCCTGGCCTCCGCTTCGCTTTGGCCCTTCTTGTGGTCGGGACTGGCCTCCGCTTCGCTTTGGCCGCTCCCTCCGCCCGCCTCGTCGCTGGCGCTTCCCTTCTTATGGTCGGGACTGGCCTCCGCTTCGCTTTGGCCGCTCCCTCCGTCCGCCTCGTCGCTGGCGCTTCCCTCGGCGGGTGCGACCGCATCTGGTTCGGGGGGCTGGGCCTCTAGCTCGGCCACTTCCTCGGCGGGTGTGTCAACAGTTGCCTCAGGCTGGGCCTCTAGCTCGGCCACTTCCTCTACGACTTCTTCAGCTGCGGCGGCATCGCTGGGGCTTCCCTCGTTGGCTTCCTCGGCGGGGGGTGCTTCGGTTGCTTCAGGTTTTGTCTTGGTTGGCTTGGCCTTGCTGGCACTCAGGCGTGCTTCGCGCTCGGACTGGGCTTTGGCAGCTGCGTTACGGGCTTCGGCCTGGGCCTGAGCGAACGCCGCTTCTTCCTCGGTCGAACGCTCCGCCTTCGGCGCTTCTACGGCGGCGGCGGAAGCAGCCGCAGCGGCCACCGACGAGCGCCGCGATGCGATGTAGCGGCCCTCCTCGACGGCTTCGGCAATCACTCGTGAGAGCAAGGCATTGGCGCGGATCGCATCGTCATTACCTGGGATCGGAAACTGAATTACGTCGGGGTCGACATTCGTGTCGACAATCGCGATCACCGGGATCCCTAGCTTGTTGGCTTCGGTAACGGCAATGTGTTCCTTCTTCGTGTCAATCACGAAGATCGCCGTCGGAAGCTTCTTCATATCCCGCAGGCCACCAAGGTTGCGCTGCAACTTGGTCAACTCGCGATCGAGCAGCAACGCTTCCTTCTTGATCATCACGTCGAACTCGCCCGACGTCTTCATGCGCTCGTACTCGAGCATTTTGCCAACTCGCTTCGACATCGTCTCGAAGTTGGTGAGCATGCCGCCGAGCCAACGCTCGTTGACATACGGCATGCCGACTTTCTGGGCGTAGCTCTGGACCGGATCCTGAGCTTGCTTCTTGGTACCGACGAACAACACGCTGCCACCGTTGGCGATCATGTCGCGCACGAACGTGTAGGCGGTCTCGACGCGCACCAGCGTCTGATCGAGATCGATGATGTAGATGCCATTGCGCTCACCGAAGATGAAACGCTTCATCTTCGGGTTCCAACGACGAGTCTGGTGTCCGAAGTGGACACCGGCTTCCAGCATTTGGCGCATACTGATAACGGCCATGTTGTGCTCCTTGGCGGTTGCTGACCCGCCACCGGCGCCGAAGCGACCGCGTTTGGGACGGGTGATCGAATGATGTGTTCCGGTCATCAGATGATGGACCGGTTGACGATTCTAACCGCCGATCGACCGGTTTCCGACGCAGCGCAACTCGGGCCGAGGGGCGGGTGCTGGCTCGTCGCCGGTGGCTGGAATCAAACGCGTGGCGTACGTCAAGGCCCCCAGAAAGGGTGCCGGATCGACGTAAACGTCGCCGGCGCGGAGGCCGAAATGGAGGTGCCCGACGGCCGTGCCAATCACCGTGCCCCGGATCACGACATCACCGCGCCGGAGGGTTACCCCGACGATCGACCCGTAAGTCAGCCGCAGGTCGCCTGGGAGTTGGGTGACCACATACGTAGTACCCGCAATCGTGCCGCTGAAGCTGACAGTGCCGGTGGCTACCGCCCGCACCGGATCGCCGTCACGTGTTCCGTACTCGATACCACGATTTCCCGGGCACCATCGACACGCCGGTTGACGAAACGGATCGATGATTTGTGCTGAAGTCGGGGGTAACCAGCATGGGCTGGCATCAACCGGATCCGACTGTGCTACAAGAACACACATCGCCATCAGCACGATCCAACAACGAATCAGACACCGTTGATTCACGACTCTTCCTCTCGAACGGGTGCAGCCGCGCTGCAACGTGTGAGGCGGACGTGCCGCAATCAGAGCCGATGCGTCAGCCGATGCCGGCAGCAGTCATGCGTGACCGAAGATGCAACACCGACTTGGTGTGAATCTGCGAGACCCGACTCTCGGTGACACCGAGTACCTCGCCGATTTCGGCGAGCGTGAGCCCTTCGTCGTAATACAACGACAGGACCAGTTTCTCGCGCTCAGGAAGTTTGCGGATCTCGGACTTCATGATGTCACGCAACTCTCGATCTTCGAGCGACGCAACCGGGGATTCCAGACCGGCAGAATCGACCGCCTCAGGCTCGTATCCGGCGGCGACAGCGCGATCGAGCGGACCAATAGTGGTCGCAGCGATCGAGGCAAGCCAGCGAGTCAGCTCGTCTGTCCCGACGTGGAGGTGAGCAGCGAGCTCATCATCATTCGGCGAACGACCGAGTTCGTGTTCGAGCTGCGAAAACGCTCGCTCGACTTCACGTGCGCGGCTACGCACCGAACGAGGGACCCAGTCGAGTTGACGCAAGCCGTCGTAGATCGCACCACGTATCCGGGGCGCAGCAAACGTTTCGAACTTGACGGCCCGTTCCGGGTCGAACCGATCGATTGCGTCGATCAAACCGAACACACCGGAGCTGACCAAATCGCCAGGGTCGACGCTGTTGGGGAGGCCTGCACCGACACGACCTGCGACGAACTTGACAAGCGGCGAGTAGTGAACGATCAGGTGATCGCGGGAGGCCATGTTCTTACGATTCAGCCAACGCGTCCAATGCATTGCCAAGTCGGGATCGTCGGGAACAATGCTCATGCGCGTGGGTGGCTCTCCCGATACGCGGATCTCAGTCGCTCTCGGCTGACGTGAGTGTAACGCTGGGTGGTCGCCACATCGGAATGACCCAACATCTCCTGCACCGAACGGAGGTCGGCGCCTCCATCGAGGAGGTGCGTCGCAAATGTGTGGCGGAGGGCGTGTGGGTGGGTCGGCGTCGGAGAACGACGGTCGAGGATTCGTCGCACGTCGCGTGGTGTCATGGGTTTGCCACGTTCGTTGCCGAACACGACCTGCCCAGCCTCGTTCGGGACCACGTCGTGACGGATCGCCAACCAACGCTGCATCGCGGCCGCCGCAGGATCGCCGAGCGGTACTCGACGTTCCTTGGACCCTTTGCCCCACACGATCAACACGTGTTCCGACAAGCGCACCTGGTCGAGTTCGAGTGTGCAGAGTTCGGAGACACGGACCCCACTGCCGTACAGCACTTCGAGCACGGCGTCGTCGCGGCGGCGGCGCCAAGCGGGTTCGCCATCGGGCGACGGCCCATCGAGCAGCTGCGCCAGCTGGCCTCGATCCAACACCCTCGGCAGGCGACCGCTGCCGGCGCTCACGTGCAGTCCAATTGTCGGATCGACTGAGGCGTAGCCCTCGGTGATCGCCCAACCGAAGTAACGACGCAGGGCGGCTGCCTTGCGGGCAATGCTGCGACGGGCGAACTCGCGCGTCGAAAGCGCCGCGACATAACGCCGAACCAATGTGCGAGTGACCCCGGATGGCGAGTTGATGCTGGAACGCGACACCCATTCGGCGAACAGCCTGACATCGGCTTCGTAGGCGCTCAATGTTCGATCGGACAGCGATGAATGCGAGCACACGAACTCGCCCAGACGCCACTCGTCGACCTCCGCCATACTCACCACAATATTCGCTCACGGTCGCACCAATCGTGATCCTGACGGTTCGAACCAGCCGCCGGCCTCGACCAGCCAACCGTGATGCTCGAGCCGAGCCACGGCCATCGCCGCATCGGCGATCGAACACCCAAGTTCAACAACCAACATGTCCAGCGTGCACGGTGTACCGGCGCATGCCGCCAACACGAGCGCTTGCACTCCATCGAGGGTGGGGCGAGGGTCGAACGGCAACTCACCCTGGCGCCGATGATCGAGTCCAAGCACTGTCAACACGTCTGCAACCGACGTGACCGGCGCGGCACCGTCGACTAGGAGCTGGTTCGTTCCTGCCGACGCTCTGCTACGCGGCGAGCCAGGTACGGCCATCACTTCGACACTGCGGTTGATCGCTTCTCGGACGGTGACAAGGCTTCCTCCCCGCTCCCGACTCTCGACCACGACGAGCACCTCGCAGAGTGCCGCCAGGATTCGGTTCCGGAGCGGAAATCGCCATCCCTCCGGCTCAACCCCAGGCGGCCATTCCGAGATCAGCAGGCCGGTTTGAGCGACCCACTCCCACAGTTCCGAGTTCTGTTTTGGATAAGGACGGTCGAGGCCATTCCCGACTACAGCGACCGCGCTCCCAGACGTATTCGTCGACCGGACACCTCGATGCGCTGCGGCGTCGATTCCACGCGCCAAACCAGAGATCACAGCGATCCCCTCTCGCGCAAGTTCGGTTGCCAAATCGGTGGCTGTGGCGCGCCCGGCGGCAGTCGCGTTTCTGGTCCCGATGATTCCGACACGACGGGCGTCGAGTGCCTCAAGCCGGCCGCGAACGAAAAGCACTGCGGGAGGGTCGGGGTCAACCGTGAGTTCGGCAGGGAATCGTGCGTCAGTTCGCCCGATCACGCGTATGTCGTGGCGTTGGCATTCCTCGAACGACCGTTGTTCGGATGCGGACGCCGCCTGACTACGTAGTTCGGCGACGCCCTCGCCGCGAACGTTGCGTACGAACATTGGATCGAGAGCGCGGCCGCTCTGTAAGCGTTCAAGTGCGTCGGTCGGCTCGTGATGATCGAGCAGGTGCCGTAGCCGGCGCGGATTCATCGCTGGTAGCCCGGCCAACGCCGCCAGGGCGCCCTCGCTCACGCTGCATTCCTGACGGCGCTCAACCCAATCCTGGCGCGCATCCCGAGTGCAATCGCCACGTGTTCTTCACCAACGTGTTCGTCACGATCCTCGGCGAGATCGCCCAGGGTGCGCGCCACCCGCCGAATCCGGTGATACCCCCGGGCAGTCAGCCGTCCGCGTTCCATTTCGGCCATCAATAGATCGGAGGCCGACTGCGTCAATGGTGCGTACAGGTCAAGGTCGGGTCCATCGAGGGCGGCGTTGAGGCCACCGCTCCGCTCAATCGCCACCTGCCGAGCGGCGGCGACGCGAACGGCGACATCGGCTGACGACTCACCCGGCGTCCCATCGAACAGTTCCATCACGGCAGGCCGGTTCACGGCGATGCGCAGGTCGAACCGGTCGAGCAGCGGACCGGACAGTCGGCCGATGTACTTCGTGCGCGATCGCTCGTCACACTCGCACGCGCCCGGTGCACCGCCGCCTCCGCACGGGCACGGATTGGTCGCTCCGACCAGCTGGAATTGGGCCGGCATCGGCACACGGTCGTGGTCGACCCGGCCGACCATGATCTGCCCGTTCTCCAGAATTTCCCGCAGCCCATCGAGCACACTGCCGTGGAACTGGCCCATCTCGTCGAGGAACAGCACGCCGCCGTGCGCAAGACTGGCCTCGCCTGGCCGCAGCGCGTGCGACCCGCCACCGACCAGCGACCCGACCGAACTGGTGTGATGCGGAGAACGAAATGGAGCCTTCCTCACGAGGCCACCGGGCGGAAGAGCGACTCCCGCCGCCGAGTGAATCATCGTGGTTTGGAGGGCAACGTCGTATTCAAGCTCAGGCAACAAGCCTGGCAACCGGCGAGCGAGCATCGACTTGCCTGAACCGGGCGGGCCGACGAGCAGCAGGTGATGCCCGCCCGCTGCGGCTACCTCCAACGCCCGTCGGGCATGCGGCTGACCCTTCACGTCGGCCAGATCCGGAATCTCCTGCTCCACAGTTGCGACGCGGCGTTCATCAATCGCGGGCCATGACCCGACACCCGAGAGCGCATCGACGAGCTCGATCAGTTTGTTGACCGGCCGAACAAGACCTCGAGCGGCGACACGGGCTTCTGCCACCGAACCAGCGGGTACGACCCAGTCGTAGTCGGGTCGCACACCGACCATCGGTGCCACACCCGGCACGTGCCGAATCGAGCCATCGAGACCGAGTTCGCCGGCGAACGCCAAGCCTTTGATCGTGTCAGCGGGTAGTAGGTCGCAGGCAATCAACACACCGATCGCGATCGCCACGTCGAGCCCAGAGCCGGTTTTGCGATGTAGCGGAGGTGCAAGGTTGACCGTGATCTTCTTGTCCGGCCAACTGAACCCGCTCGTGAGGACCGCTGCCCGGACCCGATCCCGCGCCTCGCGACACGATTCGTCTGGCAAACCCAGCATCAGGAAGCTCGGCAAGCCCTTGCCGACATGCACTTCGACATCGACGGTGTAGCCACGCGCACCCAGAATCGTGGCAGACGGAACAGAAGCAATCACAAGCACCTCCAGGATCGGGCGCAACAGGTGCTGCGCTCAGAACCGGAGGGAGTGCAACCTGACCCCTCGACAGGTACGGACCACCATAGCGGCACGGTGTGACAGCCGGAACCTGGCCAGGAAATCGGTGTCAATTTGCTCAGCCTGTGTCATAGAGAGGGCATCGGAGCGGATCCAGTGTCTCAGTCCGAGTTCGACCCGCCCCGCCCCGCCCCGCCCGGTGATGATCGACCTAGGGCCGGTCCATGACGTCGCCACTCGCCGGTGTGAAAAGTTGTCGACTTCTCCGAGCACGGTTTCGTACCGTCGGCTTCCGAGCTCGAGCTTCGGCTGCGCGGCGCGGGATGTATCTACTCGTTTTTGAATACTCCGCCGGAGGTGTTGCACGATCAGGCGGTCGTCGACAACGGGTATGCAATGACCCACCCGTTGCATCCAAACGTCAAACTGTCGGCCGCACCCGCCCAGTTCGACGACCAGCTCCCGGAGATCCGCCGCCAGGCACCGACGATCGGGCAACATTCGCGCGAGGTGTTGATCGAGCCCGTCTACACGACCGATGAGGTCGATCAACTCGCGCGGGATGGGGTGATTCGGACGTAACGGAGCAGCGATGGGGCCGACGAAGCAGTTCGAGGTGCCGTCGGTGACGGAATCCGCCGTGGCACACTCGTGCGGTGCTCGTCCGCCCTGTGCTCTTAGTTGCCGCGTTGTGCGTCACGCTGACGGCATGCGGCGACGACGATCTGGTGCAGAGCGACGCCGAGCGTTTTTGTGGCGAGGCGATCGCTCAGCGCAATACGATTCTCGCTCCCCCGCTGTCGACCGAGGCCGAGCTGACGGCGACACTTGATTTCTACCGATTGATGGGTCAGCTGGCCCCGATCGCGATCGCCGAGCAGTGGAACGACCTGGTCGTCAACCTCGAGACAGCGATCACGATCGTGCCAGGCGACCCAGCATCCGAACAGCGCGTTGCGTTGCAAGCCTACGCCACCGAGCGATCTGCGTACGAGGTGGCGACATGGCTCAAGAAGAACTGCAATCTGGACCTCGGCCCAATCACCACGATCGCCCCGCAAGCACCGATCCCGGCGGCAACGACGACACTGCCGTCGCCAGATGGATCAGCGCCCGTGACGACGGCTCCCGGCTGAACTGTTTCTGCCTGAACCAGGCTGCCTGAACCATTCTGCCTGAACTATTTGCTGGGTCGAACCCGCCGCGATCGCGAAGGGTCGAGCGGGGGTGACGAGTGCGTCAGGCGGGGATTTCGCCGCGCTTGAGTATTACATCGTCGACCAAACCGTACGTCTTGGCCTCCTCGGCCGTGAACCAGCGGTCACGCTCGCTGTCGGCGCGAATCTGGTCGAACGTCTGGCCCGAGTGTTGAGCGATCAGTTCCGCCATCCGTCGCTTTGTGAACCGCAGCTGCTCGGCCTGAATCGCGATGTCGGACGCCTGTCCACGCAGTCCGGCAAGCGGCTGGTGCATCATGATCCGCGAGTTCGGCAGCGTGTACCGCTTCTTGGCTGCGCCGGCGGTCAGCAGGAACTGGCCCATCGATGCGGCCAACCCGAGGCAGACGGTTGCAACGTCGCAACTCACGAACTGCATGGTGTCGTAGATCGCCATACCAGCGGTCACGGAACCGCCGGGACTATTGATGTACAGCCAGATATCGGTGTCGGCGTCTTCGCCTTCGAGGTACAGCAGTTGGGCGCAAATCTGGTTGGCGATGTCGTCGTTCACATCGGTTCCGAGCATGATCACCCGGTTCTTCAGTAATCGGTTGAACACGTCGCCTCGCGGGTCAAATCCACCATCGAGGGCCATCGGCGAGTCGCTGCGGTGCGTCATGCCGAAAGGCTACCGCCCGAGGTTCGCCCTACGCCTGACATGACGCCTGACATGACGACGGCGATCCGTTCGCCGTGACGCAGTTCTGCTCGTAGGGCGAGCACTCCGGCAAGGCCCGCCGAACCGGTCGGGCTGACGTTGTATCCGGCAGCCGTGGCCAGTTCGTGTGCCAACACAATTTCCGCTTCGGAGGCAACGACCGGTCGGCCACCGCTTTCCACCATCGTGGCGACGTCAGCGATCCAGTCGTATGTCTCATCGTCAAGAATTCCGTCGGCGAGCGAATGCGGATTGGGCCACGGTTGCATGACGTGTGACCAATAGCGCTCGGGTCGGTCGAGTTCTGGCAGGCGCTCCCACGTCGCCGCAAGCGGAGCGCATCCTTCTGCTTGAACGGTGTCGAGTCTGACGCCTCGACCAAGCCCGGCTCCGACGCAGGCCGCCAACGCTCCTCCTCCAACCTGTATGACGGCACGATCGATTGCGATGCCGGCTGCAACGGCCTGGTCGGATATCTCCCATCCGATCGTCCGACCGCCGTCGAGGCAGTATGCGTTCTCGGGACCCTGGACAGTGAACGGAATCGCGCCTGCCAGCACCGCTTCGCGGCAGCGCAACATTGCTGGGTCACCCGGCGGGTCGGCAGACCGTCGTTCACATCGGTGAACCCGGGCGCCGAAGGCGACCAGTCGGGCATCGATCGCGTCGTCGACCCAGGTTGGGACGAATACATCGAGCGGCCAGTCACACCGAGCCGCCAAGGTTGCCGCCGCGAGGGCGGCGTTGCCACACGAAGCGATCGCCAGCGAAGGGCGATCTATCAGATATCCGAGCATCTCAGCCGCACGGAGGTGCAAGAGGATCGAGAGCAGATGGCGCGCCTTGTGGGAGCCTGCCACGTTTCCCGTCTCGTCCTTGACCCACAGGTCGACATCCAACTCTTCGGACAACGCCTCCGACCGTTCGAAGGGTGTCACGACGAAGTCACTCGCAATTTCCAACGTCATCGCCTCGCACGCCGCATCGGTCATGCCGTTCGAACGGGCGAACGCCCACCAGACCAACCCTGGGCCGTAGCGCACGAACGGGTTTGGATGATCGACTGGCTGATCGTGCGAGTGGGCTTCGATGATGTGCAGTACGTGGTACGGGTCGGTCGGCGTTGCGTGGGGACATCGCCAGGCGAAGGGTGTGGCAACGTCGACTGACGTTCCGCACACGGCGCATCGGAATCCCGTGATCATCGTCAGCCCGTCGCGACGCGTTCGTTGAACTCGGTGATCATGTCGTCCCACACCCCCACGTACGGACGCAATCCGCGCCAGAACTCTTGCGAGCGACGCCGTTCGAACAGCTCGAACGGAGTGCCCTGTTGTTCGACCCACGTGTAATAGCCGAGGTTGAAAATCCGGCGACGGTCAGCTTCGGTGCAGTCGATCATGTGCTCAGTCGAGATGTGTCCGAGGTGTTGGCCGAACGCTTCTGCGGCGTCGGTGTGGGAGTACTCACCTCGATAGCGGTTCGTGATCGTTTTGGCCCGCTCGCTCGGATACATCGCCCCGCCGTCGGTGGCAACGGTGATGATCGCATCGTCGACACCCAGGTCGAGCAGCTTGGCCGTCTTGATTGCTGCCAACAGATTGCACGTCGACGAGAACCCAAAGTGGGCGAGCGCCTCGATCGTTTCCACCGGTACGCCTTTAGCTCGCGCCAGATATGCCTTGCCTTCGGGTGTATTGAACATCACGTCGAGTTGATCAGTGGCGGCATCGCTGATCGCGCACACCACGTCGGTGTTCATCACGTTGTGGATCAACGGAATGTGTTTGTCACCGATGCCTTGGATGTTGTGTTCGCCGAATCCGTTCTCGAGCAACGTCGGGCATTCGAGCGCCTCGACGGCAACGATCCTCGTCCCATATTCCTCTTTGAGGCGGTCGCCTGCGGCGATCGTTCCAGCCGACCCGGTGGAGGAGGCGAAGGCCGCCAATCGCAGGTCGCGTCCGCTGGCGTCGCGAACCGTCTCGAAGACGTGACCCAGTGCTCGGCCCGTGACCGTGTAGTGGCCGAGGTGGTTACCGAACTCGGAGAACTGGTTGAGGATGAAGTTGCCGGGATCCTTCGCCAGTTCGTTACAGGCGTCGTAGATCTCTTTGACGTTCGACTCGGTGCCGTACGTCTTGATGACATCGGCTTCCGGGTTCTCGCACCATCGATTGAGCCAGTCGAAGCGTTCCTGACTCATCCCCTCGGGGAGGATCGCCACGCCGCGGCTGGCCATGATCCGACTGATCGCGATGCCACCGCGGGCGTAGTTACCGGTCGACGGCCAGATCGCCCGATGTCGGGTTGGGTCGAACTGCCCGGTGACGACACGAGGAGCCAGGCATGCGTACGCCGCCAGCACTTTGTGGGCGGTGATCATCGGGAACCGATCGCCGAACACGACGATGATTGGGCTGTCGACACCGGTCAGGCTCGATGGGAGCACCACGTGGTCAGGCACATCGACCCGATTTCCGCGCAGGTCGTTGTACCAGTGAACCCGCCACAGGTTGCGAGCATCAGGTCCCTGCGGATCTGCGTCGCCAACATGCACGTCATGGTCAAAGCTGGATGGATCAGCGAGTTGCGCGAACGTCGGCAAGGTAATCCCACGGTCCCGAAACCGAGCGACACTATTGGCCAGCGCGCCGGCATCGACGACCCGATCCGCCAACCCAAATTGATTCTCGAGAGTCGAGCGATGCACGTCAGCCGAAGTCACGTTGACAGTTTGTCAAACGTAGTGCCCCAGACCTACTCCGCCGTTCCTAGCCGGCCGACGCAACCCACAGACATGACCCACCAACGGCCGCCCGTCGTACATCCAGGGTCGTCAGGACTTTGACCCGAAACACCAGGATCCCGGTCTCGGGCCGCCGGGGAGCACGGACTCGAATCGCATTTGTTGCTGCTGGGGACCGCTGGTGGTTCCGAATCGCATTTGTTGCTGTTGGGGACCGCTGGTGGTTCCGAATCGCATTTGTTGCTGTTGGGGACCGGTTGTGGCCAACTACGGCCAGCCAAGGGAACGGCAGCTGGTCGCCAAGAGTGACGACTCGGTTCTGGCGGCGCCACTTTGTCGTGTCAACGCGCGATCGCGCCAGCAGATCCCACGATTTTCCTCAGCGGAAGAAGCCTTCGGGTTCCAGGTCGCTGGCGCCGACGTGGGTGTCGAGCCAGGCGTTCATCTCTCCGGCGGCCTCCCACACTCCCCGGATCTTCGTCGCTGCCTGCTTGGTGTGGATCCAGGCCGGCGCGCCGAATTCCTTGATCAGGATCAAGCCTTTCCGACGAATCAGTTCGATTCGTCGGTGATCCACCGGGAATCCGCGAGGGGCGGTCTTGAGTTCGTCGATCGCCGTGAACCGGTACTGCTTCGACATACCTCCCACGATTCCAGCAATCTCGGATCCTGTGTGTTCGGCATCGACCGCTGCACGAAACCGCTCAAGCTGATCCTTGGCCATCGCGTAGTAACCGGCTCCGACCATCAGGCCCTGTGCTGACAACTGGACATAGAAGCCTGCACCGCCTTCGGTTTCCCCGTAGGCACCCTGCTGTGTCTTGTACGGCGGCTTGCCCTTCGAGAACCGAACATCGTTGTAGGGACGAAACAGATGGAAAGGCCCGTACGCCGGCAACTCGTCGCACAGTGATTCGACCGATGCCCGAACGACCGATTTGTAGGTCGCCTTGTTGGCCTCCCAAAACACCTTCGAGTTGTCCGCCTCCAAGCGGGTGTAGAAGTCGAGAGCCTCGTGCGGGAATCCGGAGAACGCCACGAGGCGAAACCTAATCGGCGAGAACCATCGCCTCAACAGCGCGGCCGGTCGTCATCACGATCGCGGCGATGGCATACAGAACGAGGCCGATGATCACCGTCCGATCGAAACCGAACGTCATCGACAGCATCGTGGTCGCCGTCGAGCCGATCACCGAGAAGAATCCGTTGACTGCCCAGCACCAGGCGATGAGGCGGCCCGTATCCGAGTTTGCGGCACCAGCCATCTCACGCGCTCGGTCGATACCAGTCGGCAGGAACATTCCGAGCAGCAATCCGACCGGCATCAGCATGATCACGGCAACCGCGATGCGAGCGGGTTCGGCCCACGCCAACACCGTGTCGGTCACCGAGTCAGAGACCAGCAAGTACACGAAGGTGATTGCCCACAGGGCACCTACAGATAGCGCGAGCCGACGACGCTGATCACCGAGAATCCAAGATGAACCCCGCGCCCCGATCGCCGTGGCGATCAGCAACGTGAACAGCGACACCGAAAGCGACAGCGTCGGATAACCGAGTAGTAGGGCGAACCGTTGGATCATCGACACCTCGATCAACATGAAACCGAGCCCAAGCGCAGCGAAGTAGACCACCAGTCGCCAGCGGTCCGGCACAGCGGCGGGGCGCTCAGCACCGCGACGACGGCTGACGGCAAACGGCAGCCAAAGCAGGAACGCCGCCACCACGACCGCAACGACCAGAAGCAGTAGGAGCAGTCGCTCGCCAATTGCGATCTCGCTGTCCTCGATCCCGCGACTGAAGTTCGTCACCACGTCGCTGTACGGCGTGAAGTGCCAGAAGAACGGGCGATCATCGGTGATCGAATCGATAGCGAAATCGAAATCGGCGACGATCGAGTCGACGGCTGCCTGGTCAGAGTTGATGATCTGAGCGGTCACCCCCTCCTGGGTGCCACCTCCACCAGGAAGGTGGACGGCGCGGGCACCCGGAACGGTGACAATCGACTCGATCACCCGCTGGACGGCGACGTCAGAGAGTGGCTGACGTGACAGCATGATGGTGCTGACGCGCGAAAATTCTGTTTCGGCATCTTCGACCACCAGCGACAGGTTGTCCGAGAATCGGTCGACGTCGTCACCGATTGCATCCCGGGCGGTGACCAAATAGCGGGCGGTACGCGTCGGCCGCTGTTCGAAGTCGAAGTCGCCAAACTGGGCAACCATGATCCCGTCGTCGTCGAGATGATTGAAGGCGGTCTCGATCATCTCGGCCGTGTACAGATAGCTCTCGGACAGGACGAACGCTCCCGCTGTCGCCGCATTCGTGGCGGCGTACGAGTCGGGAGCAACGAACCAGATCAGGTCGTATGCATCATCTGATCGAGCGAGAAACGTGCGTCCGTCACCCTGCACGTAGTTCACGTTCGAGAGGTTGGCGATGTTGCCGGAGTATTCGGCGAACGTGTTCTCCAGCAAATTGACAGTGACAGGGTTGAGTTCCACAGCATCGATCTGACCGACGCCATAGGTCAGCGCAGCCATGATCTCGTTCCCGCCGGCAGCGCCAATGATCAGCAATCGCTCAGGGCTGCGGCCGAGCGCCGCCCACGGGATCTGACGATCGTCGATCTTGAAGCGATCAGTTGTGGCGGGTGTGCCGTCGTACTTCCAGATCGATGAGCCCCACAACCCATCGTGGTGGAGAACTTGCAAGCCGCCGATGTCGACCGCATCGACTCGGAACACTGCGCCCCAGTCTCCGCCACTGGTGACGGCATCAGTACGCAGTGTCTTGGTCTCGTCGGCGCGAACATCCTGTGTCCCAACCAGGAACGCCGCCACCGACACGAGAGCGACACCGCCGACTGCCATCTGACGGCCCTTCCCGGTCGACATCGCGATCACGAACCCAAGCGCAGCGAACAACACCAATGACATGAGCACCATCGCCGGCGGGCCGATCGTGAGCTGCAACGGCACCGCAACGAGGCACCCGAGTGCCGCCCCGGAGAGATCCCAGAAGTACAGCTTCCGGACGTCGGCGGCGTCGACGACAATCAGCAGCGAGATGATCACGCCGAGTGCGAAGAACACGGCCGTCAACGAGAGCGCCAATACGAGAACGAGCAGCAACTCGAGCGCAGCCCTGCTCCAACTGCCGACCCAGATCTGATTGACATCGGTCGGCAGTTTGGCGATCACGAAATACGCGATCACGCCGATCAACCCGATCACCGGGGCCGACTGACGAATCGTGTCGAGTACGTCTCGTCGACGCAGCCGCACAGACAACGCCACCACCGTCGCAGCCGCGCCGAACCCGAGCAGGGCCAGACCAATCACGAAGTAGGTGTAGTAATAGAACAGCTTGAACGAGACGATCCGTGTATACGCGATCTCCAAACTCAAGCCGACGAATCCGACCATCCCGGCCGTCAGGCGACGCATCAGCACGGTCGAGAAACCTACTGGAGGCGCACCCAATCCGTTGCGACGAGTCCGACTACCCTGCCGGGCTATGGCACAACTGTTTCTTGGTGGGGCGGTTGATCCGGTCACTCACGAACGCACAGGTAACGACGTTCGGATCGGGACCGACAACTTCACGACTCATGGGGTGATCGTCGGTATGACCGGGTCTGGCAAGACCGGACTCGGGGTCGTGCTGATCGAAGAGGTCCTGTCGGCAGGTCTGCCGGCGCTGCTGATCGACCCGAAGGGCGACCTCACCAACCTGTGCCTGACGTTCCCTGCGCTCGCACCGTCCGACTTCCGGCCGTGGATCGACGAGGCGCAAGCAACGGCCGCCGGCCTGACACCTGAAGCCTTCGCCGTACAACAGTCCGAGCTCTGGACGAAAGGCCTGCTCGGTTGGGGGCTCACGACGCAGAACGTCGCCACCCTGCGCGACAAGACCGACTTCACGATCTACACGCCCGGGTCGCAGTCCGGTCTACCGGTCAACATCGTTGGATCGCTGCAGGTCCCGGCCGACATGGGTGATGCCGAAATCGTCGGCGACGAGATCGAGGGGTACGTGTCCGGCCTGCTCGGCCTCGTCGGAGTTGATGCTGACCCGCTGTCGAGCCGAGAACACATCCTGCTGTCGAACTTGATCAACCACTCGTGGACCGAGGGCCGCGCACTCGACCTCGCCACACTGGTCGGTCTCGTCGGCAACCCACCGATCCGTAAGCTCGGCGTGTTCGAACTGGACCAATTCTTCCCGCCCGCCGACCGCATGCAATTGGCGATGAAGCTCAACGGTCTGCTGGCGTCGCCGTCGTTCGCGGCGTGGGGCGCTGGGCCGGCATTGGATATCCAGTCGATGCTGTACACACCGGCAGGCAAGGGCCGTTGTGCGATCGTCACTACGGCACACCTCAGCGACGAGGAGCGTCAGTTCGTCACCTCGCTGATCCTCACGAAGCTCGTCACCTGGATGCGCCGACAGTCCGGCACGACCGACCTGCGGGCTTTGCTGTACATGGACGAGGTGGCCGGCTATCTCCCGCCGACCGCCAACCCGCCGACCAAGAAGCCGATCATGACGCTGATGAAGCAGGCCAGGGCGTTCGGCGTCGGCGTCGTGCTGTCGACCCAGAACCCGGTCGATATCGACTACAAGGCGTTGTCGAATGCGGGCACCTGGATGATCGGCCGTCTTCAGACTGATCGCGACAAGCAACGCCTACTCGATGGGTTGGCGACCGCCAGCGGCGGTGTCGATGTTGCTGCGGTCGACGCCACGATATCCGGGTTGGCCAAGCGCGAGTTCGTGCTGCGACGTGCCGGCAAGGACACGACTGAGGTGTTCACGACTCGCTGGGCGATGAGTTATCTACGCGGCCCGATGACTCGCGATCAGATCAGTCAGCTCACCGATTCGACTTCCACTGCCTACGCAACCGCAACCGCAAACCGGCCGACGGAAACCCCGACGGAAACGCTCGCCGACGACGAAACGTCCGTCATGCCCGATGTGGCAGACGGGATTCCGATTCGCTGGGTCGACGTTGCCGCGCCGTGGCTGGCGGCGGTCGGCGGGAGCTCGGTCGGCACGCGCCTCGAAGCGGCGATCGTGGCCCGTGTGAGCCTGCGGTACGACGACACCAAGGCGGACGTTGCGCTGAATCAGGAGTTCGAGTGCGTTTTGAGCCCGTTAACGGAGATGATCGACGTGTCGCGATCGATTCCGGTCGACTACGACGATCGCGACTTACGCATCGAACCGACGGCCAACTCGACGTACATGTTCGGCAAGGCTCCACTGACCAGCAAGACATACTTCGCCAACATTGAACGTGATCTTCGAGATCACCTGGCTCGCAGTTTGACCATCGACATCCCGGTCAACACCGATCTCAAGCTGTACGGCCGGCCTGGCGAGGCCGTCGAGCAGTTCGAGTTGCGATCCGCTCGCACTGCAGACGAACTGGCCGACGCGGAGATCGCCAAGCTACGCGACAGGTACGAAACCAAAGTCGAAACAGTACGCCGACAACTCGACGAGGCCACAGACCGAGTCGACGTGCTGGAGGAGGAAGCGCACGGAAAGCGCAACTCCGAGCTGCTCTCGACTGCAGGATCGGTCCTCGGCGGATTGTTCGGGGGCCGTTCGCGCGGCGGACTGCTCGGCAAACTCGGCAGTGCGGCCAGCCGGCGAGGGCGTACGAGCGCAGCCAAAGAGCGCGTCGATGCCGCCGAGAACAAAGTCGAGCGTCTCGAGCAAGGACTCCTCGAACTCGAAGCCGAGCTGGCCGACGAGGTGACAGAGATCGACGCACGCTGGATGACGCAGGCGAAGAACACCACGTCGATGGCGATCGGGCTCGAGCGGACCGATGTGACCATCTCACAACTCGTTTTGGCCTGGATTCCTATCAAATAACTGTCAACCTTCGTGCAGCGACGCTCAAGTTCCGGATTATGGCGTCGATGAAGACCCCGACGGAGCAGATCGCTCCGTCGGAGGACATCGCATGATGCTCCCCCCGACCACTCTGTTTCGGGACCACCGGGGCAGGAACCGGAGGAAACAATGAGCAAAGTTCAAAAGGTCATCCGTTGGCGCGTTGCCGCCCCGATTGCGGAGGCAGCGGTGACAGCGGGCACGGTGGTCGCGCTCGTCGCGGCTGTCGCTGCACCATTTAAGTGGTACTGACCGATTTGCATGCCGGGCCCGTTCACCACGGGCCCAGCTGATGCATTCTGTCAAACGGGGCGATGACGTCTGAGACCACAAGTTCCCACTCCAAGGTCGTAGCGTTCGTTTCGTTCGTGTGCTGCTCGGCGATCGTCGCCGGCTGGTTGATCGTGCGGGTCGATCAAAGCTACGGGACGGCGAACGTCAACTGGGTCGCATTCGGTCTGCTCTCGTTGCTGCTCTTCATCGGAGAAACCCTGTCAGAACTCTCGATGCGTTTCGAAGTGCGCTGACGATCGAACAGTTGCGTACGCGAGGGATTCGGATCGCGATCGATGACTTCGGAACCGGCTACTCGTCATTCCTCGTGGTGTGCGGTGCCGACGGAGAGACTCGAACTCTCACTGACGGCGACCTAAACGCCGTGCCTCTGCCATTGGGCTACGTCGGCCAACTAACAGAAACT
>JANMTV010000141.1:0-4711 GCA_031390905.1 Ilumatobacteraceae bacterium | reverse complement strand
GTGTGATCGAGATCGAGCAGAACGGTCGTGTACGCCATGTCGTCCTCGATGCTATGAGGGATCGCTGTCAGCGCATGAGATGATTGACCATGAGATGATTGAGGTGGTGAACACCGCTGCCGATGAGCGCATCGAACTACTAGCTCGCCTGCGTGCTGCCCGTTCCGAGTATCAGGTCGTGAAACATCGAGTCTCGATTGGTTCGATCGTGGCCGCCCCGGTCGTCGCCGGCCTGCCGACTGTTGCGGTCGCGATCGCCGCTCGCAACGATGGTGGCAGTGCATGGGCGAGGGCTTGCAGACGTACGTGTCATTCTGGCTGCTGTTGGCACTGGTGGCCTACGCAGCGGGTTGGCTGGCGTTTGCGATGTTTCCGAACGTGTTCGCACGACAACTGGTTGCCTGCCGTCGCGCCGTCAGCGTTGCGGAGATTACGTTGAATGCTCACGATGCTGCAGCTCACTATCAACCGGAAGTTCTCTGATGGCGACGATCGGATTCCTTCACACCTCACCTGTCCACCTTGCGACATTCGCTGGTTTGATGCACGAACTCGGGTCACAGATCGGAGTCCTCTCGGTTGTCGACGAGGAGTTACTCGCCCTTGCAAGGTTGGTAGGGCCAGAAGCTCTCGCGGTTCGTAGCGGCGTGGAATCTGCGCTTGACACGCTGATGCTGGCCGGTGCCGACTTGATCGTGTGCACCTGTTCGACGATCGGCGGTGTGTCAGAGGTGATCGGTCGCCAGCACGGTTCTCCGGTGATGCGAGTCGATCGGCCAATGGCGGAACTAGCCGTCGAGATCGGTGGTCGAATCGCTGTCGTCGCCGCGCTCGACAGCACTCTGGCACCGACGTGTGACTTGTTGGAGTCAGTGGCATGCGAGTTCGGTCGAGCGGTGACGATCGACCTGCACGTGATCGAGGGCGCCTGGGAGCGGTTCGAGTCCGGTGACGTGATCGGCTATATCGACGCGATCGCGGATGCGCTTCCGAGAATCGCCGGGACGGTAGATGTCATCGTCCTCGCCCAAGCGTCCATGGCTTCGGCAACGGACCGCGCCGATCTCGGCATCCCGGTCCTGAGTAGCCCACGAACCGCCGTACTTGCGGCGACCAAGCGTCTTGATCCGGACTAACCAACCTCGTCGTACGGACTGGAGATGACGACCTTGTAGCCATCAGGGTCCTGCAGCCAGATTTCCAGGTGGTTGGCGAGCAAGTTGACGTGGACGTTCTCGAGGATCTCGACGTCGTCGCACGAAGCGTGAATCCGGGCCGCGTCGGTGGCGAACGCTGTCGACTCGAACCACAGGGCGACGCCGTTGCCGCGTCCGGGATCATCGGGATTGATCAGGTGGACGTGCTCATGGACATCGATCTCGTGGAGTTGCAGCACGATGTCGTCACCAGATGTGAGCATCTCGTATTCGTCGCCGCCGTGGGCGCTCGCAAGACCGAGCACGCGCTGGTACCACTCACTCGACGCCGGCACCGAGGCGCACGTGATCATCGGGATCGGCTTGATCAATCTGTTCCGCTGTCCGGCTCGGCAGGAGCGTCCGGTGGCGTCGGCGGTTCGATGATGAACTCGCTCATGATGTCGTGTGGCATCGCCTTGGAGGCGTACTTCGACCAGTTGTCCTGCAGGGCAGAGATCAACTGGCTGACGAACAGCGGAGACATGTTGACGCGCTGAACAAGTAAGCCGTTGACGGCCTTGCCGCTGTCGTCGAACTCGCAACGAAGGAAGTCGATCGTGAACTCGTGGGGCGAGTGACGTACGGCGGCGGCGTTGGCCCACACGCCGCCGAGTTGGTTGGCCTCGGTGTGGATCTTCATCAGCCAAGCATGCCGTACGCGTTGGTCGGAGCGAGCAGCAGGAGCAACCGTTTGTCGGTGACCATCGCCTGGCGGTACTCGCTCCAGTCGGGATGTTCGCCTGCCGCCGATCGGTAGTAGTCGACGAGCGCGTCGACCGTCGGATCATCGAACGCTTCGGCGGTGGGCGTCAGTTCGACATCGCACTCGAGCACGCAATACGCCCAGAAGTCGTCCTGCGCGACATGCAGCGATGCTCGGTTGTCACGCCGCAGGTTGGTCGTCTTGGCGCGACCGTCGGCGACCGAGATTCGGATGATTCCATCGTCACCAAGGTGATACGTGATGTTTGACAACTGTGGCCGGCCATCACGTTTCTGCGTGGTCAGCACCCCATTCTGACGAGTTCGAATGAACTCAAGTGCACGTGCAAGTTCCATCTAAAATGACTACCACCAGCCGATGCGAGGCGCAATCCCTACGGAGCGACGACGACCACGGTCGTCGTCGACACGGCGGGGACGGAGCAGCTCGCTGATGCGATCGAGGAATTGGGCAACGTAGTCGTCGCCCCGAGGTTGCTGCATTCGGGTGTCGGCAACAGTGTCGTGGTGTAGTTCTGGAGTGGGATCATCACCGAATCAAGGACCAGCAGCACATGGCCAGCTCCCTCCCTCCAACCATTGAGGTCCACAAGCGCCTCCACACTGACGCCGTACCGCGCCGCAATGCCGGCCAAGGAGTCACCCGCGACGACCTCGTAGAAAGCGTGTGGAAGTGTGGTCCCCGGGAACGTGGGGTCCAGGAGGATGGCGTCGTCGTAAACACAGGCGGGTGAGTCGAGCCAAAGCGTGGTGACAGGGATCGGATCCGTCAACGACGTGTCGAGGTTCGTAGGTTCGTAAATGGTCGTTGTGGTGGATGTCGTTGTTGCGATCGGCGGATTCGTGTCGACAAACGATACGCACTCGGGAACTGTGGTCGGAGGAACGGCCTCCGGATATTCGCCCTGGAATCCGTGTGGTTCGCACAATGCGAAGTACTGCGTATCCGGCTGCGGGTCAGCGACCGTAACTGGAATCTGGCATGCCCACGCATCGGCGGAAGCGGCGACGTCGGTTGCTTGTTCAGCCGTCATGTCGTCGGACGCCGCGTCGGCAAGGCCGGGCAGTTGATCCGTGCTTCGGCCGCTGACGGAGGCGATACCGAGCACGCCGACGGTGATCGCGGCTAGCGAGCCGACAACCGCCACCGACCGACGGCGATTGCGGCGACGCTCGACTCGGGCGATCACATCGCTGAGGCTTCCGCTGAGTGAACCGAGCCGTGATCCGTGTTCGTTGAGGGACGTCTGGACTGTGCGTTCGAGGTTTGAGTCGTTTTGTTCGTTCATCGGGTGATCTCCTGTCGGAGGGCGCTGAGGGCGCGCCAGAGGGTGGACTTGACGGTGCCGAGTGGGACGCCGAGCGTCTCGGCGATTTCGGAGTCGGTGAGTTGCAGGTCGTAACGCAACACGACCATCGAGCGCTGTTTGTGGGGGAGCTGCCGGATTGCGTCGACGACGTGGTTGAACCCGAGCGAACCGTCCTCGCCGGGTGGGATCGGCTGCGCTCGATGGAGCATCCGGCGGCGCAAGACGCGTCGGCATCCATTCAGCACGACGGTACGTAAGTACGCCTCAGGGTTGTCGAGCCGGTGATAGCGCTCGTAAATCGCAGCGAAGGCGTCCTGCACGACTTCCTCTGCTCGCTGCTGCGTGTCGACCAGCGTGAAGGCGAGCCGAACCATCGGCGCGTACTGTCGCTCGTACAGCTCCTCGAATGCCACGGTTTCACCGGTCAGCGGAATGATGGGAACGATCATGGCCGCTGAGTGACTGTCGTGGAGATCGGATCGTGCGAGGTCGGCAGACATGGATACCTGCACCGAGTCACCGACCCCTGTTTCGGTTCCCGTGAGTTTGGCAGCGTGTTCTGTTCACCAAACCGCAGACCCGTTGCGTCTGACTGGCGAAGGAACGGTGAACCCGCTTCGTTCCGTCGTTCCGGTCACCGACCTGCTCCGCCAATAACCCGTTCATGTCGCGCTCAAGCCGTCATACAGGGGTTGAGCGCGACATGAACGGAGTGCGGGCGCGGTTCGATTGGCGGTACTGATCGCCGAACTACTGACCTGGTGCGTCTGGATGGTGAACGACACAGGTCGCGCCTGTGTGGAGCCGTCGGTGACCTTGCTCGGCGGGGCTGAACTGTCGGGCGGCATCTGGTCACCGAGTTGCCGACGCACACTCGACGCACACTCGTCGGACGGTGCACGGAACGGCACAGGGGTGGGAGACTGATCGAATGGCGAGCGATTTGACGGGTGAGACGGTCGAGTTGCTGCAGACGTTGATTCGCAATCAATGCGTCAACGACGGCACACCTGACTCGGGGTATGAGTCGCGCAATGCTGACGTACTGCAAACCATCGTCGAAGGTCCGGGCGTCGATATCGAACGGTGGGAACCGGCGCCCGGACGGGCGTCGTTCGTCGCCCGAATCCCCGGCAGCGACCCCTCCGCCCCCTCGCTCTGTCTGATGGGTCACACCGACGTCGTACCAGTCAATCCCAACGGCTGGCGGAATGATCCGTTCGGCGGCGAACTGATCGACGGCGATGTCTGGGGTCGGGGCGCGATCGACATGCTCAACCTCACCTCGTCCATGGCCGTTGCGTTCCGATCGTTGGTGCAACGAGGCTTTCGGCCGAAGGGTGATCTGCTCTACTTTGCTGTCGCCGATGAGGAAGCGGGCAGTGCAGTTGGGGCGAGATGGGTGGCCGATAACCACGCCGACGCGATTCGATGCGACTACCTGCTCACCGAGGATGGCGGACTGCATTCCGGTTCGCC
>JANMTV010000118.1:0-11656 GCA_031390905.1 Ilumatobacteraceae bacterium | reverse complement strand
AGATCTGGCGACACGCATCAAAGGCGCTCAGGACCCCGAGATCGAGTCGATGACCGCATGGCTCACTGCCTGGGGACAACCGATGCAGATGAACAGCAGCGAGGGTCACGACATGTCGGCGATGGACGGCATGATGTCGGTCGAGGAAATGGACTCGCTTGGCATGATGAACGGTGCCGACTTCGACACGATGTGGATGCAGATGATGGTCCGTCACCACGAAGGTGCGATCGCTATGGCCCAAACTGTGAAGGCCGCCGGCTCGAGCGCCGATGTACTTTCGCTTGCGGATCAGATCATCGCCGACCAGCAGGGCGAGCTCACCGAGATGCAGACATTGCTTGGCGGTTGATCCTGGATCAACGCTGCTTTACGGTGCCAGCGGCGGCGGCTCCCGATACACAGTCGTCCACGATCTGCCGTCATCATCGGATCGAGTGATCGTGGTCGTCCGGTCGTCGCCGTGCAACGCAATCCAAACACTGTCATTGTCGGCGAACAAGGCCTGAGTCTGTCCGTCGACCCTGCCGATGCTGTCCCAGGCCGACCCGTCCCCGGTCGTCCAGACCTGTCCGTCGCCGTCCGCTCCCCAAAACCTCCCGCGCGGATCAACTGTCAGCGCAACGAACTGTGGTCCTGTGGGTTCCGACCAGGTGCGACCACCGTCGGTCGACTGGGAGACACCACGGGGTCCGGCGGCCAGAATCGAGGAGCCATTCACCGGTTCGACGGCGAAGCCGAACGTGTCGATGGTCGAGCGCCGCTCCCACGACCGTCGATCGAGTGAGACCATAAACGCGCCAGTCGTCGCGTCCCAGCCGTACACCACGTCGTCGACGAACGCCAAGCCGTGGAAGTCGGCCACCCCGGACAACGACAGGCTCTCCCACGACTCTCCCGAATCGGTCGACCCGATGAGTCCGAGTAACGCCGGTTGCCCCGCCTGTCGCCCGGGAAGGTCGGGGTGCCCACTACCAAGGAATTGGTCGGGGCCGACGACGGTGAAACCCATCGTGTCCTGATAGCTGTCACTCACCCGAGTCGCTATGCCATCGTCGGCGATCCTGAACAACCCGTAGTGAGTCGCCGCGTAGAGCATGTCGTCCCCAGGATTTACACCGAGTGCATGCACATGGGCGACACTCTCGGATGCCCCACGTTCGGGTGCCTTTTTGCTCCGGTAGTCAAGCACCCACACGAACGCTGCAACCACCGCTAGGACGAGCACGAGTCCCATCACCGCGGAGGACAGTCGACTACGCACTGACCAACCATAGTTCGAACTACTACGCACTGTAGAAGTCGTGATCGGGGCACGTGCCTACCATGTCGCCACTGATTGGGCCAGGTTCAGCGCCGATCTCGCCTCGATCCCCCGGCTCTGGGAGGCGGGCCTCGGCATCCCTGGCGGGCGGGTCGCCGGAGCTTTGGTCGGTGTCTGGCAGGCGCGGCGACGCGGGACTGACTACTACATGGCGTAGAAACATTTGTCTGGAAATCGTCAAGGTCTACGCAGCGGGTGCCGATGCATCCGACGTGAATCTGCTCCGCCAACTCGCACTTGCTCTGGTCATCGCAGCACCGGTCGCCACCATCGGAGCAACCGTCGCCCAGGCGCACACACCCTCGACCGCCGCTCCGGCCCCCTCGACCGGGACGACCTACATCGTCCGATCCGGCGACGGGCTCGCTTCGGTCGCTCGGAAGGTCGGCGTCAAACTCGCCGACCTGCTGGCTGTCAACCAGCTCACCATCTCCTCGACCATCCACCCAGGACAGGTCCTCACCGTTCCGGCAGGCGGCAGCTCGCCGACGCCCACGAGCCAGCCGAACACGACCGCGCAGCCGTCCAGCACCGCCGGCATGACTCCCTACACGGTCAAGGCGGGCGACTCACTGTTCGCGATCGCACGTCGAAACGGCGTGACCCTCAACGCGCTACTGGCCGCCAACTCGTTTACCACCACCTCCACGATCCTTCCCGGGCAGGTAATCCGCATCCCCGCTGCAACGACACCCACCACCTCCCCGACGAGCGCCCCGACCAACCCGGCACCGGCGACGAGCACGCCGATCGAAACGATGGTCGACTACCTCCGCCAGCAGGTCGGCAAGCCCTACAAGTTCTTCACCGCCGGCCCCGACACCTTCGACTGCTCCGGCCTCGTGGTGGCCGGATATCGCCAGATCGACGTCACCTTGCCACACCAGAGCCGGATGCAATCGTCGATCGGGACCGACGTCGACTGGCGGAATCAGCCGATCCAGGCCGGTGACCTGATCTTCATGGTGTCATCGGTCGACCCGACCCGCATCGGCCACGTCGGCATCGCCCTCGACGCCAGCACGTGGATCCAGGCCGTCGCACCCGGCATACCCGTGCGCATCCGCCCGATCCCGAGCGCCGACAAGATCAGCGCAGTGCGACGGATCCTCACCGCCTGACCGCGCTGGCCGATCTGCCTCGGGCAGCGTCCCACGGCAAGTGCCAACCTGAGCAATCGCGGGGCGTCGGCTGGCCACACGCCGAACGAGAAGAGCTCGGCCACGAAGGTCATCGCCACCACGATGACGACCGTCACGGGGACCCAAGCCCGACCGGCCGCGCCAAGCACTCCGATACCCGCGTCGCCACTCCCAATGTGGCATGCACGAAGAGCAGGCAGGTCATCGTTCGCAGCGGGCTCGGGGCGTCGTTCATGCCTCGTAGCATGTTCGCGTCCGTTGCGATCGCGCTTGAACGAAACGGTCGGGTCCTCGACCTGAATCCGATACTGTACTACAACATGTAGTATTCAACCGTGGGCCGCCATGACCGCCGACTTTTGAGCCTCACGGCGTTGACCGTCGGCGCGCTTGCGCTCGCCGGCTACGCGACGGGTTGGTTCGCGCCCTCCGGCGTTTCCAGCAAGGACACATCGGTTGCGACCACAGGTACATCGCTCCTCACCGCGGCGTCCACTACTACCCAGGTGACGCCGACGTCGGCCCCGACCGCTGTGATCGGCGAACAAGACCTCGTCGGTGACGAACCCTCCCCGGACGCTTGCGTACTGGAAGCCACGTCGACCCGAATCGGCGACACCGGGACGGACGTCGGTTGTCTTCAGCGTGCGCTGGTCGCTCTCGGCTATCTCGAGGGCGAAGCCAGCGGCGTGTTCGACGACGCCACCCAGCAGGCGGTCACAAGAGTTCAGATCGACCGGACCCTGTTCGTCGACGGCGTGGTCGGGCGGGAGACGGCATTGTCGCTCGACATCTGGCGCGACGAGTCGATGTCGGTGATCCGCACGCCGGAGCCTCCGGAAGGCGCTGTCGACTCACTCGGATATCCGCTGTCCTCGGTGGCCTCGACGGGTGCCGGAGCACCGCCGCTGCCCCCGAACTCCGGGAGTGGCCGACGTCTCGTCTACGGACGGGCCAGCCAACGCGTGTGGGCCGTCGACGACGACGACTCGATCATTCGGTCATGGCTGGTATCCGGCAGCAAGTACGACAACGAAACGCCAGGCACGCACGAGGTCTACAGCAGATCAGAGATGTCGACCGCGTGGAACGGCAAGGCCTGGCTGCCCATGATGGTCCGGTGGTTGAAGACCGACATCGGAGCGATCGGGTTCCACGCGCTTCCCCTACACGTCGAGGACGACTCGCCGTACCAGACCGAAGCCGAGTTGGGCACACGACTCTCGGGAGGCTGCCAGCGACAGGCGAACCTCGACGCCGAGTTCACCTGGGACTTCGCCCAGATCGGCACCAAGGTCGTCGTCATTTGACCCTGCGAGCCCGAACATCGCCTTGAACGATCGGCTGAAGTGGGCGGCGTCTGCGAAGCCGGCCGCGTGGGCCGCCTCCGTGATCATGGACATGCCCGGGCTCGACACGTTGACGAAGTGGTACGCCGACATCGACGTGACCCTCGACTCGGTCGCCGGCGGCGCTCGACTCACCTACGACGCGCGCGACGAGGAGCTGGTCGTTGCGATCCACGGCCGGTTTGATCGGCAGACGATGGACCACTCGTAGCTGGTCAACTTGGCGCGGCATCGTGACAATCGTCACAGAAACGACAACAGTTCGTCATCAGTTCGTAACATTACCGGATGTATTCGCTACGAAAACGAAGCCTTCGAGTTGTCGCAGTCTGCGTCGGCGCCGTGATCGGCCTGATGAGTACGGCACCTCATGCCAGCGCCCATTTGTCCGACACCGCGACCACCCCCGGTTCGCCGCGAGTTGCCACGTTGGATTCGTGTCCCGTTGGTGGGCCGGCCGAGTACGTCGACAGCTGGGGCGACTCGAGGTCGGGCGGCCGGCGTCACGAGGGCGTCGACATGGCTGCCACGCGAGGCACACCGGTGCTGGCAGTCAGAGGCGGCGAGGCGGAGTTCAAGCGCAGCAACCTCGGTGGCAACTCGATCTGGTTGGTCGCGCTGTCGGGTGAGCGTTACTACTACGCACACCTCGACGGTTGGGAGGGTTCCAGCCGCACGGTCACTGCCGGAGAAGTCATCGGCTATGTCGGCAGTAGCGGTAACGCGCGGGGTGATCACCTGCATTTCGAGACAAGGCTCGGCGAGCAGGCGACGAATCCGTATCCGCTCGTCGAGGCGGCATGCTCGCCCGGTGCGTCGCCCGACGTTCCGCGAGTGGGTGCGCGCCTGCCCCTGTCGTGACGCTGACGCGGATGCCGTCGACATGCCACGGCTGAAATGGACGCCAGCCCATCCGGGACGTTGCCGGCGCCGTCAAGGAACTGATCGGGCAGGGAAAGGTCGCCGCGGTTCAAACAGTGCTTACTCGCCGCAGGTGCGAGGTCCCAACCGACGTGCTGCCAACTTGCCGGGAACTCGGCATCGACCTTGTCCCCTCGAGCCCGCTCCGACAAGGGGTGTTTCACCGGCACGATCGACGCCTCCAATTCGTTCTTCAGCGCCGACCAGCTCAGCCGCCTCCCACGCTTCACCTGGCACGCGCAGCAGCAGAACCGGCTGATCATCGAAGCGCACTCAAGGGCTGACGGCCGGGCTGCGTCGGGTGCTGCGTGGCCTCGCGCGTCGCCACGGCCAGATCACCGAACACCACGAACGCACCTCGACGAACACCGCGTCGGGGCAATCGTTGGCCGGATCGACTTCGACGATCGCCCACTCGTTGGCCCGCAACACGTCGACATACGCACCCACTGGCGATGTGTCGGTTCGAAATCGACCGGCGGCGGAGCGGCATCCGTCACGATCCCTTCCTCCAAACGCGGCCCGGGGCGGCGGACCAGCGCAGTCGGCATCGACCCTCTCATCACCGCAACGCTACGACCGATCGCGTCGCGAGCGTACGATCGTGCTGTGCTGGTCGGCAGGGATCACGAACTCGCTCGACTGATCGGCGTGGTCGATCGCGCCGCAGCCCACGCCGGTGGTGCGGTCGTGCTCGCAGGCGAGGCAGGGATCGGCAAGACAGCGTTGATCGACGCCATCGTCCTCCATGCGCAATCGACGGGCATGCGCGCGCTGCGGACCGTCGGAGTCGAACACCACGGCGACCTCGCCTACGGCGGTCTGAGCGCGTTGCTCGCCGGTGTTCATCACCGTCTCGACGGACTGCCGGGCATGCAACGAGCCTCGCTCGAGGGGGCGCTGGCGATCGCCGACCACGGGGTTTCAACGCTGGCGGTGCATGCTGGGCTGCTCGGTGTGCTCGGTGCCGAAGCCGAGCTGGCACCGGTGCTGGTGGTGGTCGACGACGCACAGTGGGTTGACCGCGCCACGCTCGACGCCCTGCTGTTCTGCGCTCATCGGCTCGATCACGACGCCGTCGCGCTACTGATCGTCGTGCGCATGGGCGGCGAGGAGGTCGTCGAAACCGGACGGCTGCCGCGGATCGACCTGGCAGGCGTCGACGCCGCCGCAGCCGAGCAGATCATCGCCGTCGCAGGCCCGGTCCAGCATGCGGTCGCCGAACAGTGTTGGCGAGCGACACAAGGCAATCCGCTCGCGCTTGCGGAGCTGGCGGCTGCGCTGACCGCCTCGCAACGCGCTGGCCGCGAGCCGCTTCCGGACCCGCTCCCGGTCGGGTTGCAACTCGGCGCGATCCTGCGCCGACGGATCGACGCGATGGCACCCGCGACCCGTCTGGCGCTGCTCGTCGCCGCAGCGGAAGGCGAAGGCGACCTCGGCGCGATCGGGCGGTCGCTGGCGTCGATGGCGGGATCTCTCGACGACCTGGCCCCAGCGGAGCTGGCGAACCTGGTGCGACGCGACGGCGGACGACTCACGTGGAACCATCCCCTCCTTCGAGCTGCCGTCTATCAGGCCCCTTCGGCGCCCGAGCTACGCGCGATCCATCGCTCGCTGGCGGCGGCGCTCGACCCGGAGCGGCACTACGAGCGATACGCCTGGCACCTCGGCCTCGCGGCCGACGGTCCCGACGAGGCCGTGGCGGCGCACTTGGCCAACGTCGCTGCCATGGCTCGCGGACGCGGTGCGTGCTTCTCGGCCGCTCGCGCCTTCGAGCGCGCTGCCCGGCTCACGAGCGATGTGGGACAGAGGGCGCGCTACCTGCACGAGGCCGGCACGGCGTTGTGGTTCGCTGGTGTCGCCGATGCAAGCGTCGCCTACTTCGCCGCGGCGGCCGACCTCACCGACGACGACGAGCTCCGTGCGGTGAACGCCGCGCTCTGGGGCCAGGCCGTACTGTGGGTGGACGGCGCACATGCTGCGATCGCTCTGATCGAGGGCGAAGCCGAGCGCATCGCAAACGAGTTTCCCGGTCGAGCAGTCGTGCTCTGGTGCCACCTCGTCAACGTCCATGTGATGTCGCTACGCATGGACCGAGCGGTCGCCGCAGGCCGCCGAGCGCTCGCCTTGGCCGCCCCGCTGGGACCCGTCGAGCGCGTTTCCTCGGCGGTCGCCGCCGGGCTGGCACTGACGATGCACGGGGACCGAGCCGAGGCGGAAGCACTGATCGATCCGCTACACGACCTGGTGCGGTCGCTCGCCGACACCGACATTCCGGGCGTCGAAGATCTCGCCCAGGCGCTCGCTGTCGCCGACATCTCGCGCGAGCGCTGGCCGCAGGCCGAGGAGCTGCTCACCACGACGATCCGGCGCGGGCGCCGGTTGGGATTGCACGGCGCGATCAGCTTCGCGGTCGCGCAGCTGGCCGAGCTGCAATGGCGGTCGGGCCGCTGGGCGGAGGCGTATGCGGCGATGACCGAACTCGTTCACCTGGGCCATGACGCCGGCGATGTCGAGCCGATCACCATCGCCTCGGCGTATCTCAGTCGGATCGAAGCGGGGCTCGGGTTGGCCGACGACTGCCGAGCCCATGCGACACTCGCCATCGCACGAGCCGAGGCACGCGGGCTGCACAGCCTGGCGACGTGGGCACGATCGTCGCTGGGCTTACTCGCCCTCGGGCGAGGCGACGCCCGGGACGCACTGCACTGGCTCGCTCCGGTCGCCGACGAGACGCGCCGTGGATGCGCGGGTGAGCCGGGCGCGCTGTGGTGGCACGCCGACTGGTTCGAGGCATTGTGGCGCGTCGGTGACGTGCAGGGTGCTCATGGCGCGTTGGCCGAACTGGAGGCACTCGGAGCGAACGCGCCGAGCACTTGGGTGACTGCAGCGTCGGCGCGTTGCCGAGGACTCATGCTCGACCCCCCCGGCGGGCGAACGCAGCTCGAGCTGGCGATCGAGCATTTCGGGGCCCTCGGGGCGCCGTTCGAGCGGGCGCGTAGCGAGCTGTGCCTCGCCGAACGGTTGACCCAGGTGGGTGATCTCGTCGAGGCCGGACGCCGCTCCGATCGCGCCCGTGACACGTTCGCCCAGCTCGGCGCGGTCGACTGGGCAGCGCGAGCGGAGTCGGTTCGGGTCGGTGCCGAGCCGCGTCGCAGCGTGCTCGCGACGCTCACGCCGAGCGAGCGGCGGGTTGCCCTGGTGGTCGGCCAGGGACTGTCGAATCGGGATGCGGCTGAACGCCTCTTCGTGTCGGTGAAGACGATCGACTACCACCTGCAGAACATCTACCGCAAGCTCGACCTTCGATCTCGCGGTCAGCTCGCGGCCCTGGTGCACGGCGGCATCCACAGCTGAATCCCGATCCGGGCCAGAAAACTGGGGATTCTCCCGGGGCGCCGCGGCAACGAGTTGCCGTATCGTCGCCGACAGAGGAGACAAGCGTGGCAGACAGGTCGAACCCGCCGGTCGACGACCCGTTCGGCGACAACGCCACTTCCATCGACGTGTCCGACGGACATGGCGACGACGAGTGGCTTGCCGGCACATCGTGGCGCGCGGCGTTCGATCTGCCGATCGCGCCGCCGTCGTTCCCGGACATCGGTATCGAGCCCGCATCACAGCATCAGGAGGACGAGATGAGATCAAAAGGCGAAACACGTGGCGAATCGTTCGGCAGAGGCCGCGGACGGCAGCGGCCTGCCGAGCCGGCACCGGCGAGCGTCGACGCCGCCGACGACGACTTGCTTGACGCAGCGGCACGCCGGTCGAGCGTCGACGACAGCCCGTCGCCGTGGATGCCGGTCGCTGAGGCCGGGTCCGGGACGATCCAAGAGGTAGCCGAGTCGAGCGAGCCGGTCACGGTTGACGTCGCCGCCCGCACACCCGGAGCGAAGGCCGATCTCGGGACGCTGACGCTCGATCCGGCGCTCGTCGGGGCCCCGGGGGCCGACGCCGTGGTGCCGAGTTTCGGCGATCCGCTCGGCCCGTCTGGGGTCTCGCCGGTCGAGCCGGACATAGATGTCGCCACCGCCCTGCCCGACGGCACCGCGATCGGCGGAGTGCTCGACGGGCTCACCGTCGGATCGATCTCGATCGACACCGTGCCCGACCACTACGGCGTCGATGCCGCTGTCGGCGGCGTCGTCCCGCCGAGTCTGGCCGATGTGTTGGACCTCGACGGCACCGGCGGCGGTGACACGCCGCCGCCAGCCGACGACACTGGAGCAGGATCGCTCGGCCCACTCCCCGGCACGTCGCTGTTCGCCGCCGAGGGCGACAAACCGTTGAAGCGGTTCCCCGGCGACGAGGACAACACCGACCCGAAGGGGATCCTCGACCAGATCAAGGAGATCCCCGAGAAGGTGGAGCAGGTCGTGAAGGACGTGGTGGAGTGGGTCGAAAACGTCCCGAAGTGGCTCGACCTTGGTGGGGCGGGATACGAGAATCCGGATGCCGACCCGGTGCTGGTCGCGCCGTCCGACGTGATGGCCCAGATCATCTCCACTGGCGTCGACCCGACCACCACGCAGCCGGGCGTTGGCGACGACGCCGAGCCGATCACGAGCGACGACCTTGCCGGGGCTGGGCCGGTCGGCGGATTGAACGTCCCCGTCAACCCGTTGGTCATCGACAGCTCCGACGAGGTCGGCGACGCGATCTTCGGCGACATCGGCAGCGTCGGCACGCGCCTCGGCGCCTCGGGTCCTGATGTCGTCGGGCCGAACGACCCGATCCTCGGCGGGGCCGAGCCGATCACGTCGATCACGTCCGACGACCTCCGGCCGCCGCCCGGCGAGGGCACGATCGCCGGCGGCGAGGACGAGGATCTCGAAGACCTCGAGATCCAGCGGTTGACTCCCCGCCTCGACACGCAGGACGCGACGCTGACGACCGGCGGCGACGCCGCGGCGGAGAGCCTGTCGCCTCTCGGGCTCGACTCCGGCACCAGCCTGCTGGCCGACGACGTGCTCGCTCCGCAGGTCTCCTTGCAGCGGGCCGCAGCCTTCGACGAGTCGACCGCGTCCGCCGGATCCGAAGTCGTGCTGGCCGTCGCCGAGCCGGTGACGGGTGCCGTCACCGCGCTGCCGTCGAGCCCGACCGATCAGGTCGCGACCCCGCCGAGCGTCGACGCGTTCGCGATCGACGCTGAACTCGCGTTGAGCGAGCCGGTCGCGTCGTTTACGGGGGAGCCGCTGTTCGCCGCCGGATTCGACTCCATCGACTTGTTCAGCGCCGACCTCGTCGACGAGTCCCCCACCGACGCTGCCCGGGAACCCTCACTCGGCCCAGACTTCGGCTGACCGCAACCGGCGCACCGCCGACCGGTCGAACCGCTGCTTCGGCGTGCACAGAGCTACAGCCGCGTCACCGTTGTTGGTCAGACCGAGACTGGCACGTGTCGACATCCGGGCCGTGGACGTGGTTCGATGTTGGCGTGCGGAACGGACGGAGCGGCGGAGAGTCGCCGCGCTAGGGATCGTGGGGATGGACCGCTTCAGCGTCATCGGCCTCGCTGCATGGGTCGGTGACACGATCGTCGTGGGATTGCGCAGCGAAACATCGACCGACAGTTCGGCGTCGCCGGCCAGATGGCGAAACTGACCGAGAGTCGATCGCCAATCGGAGAGGCGTCGGCGCCACCGTCGAGGACGATGCCGTGATCGTCGTGCGCAAGCGCAACGGTGCGGGCGGCTGGTTCCTGCATGACTTCCTGCTCGCCGAACTGGCAACCACCAGACCGGTCTGAGCCGCAACCCCTCCTCGCCGACTCGCCACCGAACTCAACATCGGCGCAGATGTGCGGCGATGTGAGCGCTCGAAGTTGGCGCCGTTGCGTCACGCAGGAGCACCGGCCGCGACGCAGCGGACTGCTGTAGACGTCCAAGTCTGCGTCGTCGGGGTGCCGCCTACCTGTTGAGAATCACGATCACCGAGACGGTGGTCTGGTCGGTGCCGTCGTTGGCGGGACCGGCGCTGATCTGGACGCCGTCGCCAGTGCCGTCCGACTCGGTGGCGAACGCCAGGAACAGTCCGCCGTCAGACGTCGTCTTCATGACCTCGTGCCACGATGAGTCCAACTCGTCGCCGTAGTAGTCGGCGACGTCGTCGACGCTCTTGCTCGTGGTGTAGAGGAGCGTGTAGGCGACTCCGTCGCCGCTGTCGACCGTGCTGGTCGTGACGATCTCGGCATCGTCCGGGAGGGGCACCATGTCCCTCGGGAACTCGTCTGGGAGGTCGGCGTCGCCTCCGCCCTCGGCTTGCTCGTCGGTTTGCACGTCGGTTTGCACGTCGGTTTGCTCGTCGGTTTGCTCGTCGGCTTGCTCGTCGGCCGGTGCCCCGGAGTTGTCGTCGCCGCCGCCACAAGCGACCAGGCCGACCGAGGCCAGCGCGACCGTTGCAGCGAGACGTCGCAACGAAGGTTTGGGAGTGATCCGGCTGTGCATCATGACCTCCAGTGTCGTTGTCGGGCAGGTCGACTATACGTTGGGGACCTGGCCAGGCGCCCCGGGTATTTCCCCAGTTTTCGGCGCCGCGCCCCGTCGCAATTGAGGTGCCGACCCGCACGTTGCAGGCCACGTAGACGATCTCGCCGGCGACCTTGGCGGGGTCGCAAGTCCAGGTTCCATCACCTGGTAGTTCGCGGCGGCTGCACGCTGCTGTTCGCCACCTGGTCGCCAGTCTTCGGCGACGAGCTGAGCAACCGATCTGGGCGTTGTTGAGCACGGTCTCCACCTCGGGCGCTGCGCGTACCGCGCAGTACTTGCGAAGTATTCGGTCGAACTCCAGGCCCTTCGCGGAGTTCACAGCGGCGGCGTCGCGGGAGCAGGCATCGAAGCTGAACTCTTCGGGCTCGAGCCCCAGGAGCTTGGTCACTCGGGGGAACATCACCGGGCCGAGGACGCCGACGAACACCCAAC
>JANMTV010000116.1:0-16927 GCA_031390905.1 Ilumatobacteraceae bacterium | reverse complement strand
ATCCAGCATCATTTCCCACGGCAGGTGGATCACGGTTTCGTCAACCATCAAGAGCAGTGCCGTCGGTTGCAGCGCGGCCAGCACTTCGCGACCTCGTTTTCCGAGGAAGACGTCGCGCAGCGTGCGACCAATTCCCTTGGCTGCAGACTGTGCAGAGCGTCTGGTCAAGCCGAGCCCAGCACTCCACAGCCGGAGACCGTCGATGAGTTCGAGGACGCGCTGCTCGTCGTCGCGGGAGAGCGTCGCGTTTCGATGCCAGGTGCTGGCGGTGCCTTCCATGTGGAGTGCAACGAGGAACTCGAGTGGCTCGCCTCTGCGAGGCAGTGTCCGCGAGTAACGGCTGATCTGGATCTGAACGACACGGGGAAAATCCCGCTCTCGAGAACCTCCCGGACCACGAGAACGGCCCCGCAGCATCATGATTGTCGAGCGGTCACGAGAAGAGTTGACGGTTCTTGTTGGTCTTCGAGCCCTCGACTTGCGGCTCTTGGTCGTATCCCTCGGATTCGAGCCGAACAACGAGCTGATCCCAAAGTTCCGCATATGAGAGTTTGTAGTTCGCCTCGCTCATGATCTCGAGCGCGAAGTACGTCATCGCGCCGTGGTACACATTGCCGAAACGTGCGTCGTACGAGTACTGATTGTCGCGACAACCCGAGACCAACACCTCACGCATCTTTCGCTCGGGATACTTCTCGACGCTGCGAGGTATCGCTTTGCGACGTACGTTGGCGATCTCGCGACGCCCGAGCACCTTCGGATTCACGAAGCGAATGCGCCGGTCGTCGGGCGTCGGGAGCGGGTCGCCACGCGTCACCGAACCAGAAAAGCATGAATCACTGATCACCGTCAGTCGGACGCCCGCCGGCAACTTGGCGAACCGTTCGCGGAGTTCGTCGTCAACGATCAGGTTCTGCTTCATGTCGTACGGACATATCGCCTCGTCGTATCGTGATTCGTCGCCGCTGGCTTCGGCCACATACGTTCCGTGCGAGCTGTTCGTGAACACCAGCACATCACCATCCTTGGCGGTAGCGATCAGTCGATCGAGCTCGGACAGGATCCGCTGTTTGGTGGCTTGCTTGTCAAGCAGCACCGCAACGTTGTCTGCCTCGAAACCGTAACGTTCGACGAGTATCGATGCCCACGCTTTGGCGTCGTTGACGCAGCCCTTGAGATCGGCACCTCGTACGGGATAGTCGTTGATTCCAACACATAACGCTTGCTTCATCGATCCTCCTTTGGGAACCCCCAGCCACATCATGCAACCCGGTGTCAAGCGATAGACGCGCCCGGTCGACCCGAGATACACGGCGGACTATTCTGAGTGCGGGTACGGATGTCGGCCAGATTCCGACAACGCACCGAGGGGGTGGTTGCGATGACGATTCAGGAACCAGTTGGTGTCGATCTGGCCCGTCGGATTTACGACTACGGGCTGACCGACGACGATTTCGGACCTCGTCAGCACGGGCGTCGTGCCGACTCCAAAGCGCGTGCGGCGCTGAACGTGGCGTGGCCATCAGGGTTAGCTCCTTCGCCCGCGGAACTGCCCGACGAGCCTGACGAGTCAGACCCTCTACCGCGGGCTGACGTGCTCGTGATCACCTGGACAGCGGCCGAGATGCTGGCACTCGCCGACACCCTCACGCCAGGAATCAATCCTCGAACGAGTTGGTATCGATACGCCAGACATTTCGAGAGCTACCTGCCTGAGATCCGAGGAGGCGCGCCTGCCCGAGGCGTGCGAAGGCTCGGCTCGTACTACCGGACGACGATCGGCTCGAAGACGGTGCTGTGCGTCAAGTCGGAGTTGCACCTCAATCAAGACGGCGTGAAAACGGGTGCAGGGACGGCGACGTTGCCGGTCGCCCGATTGATCAAGCAGATGTACGACGAAGTCCGCCCCAAGTTGGTGCTCACGGTCGGGACCGCTGGCGGGACGCTTCCGAACGCGGAACTCGGTGACGTGATGATCACCCGCGCCGTACAATTTCGCTGCACACAGGAGTTTCGAAACGAGTCGTTCAGCAACACGTTGTACGTATCGAAGGCTTCGATCAAGCGCAAGCATCTGTCGACGGCCCGGGAGTTGATGACGGCGTACGCCGCCAATCTCATCGAGCCAGATTTCGGCCCGCCGACCGAGTTCTACGATCTACACGGACCAAACCTGCCCGGCCACGTCAACAAGCCGAACATCTTGGTCGAGGGCACCAATTTTCCGAAAGGCTTGCCGATGTTGACCACGGACTTTTTCGAGTTCGGCACCTCGACCAACGGGCTCGAGCAGCTTGGCTGCGGGGTTGAAATGGGTGACGCCGTGTTCGGACTCGTCGGCGAACAACTCGGCGCGCCCGGCCCGAAGTGGCTCGTCATTCGCAACGCCTCTGACCCACGCATCAACGGCAATCTGCCTGTCGGCCCACCGCAGGCGTTGAACATGCAGGCCCACTGGGCTGTGTGGTTCTACGAGGCGTACGGATATTGGACCAGCGTCAACAGCGCGATCGCCGCCTGGTCACAAATCGCCGCCTGACAGCAATCGAGTGACTGCTACAGTCGATCCGACGACACCGGCGTTTTCGAACGAAGGAGCGAGATGCCTGAGGACTTCTGGTTCTTCCTGAGTCACGCTCGGCGGGACGCGCTCGGTGAGGAGTACGTTCCAAAGTTCTTCAATGACCTCGCCCGCCGCGTGGGCGCGCTCGCCGCGTTTGGGTCTGGGGTTGCAAACGAACAGATCGGTTTTGCCGACTTCGGCGACCTCGAACCAGGCGATCAATGGCCCGATCATCTGTCCGCAGCGTTGCAGTCGAGCCGAACGATGGTGTGTCTCTACTCCCCCGCCTATTTCGCGAGCGACTACTGCGGCCGCGAACTTCAGGTGTTCCTCGATCGAGTTGCCGCAGCGCCCGGTACCGGTGCTCGCGACACGGTGCCGCCGCTGATCCTGCCCGTGCTGTGGGAGGGTGCCGAACGACTTCCTCCCAGCCTGCCGCCCGAGGTGGCTCGTATCCACTATGCGTCCGGAAGCTATGGCGACGAATATGAACGCGGTGGTGTTCGCTGGTTGATCTCGCTCGACGCCAACCGTGATGCCTACGCCACGTTCCTCGAACGGTTCGCCGAGCGGGTCGTCGAACAAGCTCAGGCAGCGTCGATGACTGGCAATGCCGCAGTCCCTCCCCTTGATCGGGTCGAAAGTGCCTTTACGGTGCGGGTCGCGCCGGGGACTGAGCCGTCGGAATTCGGCCCCGGCACCGCCGTGTTCGTCTTCGTCGCCGCCGCCGACGGCCAGGCTCGCCAGGTCAGAAACAACGTTGGCGCGTACGGACCGACGGGTGGACGCGACTGGCGTCCGTGGTTTCCGGACACACAACGGGCTGTCGGCGTCGTAGCTCAGAACGCAGCCAGCCTCGAGAACCTGTTCTACGAAACGCTTCCGGTTGACGCAACGCTGGTTGATCGTCTCCGATCGGCCGAAGCAGCACATGCGATCGTGATCATCATCGTCGACCCGTGGTCGATCCAACTCGACTCCTACGAACCGCATATGCGGGCGTTCGATCAGAACAGTTTCGTGAACTGCGGCCTACTGATCCCCTGGAACGAATCGGACCAGGAGACCGGCGAAATGGTGTCGCGTCTCGGCGGATTGATACGACAGACGTTCTCGCGCTGTTACGTCCTCAACACCGCCTACATCCGCGACAGGATCCATTCCGAGGATGAGCTACAGCACGCCTTGGTCGCCGCAATCGGAGACATACGCCGCCGGATTCTGCAGCGCGCGGAGGTGCTCCGCGATATTGACGCGTCCGTCCCGATGCCCTCGATAGTGGGCCCGAGTGGGGTCGGCAGGTGACAACTCGCAAACCGGGTCGGATCGTGACGTTCTACTCGTACAAAGGCGGTACGGGTCGCTCAATGACATTGGCGAACCTGGCGTGGGTGCTGGCGAGCAACGGCCGCCGGGTGCTGGTGATTGATTGGGATCTCGAAGCGCCCGGCCTGCATCGCTACCTGCATCCGTTCCTGGTCGACCCCGAGTTGCGTTCCACGCAAGGATTGATCGACCTCGTGACGCAGTACGCCACGAGGGCGATCACCCCAGCGAACATTCAGGAACGCGTCGACAAGCCGTGGTACGACGATCTCGCCGACCTCACCGGTTACGTCTTCTCGATCGACTATCGCTCGTTCGCCGCCGGGGGAACCTTCGACTTCTTGCCGGCGGGACGACAGGGTCCGGCGTACGCCTCGCGTGTGACGTCGTTCGATTGGCCGGGCTTCTACGGACGCCTTGGCGGCGGTGCATTCCTCGACGAGGTGAGTCGGCGGGCGCGGAGCCGCTATGACTACATACTGATCGACTCGCGGACCGGGGTCAGCGACACATCGGGCATTTGTACGGTGCAGCTGCCCGATGTCCTTGTGGTCTGCTTCACCCTCAACCGCCAGAGCATCGAAGGTGCCGCCGCTGTGGCTGAATCGGCGACGTCGCAGCGCCGCGACCTGCGGGTCCTGCCGGTGCCGTCTCGGGTGGAACTCGGCGAGAAAGAACGGTTGGACGCCGCCCGCGACTATGCCTATGGGAGGTTTGCCGGACTACTCGGCGAGATGAGTGAAGTTCAACGCGACGAGTACTGGGCGTCGGTCGAGGTTCTGTACCAGCCGTTTTACGCATACGAGGAGGTGCTCGCCCCCTTCGCTGATCGCCCGCGGCAACCGACGTACATCCTGGCGGCAGCGGAGCGCCTCGCCAAACTGGTCACCGACGGGGACGTCGAGCGCTCCGTTCCGCCGCCGGACCAAGTGCGCACCGAGGTACTCGCTCGGTATCTTCGCCGACCGTCGATCGAACCGAGCGCCGAGACCAGTGTGCTTCGAGAGGCGCTCGTTCGACAGGAGGTTGCGGCTGCTACGGCGATCAACGATCTTGCCGCGTCTCGCCGCCGCGCCAGATGGCTCACGATCGGCGCAGCTGCCGTAGTGGTGGCCGGTATTGCGGTCGGAGCCGTCGTGTTCTTCTCGAACGGATCGACCTCTACTGCACCCCAACTGACCGTGCAACCGGAAAGTCTCGACTTCGGCGATGTCGCCGTTGACGACAACTCGGAGATGACCCTGAAATTCGAGAGCACATCGTCATCCGCGCTCGACCTTTCGGTGTCGATCGACGGAACCGTCGAGGACGGCAAAGACGCCTTCGCCATCGTGGCTGATGACTGCACCGGACAGCACGCCGGCACGTTCAGTTGCGAACTGACGATCAAGTATCGACCATTTGAGGCCGGGCGGAACTTCTTCGGCGACCTCCATATGTTCGACGGCGTAGCATCCGAGCCGATCCATGTCGATCTGACGGGCACCGGAACGTCCTGACGGCGATCGTCCGACTTGATTGCGTCAACGAATGACGTCGAACTGCACCGGCGAAGTGGGGCGCGGGTCGAGGCTCAACACGAGCAAACCAGCTCGACCCGCTCGGTCGGCGAAGTCGTCGGTCGCGCTCGGCGGCGTTTCCCCAGCCGGCGGCCTGATGGTGAGCGCGACGACGGGTTGATCGCCAGCAATGTCAGCGGCTCGACGCAAGAGATCGCTGTTGGCATCGAGATACCAGCCGTCGTCTTCGACCAAATCGCCTTGCCACACGGTGCTACGGGCGTCGCTGCGCGCATGGTCGAGAATCGCTCGGTACCGCTCGACCCATTCGTTGCCGTGGTCGGCGACGGAGTTGGTGACGAAGTGGGCGGCATCGATCGGCACCACAACGTGCAGCGGGATTCGCCGTTTGCGCGCTTCGTCGAGAACGATCAGATCGGCACCAGCGGCGGGCGCCGACACGACGCCGCTGGGTTGGAGTGCGTCGAACAAGCGACCGACACGCGCCGAGACAACGGCGACCTGAGAGTCTGGGAACCTCGCGTCGGAACGATCGAATCCGTCAATCCGATTCCCGGCGTGGACGATCAACACAACCGCAGGGTAACGCCATGATGGCGGTCCCACCGTCCGATGTCGACGTCTTCAAGATGACAATCGATCGAGCAGGACTCGATCGATAGCTGTCCGGTACGACGCCTCATCACGCTGCGTCGACGTTGTGACCCGGACGTCCCCTTTCGGACCCACGCCAGCAGTGTGCACGAGCCCAGCCGGAGCCGGCAGCGGGCCGACCAACGCGCCGGCGACTTCCAACGCCTTGGCCGTCGATGCCCACCGGGCCTCGTTGGAAAGTGGAGCAACTGGGGGGAACACGAACACCGTCTTGCCGAGATGCCCGGCGGTAACCAGATGCCCGAGTTCCCAGGCCAACCCATCGGTCTCACCGGTCGCGACCGCGATGATCGCCGCCTCGTCCATGCGTTTCGAGACCTGCTCCATCCAGCTGTCGTCCGACAGATGTTCGCGGGCGGCGCCGAGCGACGCCAGCCGGCGACCGGGACGGCCTACCGCGACGACCGGACCCAATGTGCTCAGCTCCCATGCGATTGCTTCCTCGAACGGGTCGGTGCCGCGCAACGTGAACAGCTCCAACAGCGGTCGGCGGGCAGAAACAATTGACGGAAGTGGCACCTGATCGTCATCGAACGACCGCAAGTACAGCGCCGCCGGGCGGCGGTCGGTGTCGAGCAGCGCGTGCGTCGTGGCCCGACTGAACGCTCGGGCAGTGCGAAAGCACGTCGCACCGATCACGGCGACCACGAAACCGCCGAGAGCGAAGGCCGTACCGACGCCGCGAGGCGACAAACTCAGGCGCTCCGACCAGCCCAACTGGGCGAGCGTCGGAGGCAGCACCAAGTACCGCAATCCCTTCAGCGCGAACCCGACACCGAGCGCCAGGATCGCCAGAGCGGCGACACCCATGACCAAGCCTCCCCAACGGGGAGCCACGAACACTCGATGTTGCGCGTGCGGGCCGAAGGAAGCAAGCTCGCGACGTTGCCACCAGCGGGTAAACCCCAGCCCTGCAACCAACGCCGCCGCAGCAATGACGACGCCCTGTGCACCAAAGTCGCCGGCAAGCGCGACGATGCCCACGTTGACGGCAACGAGTTGGCCGACGATCACGATCCGTCCACGACGCCGCAACGCCTGCGCGTCGCCGTCAAGATCGGCGACAGTGGCGAGATCGGCGACGGTCACCATCGACGCGTCGACGGCCGGCAGCACATTCCAGCGCCGGCGCAGCCGCCGAGCCCGCCACCGCGACACCGAGAGCGATCCGCCGGCCGCCGCGGAAACGAGCACGCTGCACATCACCAGCCCGGGAACGGTCTCTGCGGTCGTCGGCAGCTCGTAGTCCGAGGAGTCACCACCGGGAAATCGAACGTCGATACCGCTGGTGAAGGCGACCGTGATTTTGACGGCAACATCGATCGGAAAGCGTGCGTCGGCCACCGCGATCACGCGATAGAAGAAGCGGCCGCGTCGGAACATCGTTCCGACCTCGTTTGTGCGGGATCCGGCGACGATCCATGCGAACACGTCGGGCACGCCTTCGAGCGGTGTCAGATTCACCTGCTCACCGACGTTCTCCGATCGTCGCCTCGAGAGCATCAGTGCGGCGACAATGCCTTCATCGACCTCCGTGACTTCGACGACCGCGGCGATCGACTCGTCGGGTGTCGCCCATGCTCGCAACGCCGACGCTGACATCTCGTTCATCAGCTGGGCAACGGAATCGTCGCTCGGTTGCTCGTCGACTGTGCGGGTCAGCACCTCCACCAGACCGAAACCGGACGGTGCCCGATCGGGCAACCCGGATTCTGGGTCACTCTCGGCGATCGCGATCCCACCCGCCCCGACGACTATCGACAGGCCCACGGTGATCGCCCCGACCCTCGGTCCGAATCGCACAGGTGAGAAGCCTAACCAACACCCATCATTGGCCTGGCGTGATCGGGCGTCGCCGTTATTCGAGCACACCATCTACTGACGACGACTAATGTTTCCGCGATCCACGGGCTAGGCGAACTGTTCCGATCGACCTAGCACGTTTGGTTCGAATCTCCACGAAGGAGGCAAGATGACCGACGGTGCCGAAACGGCTTTCGACGACGAGACACGCGTCGAGATCTCGCTGGTACACGGCAGCGTCGCAAACGCCGAATACCCGTTGATGATCGGCGGATTCGCCGGCGAACAGCTCGGCGGACTCGAGGGGTTCCTCGACCGCCAGTTCGGTGGCCTGCTCACATCGTGGTCGGAAATCGATCTCTATCCGCGTCAACTCGCAACAGCTCGCTTCATCGAACCCGGGCGAACAGCAGCGTCCGAGACCGAGCCCACCGGCGCCTACATCATCGGACTCGGCCCGATGATGGATGTCGGCCGCGACGAGCTGACATACGGAGTGCGCCAGGCCCTCGTCGACCGGTGCATGCAGCTCTATCGTGAACAGTCGTCATCGATCGCCGAAGCAACACATCTCGAGGTCGGCGTTTCGAGCATTCTGATCGGCGTGCGCGAGGAGAACGGACTGCGTGTCGAGGATTCCGTCGCGGGGATCGTCGAGGGCGTCCTGCAGACGAACCTGGCACTGGCACGCTTCGAAGCGACGATGCCGGAATCCGGCCGGCACGTACGGGTGACGGCCCTCGAGCTCATCGAACGATTCGCCGAGCGAGCCAATTTGGCAGCGGTCGCCTTGAGATCTCTGGCGACCGCCGTGCAGCTCAGCGAGGCGTACGAATATCTCCGAACGATCACCGTCGAGACCCGCCCAGGCGGTTTGCCACTCGGGGCTACGCTGACCGAAACAGCACCGAGTTGGCGGCGCTTTCTCATCACTGCGGTCGAGCACGCCGGGGTACCGTCCGCTCACGACGCAGCCGTCCTCGACGATGTCGACCGCACGCTCCTGCTCGATGTCGCCGTGCTCGGCCGCGATGCACGCGCCGATCGAATCCGGCACCGCCTCGACCGATCGATGGTCGACGCGCTCGTCGAGCACCTGTCTGCTCACAGTGGAGACACCCGGACGGCGGCGACACTCTACGACCAGCTCATCCCGCACGATTTGCGCAGTGAGTTCCAAACGACCTCTGGCGTCCAGTTCGTCGTCGACCCGACCACCGCCAGCTATCCCTGGGAGTTGCTCGGGGCACCCCGCCCGTCCGAGCGACGCCAGGCGGGCGGGGCCTTCGGTGGGGCAATCCGCCAGTTCACTGAATCGGAGGATCGGCGGCTCAATCCGGAACGCGCGGGCTACGGCGGGGCGCTCGTGATCGCAGCCGGAAACGTGCCCGGCGAACAAGAACTGCCGGCGGTCTACACCGAGACGGAGGCGGTGGCTCGTGTGTTGTCGAAGGCATTGCCTGGCAACGTGACGGTGCTCGACGACCGACGCCGCGAGCTCGACCTCGTGCGGTTGCAGAACGAGCTGTTCGGTGACCACCAGGTGCTCCACATCGCAAGCCACGGCGTATACGAGGAAGGCCGCCCCGACGCGACCGGTGCGATCCTCTCGTCGGGAGGAATGCTCACGGTCGACACGGTGCGACAGCTCCGTTTCGTGCCCGACGTCGTATTCCTCAACTGCTGCAGCCTGGGGCGGATCGGGATGAATCGTGTCGCCGCAGGGCTGGCTCGCGAGTTCATGGCAATCGGTGTGAGGGCCCTCGTGGCAGCAGCCTGGCCAATCGACGACAGTGCAGCGTGCGCGTTCGCCGAGACGTTCTACAACGAGTTGATCGCCGGCCGTCCGCTCGGTGACACGGTCACTCGCGCCCGAAACCACAGTGCCGAGATCGGCGGACGCGAAACGTGGGCTGCCTACCAGTGCTACGGCGACCCCGGGTTCGTGCTGCGGGGTGCCCGCGCAACGCTCGGAGCGTCCGTCACTGCGCCGGTGAGTGATTCCGATCTCGTCGCCCGCCTCGACACACTCGCTGTCCGCACGTCAGACCTCGGTCGGCCGGGGCGCGGCGGTGTGCACGACCGACGACAGCGGTTGCTGGCGACATGGAACGAACTCGCAAGCTGGATCGACTCGCGGCCGAGCTTGGCGGCGAACGGTCCGATCCAACGTCGGCTCGCCACCGTCGCCCGAGATCTGGCCGAGTACCGCTCGGCCGCCGATCGCTTCCGCCAGTTCGTGATCGACGACTCCTCCGGCACTCCGGTCGTCGGCGCGACCTCCGATACGACGTCGGTGGCCGATCTTCAACAGACCGCCAATTGCCTCACCCGCGCTGCCCAACGGTCAGCTCGCAGCGCTCAGCCGGCGACGGATGAGGTCGCGCTGAGCGCGACTCGCGCCGACATCGACCTGGCGATCGAACTCGCCCGCACTGCGGCCGAATTGCTGCCCAACCGCGAGAGCCTCGGTGTCCTGGCAAGCGCGTTCAAGCGAGCCGCGACGGTCGACGCCGAACGACGCACAGGCCTGCTCACGGAGGCTGTTGCGTCCTATCTACGAGCCGACGAACATGAGACCCCCGATCGCTTCGGTGCCGAGAATGCACTCCAGTTAGCACTCATCATCGGAGGCGAGCCGGCGCAGGCGGCCCGCGCCAAACTCGCCGACAACATGACGGAGCCGTCGCAGCCACCACGCGACACTGTTGACAGTCAACGAGTCAGACTGGTCGATCAGCGACGTGCGGACCCGCTCGAATTCTGGAGCCGGGCAGACCTCGGCGACCGCGCCGTGACGTGCCTGATTGCGGCCGACGACGACGACGGTCGCGATGCCGCGAGGCGTGAACTCACAATGGCCTACGAGCACGCCTTCGCGTCGCGCTCGACCTGGTCGGAACGTCAAAGTGCACTCGATCATCTCGGGGATCTCGCGGCGTTGTTGCCAACGGACGATCCGCGACAGCCGTTCCTGCAGCGTGCCCGTCGTGACCTCGAGCAATGGGAGGAGGTGTACGTCGAGGAGACAGTTGGTGCTCCGGCGGAGCCCTCGAGGGTCGAGAAGCGCGTCCCGCCGGTAACGCCCGGCAACTCGAGCGGTCTCAGCCTTACAGCGTTTCCAGCGTCGTGCGGTGATTGCCTCCTGCTCCAGTGGGACGTCGAGGGCTCCACCCACCGCATGCTCGTCGATGGCGGGATGGACAGTGCCTACCCCGGTGGGCTTGGGGCATTCATCGCTACGCTCCCCGATCGTCGGTTGGACGTCGATGTCGCAGTGGTCACCCATATCGATCTCGACCACATCAGCGGGATGATCACGGCGCTCCGATCTGGCAGCCTGGTTGCGTCCGACGTGTGGTTCAACGGACTCGATGAGATCCGCACATTGACTCGCGGTCCCCGCCACGGCGACGAATTCACGGCGCTGTTGACACCCGAGCGCCGCAACCGGCTCACGGAGGGACGCGCGATCGTCGTGCCAGACGATGGTCCGCTGCCCTCGTATCAACTCGCCGGCGGACTGCGATGCACGGTCCTCTCACCGTCATTCGACCGATTGCGCCGACTGGAAACAACCTGGATCAGCGGCACCCGAGGGGAGACTGCCGACCCGATCGGGGACGTGTTGCGGCGCTTGGGTGACGACACAGAGCGCAGTTCGTCGAGGAGGTTCGGTGGCGACTCGAGCGTCGCCAACGGGTCGAGTATCGCGCTGCTCGTCGAACTGGCTGATGCCAAGCTCCTACTCACCGGCGACGCGTTTGCCGGCGACCTCGAGCGGACGATCAAGCGGATGCTGACCGAACGAGCAGCTGAGCGCCTCACAGTCGATGTGTTCAAACTGCCCCATCACGGCAGCATGGGCAATATCACCGATCAACTGCTTGAGTTGATCGAGCCGGCGACGATCCTGATCTGCACCGACGGGTCGCGATTCGACCACCCCGACGTCGAGACGATCGACATGCTCCGGCGCCACTATCCGCAGGTGCCGATCCAGTTCACCGACGATTCCGAGGTGATCCGCTCGCGCGCCTCGCATGCAGGGTCGGCACCACCCGTTTCGACGCCGGTGCGGCTGGCGTGTTGACACACCGGACGCCGGTGCGCCATTCACTCGGCGGTGAGAAAATGGATACAAGCGGTTTGTCTCCTGCTCTATCATTCCGGCCGCAGGATCGGAGGTGCCAATGAGAGTCTTCGTCAGCTACGCACGTAACGATCGAGCGGCCGTTGATGCGTTGCTTCAGGACATTCGCCGTGCGCGCCATGAAGTCTGGGTCGACGAGGAACTGACCGGCGGTCAGGCGTGGTGGGAAACGATTCTCGGGACGATCCGAGGTGCCGATCTGTTCGTCGTTGCCCTGAGCCCCAACTGGCTGAAGTCCCGCGCATGTTCCGCAGAACTGGAGTACGCAACCGGCTGCAACCGCACGGTGCTCCCGGTCATGCTTGGTCGCGTCTCTCCGCAGCTGACTCCGCCTGTCATCGCCAACGTACAGATCCTCGACTACCTGGAACGGACGCCCGACGCGGCGATCAGCCTCGTGACAGCGCTCGCTGCCGCTCGGCCCTCGCTGCCGCTACCGGACCCACTACCGATCCCTCCGGTGGTCCCGATGTCGTACATGAACACGTACCGGGAACGGCTCGACGAACTTAGCTTGTCGCTCCAACAGCAGTCACTCCTGCTGAGCGAGTTGCGTTCCCATCTGTCCGACGACGACGACCGGGAGACAGCAGCTGAGTTGATTCACCGTCTTCGTCGTCGAGGCGACATCACCGAATCGGTTGGCAGGGAGATCGATGCGGTGTTGGCGTCGCTGCCGAGCTCGACCGCAGGCCTGACTGCACCAGCGGCCACAACAAGTTCGCCCACAGGAACTTCGGCGTCGACGATCCAGCCGCTGGCCAACACTGGCGCAACAGTGACCCCGGCCGCCTGGCATCCCGATCCGTACCGACGATTCGAGCAGCGATATTGGGACGGCTCGGCATGGACGGAACACGTTGTCTCGGGAGGCCGCAGGAGCATTGATCCGCCGAGTGCAAGCGGGCATGCGCCGAGCACGCAGACGACGACGGCACCGGGGTCGACCGCCGTAGCCGGCGCGTCCGGCGCGTCCGTGAACGGACCCTGGGAAACCGGGATCTACGTGCTGTTGATCCTGGCCACGCTGTTCTGCTTCGGCATCGTCGGAGTGATCGTCGGAGCGATCAACATCAAGAAGCCGGGTCGGCGTTCGCAGGCCCAAGTCTTGCTGGTCGTCGGCATCGTCTCGATGCTCATCGGATTCATATACGTCGCCGCGACAAACTGAGCCCGCAACTCCCCCGGAACCGCATAGTCGCCGACGGCCCGCTGTGTCGGCTCGCAAAGACCGTCGGCCATTAGTCTCCGGCGATGGCGGTCGTGCTGATCACGGGATGCAGTTCTGGGTTTGGACGGGCCGCCGCGGTGGCGTTCGCACAACGCGGCGATCAGGTGGTGGCCACCATGCGCGACCCGTCGCGGGCCACGGCCGACGGGGGCACTGCCGCCGGACTCGACCGGGTCGACGGCGTGGTGATCGATCAACTCGATGTGATCGACGCCGAGTCGCGTGCCGGCGCCGTGGCTCGTACGCTCCAGCGATTCGGCCGCATCGACGTGCTCGTCAACAACGCTGGCATCTCAGCGCTGGGGCCCGCCGAGGAGATGCCCGATCACGTCATGCGACACCAGTTCGAGACCAACTTCTTCGGTCCCTTCGCCCTCATGAAAGAGGTGCTGCCCTCGATGCGCGCCAACGGCACCGGGCGGATCGTCAACATCACCTCGATCGGCGGTCTGGTCTCGTCGGGCTTCTACAGCGCCTACTGCGCCACCAAGCATGCCCTCGATGCGATCTCGCTCGGCTTGGACATCGAGCTCCAGCCGTTCGGGATTCGGGTCGTGACGGTGCTACCGGGTGGCCACAACACCTCAATCGTGGCCAACCGTGTGACCGCTGAGCGCCCCGACACCGTGTATCCCCAGGCGAAGGTGGCGATCGACGCCTATGAGGCCAGGATGGTTGGCAAGGACGACCTGACCCCTGTGACCGAGGCGATCCTGGCCGCTGCAACCGACGCCGAGCCCCGAGTCCGTTACCTCGTAGGTTCTGGAACCGCCGAACTGTTGATCCCGACCGTGGCCGAGGGCGAGAGGATCCACGCCGCGCTGCGGGCCCGCGACGCCGACTGAGCGTTGCCGACTGAGCGTTGCCGACTGAGCATCCGTGACACCTACCGTTCGAGGATCGACGTGACCGTGTTACAGATGCCGGCATCGTCGAAGCCGTGCTCGTGGTAGAGCTCACCCGGAGGGCCGATCACCGAGAAGAGATCGGGGATGCCGAGCCGGGCTAGGCGGCAGGCGATGCCCGCATCGGCGATGCACTCGGCGACAGCGGAGCCGAGGCCGTTCGTGATCAGGTGATCCTCGACGGTGACGATCAGGCCGGTTTCGGACGCAGCTCGCCGGACTGCCTCGGCGTCGAGCGGTTTGATGGTGTGCATGTCGATCACTCGTGCGCTGATTCCGGTCCCCGCCAGACGTTGCGCAGCAACGAGGGCGCCTCGCAACATCGTGCCAGTCGAGATGATCGTGACGTCGCTGCCTTCGACGACGGTCACCGCTCTGCCAATCTCGACGACGTACCTCTCTGGATAGATGATTGGGTCGTTGCCGCGGCCGAGGCGGATGTACACCGGGCCGGGAATTGCGTATGCCTGCTCGACGAACTGGCTGAGATGCGACGGATCGCTGGGCGCGATCACCGTCATACCGGGCATCATCCGCATCGTGCCGATGTCTTCGATACCCGAGTGCGTGGGTCCGGCGACGCCACCGCTGAGACCCCCCATCGTGCCGACGATCTTGACCGGCAGGTTCGGGTAGGCGATGTCCGTGCGAACCTGTTCGTGGGCGCGCATCGACGCGAACGCGGCGAACGTGGTGGCGAACGGGATCTTGCCGGAGAGCGCCAACCCGGAAGCGACACTCATCATGTTCGCCTCGGCGATCCCGACGTTGAAGAACCGCTCGGGGTGGGTGTCTTTGAAGCCCTTGAGTGCGTGCGAGAGCATGAGGTCGGCGGTCAGCGCAACGACTTCGGGATGTTTGCCGGCGAGCGCGACCAGCGCCGCGCCGTAGACCTCGCGAGCGTTGGCGGAGCCCGCCGAACCGTCGATCGCGGCGTCGATATCTACGTCGAGCGCACTCATCGCGCCGCTGACCTGTTCGCCACGAACTGCGCATCGAGTTCCTCGTAGCACTGCTGCAATGTGGCTTCGTCGATCTGGCCGCTGTGCCATTTGGTGGTGTTCTCCATGAACCCGACGCCGCGCCCCTTGATCGTCTGGGCGACGATCACCGTCGGGCGGTCGGTCGTCGACGGCGGGAGACCATCGACAACACCAACGAGGGATGCCATATCGTGACCGTCGACATTCACGACGTGCCAGCCGAAGGCGGCGAACTTCTCGTCGACCGGGTTGACGCGCATCACCTCATCTTGCGGACCGTCCATGCACATGTCGTTCTTGTCGACGAACGCCACGATGCTGCCGAGCCGGAAGTGGGCGGCCGCCATCACGGCCTCCCAGACCGAACCTTCGTTCAGTTCGCCGTCACCGATCAGGGTGACGACCCGGTTCGTTCGGCCGTCGAGGCGAGCGGCGAGCGCCATCCCGGTGGCGATCGACAGGCCGTGCCCGAGCGACCCGGTCGACGCCTCGACGCCAGGTAAATGGTTCCGGCACGGATGCATCCCGAAACGACTCCCCAGCGCGCCGTAGGTATCGTAAATCTCCTCGACGTCGAAGAACCCACGGTTCGCCATCGAGATGTATAGGGCTCCGGCACCGTGACCCTTACTGAGCACGAACCGGTCGCGATCAGGCCATTCCGGCCGTTCCGGATCGACCCGCATCAGGTACTCGAAGATCACGGTCATCAGGTCGGTCATCGACAGATCACCACCGATGTGCAGGCTGGTTCGGTTGGCGAGGCGCAGCAGCCGCTTGCGCATCTCGAGCGCCTTGTCCTCGAGACGCTCGATGGTCAGCCCAAGGGTGAGGTGTTCAACGGTAGAGGGGTCTGCCATCGCGGCATCTCCGCTTTCGTTCGTGGTTGGTCGCGTATCCGGATCGATGTGTGGATGTAACCACGCCGGTGACACCGATCACGTGATCGGGTTCGCCGCTCGAAAACCAGGCGGGCGGCAGGCGCATGCCGTTCGACTACCGTCCCGGGCCATGTTCCACTTTGACGGACAACTGTTCCACGTCGGGATCCGCGTGACCGATCTGGCGACTGCGATGGAGGAGATCAGCGCCTCGTCGGGGGTGTCGTGGGCATCGGTTCGCGACTGGCCGATGGACGTGTGGCTGCCCGACCGCGGCTACATCACGATGGAAATCGCGCTCACCTTTTCGACTCAGGGACCGGTGCGACTCGAGTTGATCCAGGGCGAGGCCGGTACGCCGCTCGACGCCAGCGTGACACCGGGTACGCATCACCTTGGCTACTGGGTCGACGACCCCCCTGCCGAGACTGAGCGCCTACTCGCCCAGGGCTGGACGCTCGAGATGGCGGCGGCGGCCCCGGAGGACGGGTACGGACGGTTCACCTACGTCAGGTCACCCGCCGGCCTGCTCGTGGAGCCTGTCGCAGCCGCCAGCCGCCAACGGTTCGAGGCGTGGTGGGCAGGCGGAACGCTCGCCGCACCACCGAGCCGCGAGCCGCACTCGGCCTGACTGTTGCCGAGTGTCACTGACTGATGTACGTTGTGCCTAGCACGGGGGCGTCGGCGATTGTGGTGTGTTCGAGCAACGTACAAGCGGCGAGCGGGCTGCAATCACAACGGGCTGATGCTCAACGCCTCACCTTGGTGCGGTCGCGATCTCGTTCCTCTGGACTGCGTTCGCGACCTACGGCTCGTTGGTCGATGCGAGCCGACTCAATGCCGGCGTCGCGACTCGGTTGGCGATCAGCTCACTCGACTCCACCCTTTTCGGATCGCCCGGCGTCAGC
>JANMTV010000099.1:0-12866 GCA_031390905.1 Ilumatobacteraceae bacterium | reverse complement strand
GAACGGACGCGGGCGCCGGCGGCAACAAGAACATCGACCACATCGGTCATCCCGAACACGGCTGCATGCAGCAATGCCGAGCCGCCGGGGACCCCACCGGCATCGTTGCGAGCCAAGGCGTCGATGTCGGCGCCGGCGCTGATCAATACCGCCGCGACGTCGGCGTCGCCGTAGCTGGCGGCTGTGATCAGCGGCGTCTCACGGGCGCCTGGGACGCCATCGACGGGCGCACCAGCAGCGATCAGCGCATGAGCCATCGAAGTCGTGCCGATGACGTCGCGCCACGTTCGAGTTGCGGTGTCGTAGCGTGCCATCGCGACATAGCTCAGCGGCGACGCACCGTCGGGATGGTCCTGCCAGTTGGCGAGGTCAGCCGTTGCCAGTTCGGGACGGCCGCCGATGAATCCTGCAAGAGCATCGGGGTCCCGCAGATCAAGAACGAGCCGCCTGGAAACCTCGAGCTGCAGCTCGGCCCAGCTGGTGAAGCCGTGGTCGCCCGCCAACCGGAGCTGAGCTGCGGCGAGCGTCACCCCGGCGCCAACCGCGCCGATCCAGCGAAGCGCCTCAGAGTCGCCGCCTCTGGCCGCCCGCACACGATCCTTGGCGCGCCGACGTAACTGATCCAAGTCGGGGCGGGGTGGAAGTTGGGGCACAGCGTCTCCATTCAGGCCAGCGGTTCGCGAACTGGCAACAGGGATGACCTGAGCGACATCAAGATTTGACCTGAAGGTGGACTCAGTCCTGCCCGCGAACCACGGCGGCGTCCTCCAATCCGGCGGCTGTACCGTAGTCGGCGCACAGACGGGTGTGTCAACCGGTCTTGGCACAGCGTGATCCTCCAGACGCCGACAGACCACCCCACTGGTAGGGTCGGTTCGACAACCTTGCTACGCATCAATGGAGGCAACTATGCCCGCCAAGTCCCCACAGAAACCGGCCGCCAAGAAGGCCGGTAAAACACTCAAGGAAAAGCGCGAAGCGAAGCGCGAGAAGAAAGACACGCGTTCGAAGAGCTTGTAGTCAATCCCGCCCGGGCGCATCACGCCCGGGCCGGGGTAGGGTTGGCCCCACTTCTGGGAAGAGTCGCCTCGTTTGGGCAGGACGGCCTTAGTGCTGTCGCCCCGTGCAGGCTCGACGACATCCGATGCTGAACTGGCTCCGAACAAATCGAGATTCCGGCGCGGCCGTGGGAACTCCTGCAGTTGGGCAACTGCGGTTCACCAATCGAGACCGACGCCGGATGGCGGCGACGAATCAATCTCCATCGCCACCCTGTCGATCAAGGCCCTGCTCGAATCCCTCAATCCGACCTAACGCCTCCGTCGATCAGCCCCGACAATCAGCACGCGACAACGAGGCTCACGGGACCGCGGAACTCAAAGCCCTGGATCTTGACTTCGGCGTTCAAGGCGATGCCTGGGATCCGGTCAAACAGATGTTGAACAGCCACTCGCACGGTGCTCCGACCGAGCCAAGCACCGAGGCAGATGTGGGCACCGGCTGAGAACGCGAGGTGTGGGCCTTCGTTCCGGCGGATGTCATATCGAGCGGGTTCCGACCAACGTCGTTCGTCGCGGTTAGCCGAGCTGAATACCCCGGCGACCATCGAACCAACCGGGATCGTGACACCATGCAACTCGACGTCGGTCGTGGTCTGACGGGTTGCCGTCGCTACCGGTGCAATCCACCGAAACAGTTCCTCACAGGCGTTTCGCCACAGCCGCCCGTCGTTCTGACAGGCATCGAGCGCGTCTGGATGCGTCAGCAAGGCCCATACGGTGAGGGCGATACCATCGCGTGGTTCGTTGATCCCGCCTGACATGCAGAGCCGAACGTTGTTGATGATTTCGTCGGCAGTCAAACCGGTGTGGGCGAGGTTTGGAACAACCCGCTCAATGATCGATCGCCCAGATTCATCAGTAGCCACCGAGGCAATCTCGGTGAGCGCAGGATCGTTGCCGAAGTTGCCAAGTCCAGTGCAGACGCCTCTGGTCCAAGCAGCAATCTCCTGCCACGAGGCGTTCGTCCATCCGATCGCATCCTGCAGTGCCCTCACGGCGACCGGTTCGGCGTAGGCGGTCATCAAATCGGTTCCACTCGGATCGAAGCGAGCGATCAGCTCGTCGCAGATCGCCGGGAGCTGTTCATTCACCCAGGCACCCGTCGCACTCGGCGCGAAGATGGGCTGCAAGGCATCCTTCAGAAGGCGATGCTGCTCGCCGTCGGTGCCGAGCATGTTGACGCCGAGCACGTTGTTCAACCAGCTTGGTTCAGTCGCCGACGTGAACAGATCAGGCCTTTCGTTGACAAGAACAACGTCGTCCCACCGCGTCAACAACCACATGTCGAGTTCAGGCACGAACGCCACGGGCTCTTCGGCTCGGAGTCGCGCCAACGCCGGATACGGATCATCCTCCAGTTCCGCCAGCGTGATCGACTCCCCGATCGACGTCATCGCTGTCACCGTAGCCGGAGTGAGAACCTGCACGAGTGAGAATTGGGGGCGAGTGGATGTGAGTCGCCGCCCGACACGACGAGGCCGGCCCGAAGGCCGGCCAACATCGACGTGCGTAGTTGCCTGGATTCAGAGCTTGCCGTGCTCCAGCGCGTCGAGCTCGCGTTCGATCGCCAACAATTCCTCGGGTGTTCCCTGAACCTTCGGACCCGTGAACCACTTCTTGCCCGACAGGCTCCAGTACGCCCAGAACGCCAGCGCCGACAGGAGAATCAGCGGTCCGGTGAAGTTGAAGTTGTTCTGCCGGAAGAAGCTGTTGCCTTCGCTCGCAAATTCCTTGATTTCGTTGCCGCCACCAGAGATCGGCCAGAACGGCCAGAACAAGGGGGCGAAGAACAGCACGGTGATCAGCGCGATCCAGCAGATCGCCGTCCAGCCGACCAGCTTGTGCTGACCCTTCAGGTGCCAAGGGCCGGTCTTGAAGTCGGGGTTGGTCAGCCGGAGATAGATCGGGATCGCGTACGCGATGTAGAGGCCGATCACGCAGATCCCGGTCATCGCGAAGAACGCCGTCGAGTACCGTCCGGCGCCGGTGCCCTTGATATACAGCGAGCTCGACCCGACGATCGCCGAGAGCACGATGCCCAGCCAGACCGCATTGGTTGGCGTGCGGGTCTTGGGGTTGATCTTGTGCCAGTACTTCGACCCCGGTAGAGCACCATCGCGGCTGAAGGCGTAGATCATGCGACTGTTGGCGGTAACCGACGCCATGCCGCAGAAGAACTGACCGACGATGCAGATGAACACGAGCAGCTTGGCTGTGGTCGTTCCGACCTCGCTAGAGATCAGCCGGTTGGAGGCGTTGATCAGGAACGGGTCCTCGGCCGGCCCGTAGGCGAGTCCGGCGTACAGAGCGTCACCCTCCTCCCCCTTTTTTGGTAGCGCCGAGATCATCGACAGGTTCAACACCAGCGCCGCGATCGCCGACACATAGATCGAACGCACGATCGCTTTCGGTGCTTCCGTGCGTGCCCCGACTGTTTCCTCGCTCACATGGGCCGACGCGTCGAAACCGGTGATCGTGTATTGCGCAAGCAACATGCCGAGTGCGAACAGATAGATCGGGATGAACCACGAAACGTTGCCGCCCTCCCATCCGGTCAAGTTGGGCGGTGCCTTGTCGAAGGCACCACCGATACCGCGCGTGTTGGTCGGCGCGATGAACAACACTCCGGCGATGACAACCACGCCGACAACGTGCCACCAGACACTGATGTCGCCAAGAATTTTGACCATGTTGATGCTGAACGTGTTGAGCAGGCCGTGGGCGATCAGCACCAGGATGAAGATCAGAAAGACGCCGTTGACCGTCAGTTTGTAGCCGTCATCGAACATCCTGATGAAGTAGCCGATGAACACCGCCAAGGCATAGTCGACGCTGGCGATCACTCCGATCTGGCCGAGCAGGTTGAACCACCCGGTGAACCACGCCCACTTGGCACCGTTGCGCTTCTCACCAGCCAGTTTGGCTGACCAGAAGTAGAGGCCGCCGGCGGTTGGGTAGGCGGAGCAGATCTCACCCATCGCCATCCCGACCAGAAGGGCGAAGAAGCCCACGATGATCCAGCCGAGCGTGATCACTCGTGGGCCACCGGTCACCATTCCCAACCAGAACGCCGTCATGCCACCGGCGAGGATCGAGATGATTGAGAACGAGATAGCAAAGTTGCTGAACCAGCCGAGGCCTCGATGCAACTCCTGCGCATATCCAAGTTCGTGCAGATCGTCACGATCTGAATCGATGGATTGTGACACCGTTACCCCCTAGGTTTGGTGCGTTATGGATTTGTTGAACGATCTGTAAAAACATCGTTCTGCTGCATTGTGTAGCAGAAACGCGACCCCCGGTGGCGCAGCGTGCTGATCGGCGAGTCAGATTCGTTCGAAGTAGCGGGCGCGTTCCCAATCGGTGACCGTCTGGTTGAACGCCGCCCACTCGTTCTCGGCGAAATTCAGAATGTGATGGTGCACGTCGTCACCGAAGCAATCTCTGGCCATCGCGCTGCCGCGCCACAGTTCGATTGCTTCGACGAACGTCCCCGGAATGCGGGCCAGATCTGTAGCTGTGTAACCGTTCCCCAGGTACGGCTCGGGCGGTTCGATCTTGTTGCGGATTCCGTGTAGGCCACCAGCAAGGGTGGCGGCGAAGGCGTGATAGGTGTTGGCATCGGCACCGGGCACCCGGCTTTCGACCCGCATCCCGTTTCCGTGACCGACGATTCGGAATCCGAGCGTTCGATTGTCGGTCGCCCAGCCGATGCCGGTCGGTGCCCAGCTACCGGGGAGGAACCGTTTGTAGCTGTTGATCGTTGGGGCGTACATCAGCGAGAACTCACGTGCCGTTGCGATCAGGCCACCGAGATACCAGCGGAAGGTGTCGCTCATGTGATGGGCGCCGTGATGATCGGCCATCAGGCTTTCACTACCGTCGAGCGTCCAGAGCGACGAGTGGATGTGGCAACTCGACCCGGCATCGTCGAAGTGGGGCTTGGCCATGAATGTCGCCGACTTGCCGTTGAGATGGGCGATCTCCTTGACGGCGTTCTTGAAGATCTGATTGATGTCGGCCATTTCGACCGCCTCTTGGTACGTGAGGTTGAGTTCGTGCTGGCCCTTACCGGCCTCACCTTTCGAGAACTCGACCGGCATCCCGGCATCGCGTAGTCCACGACGAATTTTGCTGAGGATGTCTTCCTCCTTCGTCGTCTGGAGCATGTGGTAATCCTCCAGATACGGGGAGTTTGGCGTGAGGTTGCGGTAGCCGCTTGCGTGGGCAGCGTCGTACTCGTCCTTGAACAGGAAGAATTCGATCTCTGAGCCGAGCATCGGCTTGTAGCCCATGCCGTTGGCAACCTCGACCTGCTTCTGCAGGATCCGGCGGGGCGATTCCTCGATCGGCGCTCCGGAGTCGACGTTGACCAGATCGCACAGCACGAGCGCCGTCTTGTCCAGCCAGGGGATGTAGCGGACCGTCGACTGGTCGACGACGCCGCGCATGTCGCCGTAACCCTGCTCATAGCTCGCCGATCGGAAACCGGCGATTGGCTGGTTATCAAGGTCGCAAGCAATCAGGTAGTCGCAGTTCTCGGTGCCCTCGTGCATCACGGTGTCGAGGTAGAAGTCGCCGTCGGTGCGTTTGCCGACGACGCGACCCTGGTGATCGGTGAACACAGCCAGAACGGTGTCGATCGTGCCAGCTGTGATGTCAGCCACGAGTTGGTCATGTGAGACGTGCTTGTTGGTCGACATGTGTTACTCCGGGGTGGTGTAGGCGGCGGTGATGCCACCGTCGATGAGCAGAGATTGGCCGGTCATGAACGAAGATTCATCGCTGGCGAGGAACAGCGCGCCGTTGGCGATCTCGATCGCCTCGCCGAATCGGCCCATTGGGATGTGAACGAGCCGGCGTTGTCGGCGGGCGTCATCGGACAGGAACTTCGCCAGGAGCGGCGTGAGCACCGGACCAGGGCAGAGCGCATTCACCCGGATGCCCTGGCGGGCATAGATGCAGGCCATCTCGCGGGTCATAGAGAGCACCGCACCCTTCGACGCCGTATACGCGATCTGTGGAGTGGCTGCACCGACATGAGCGACGAACGAAGCAACGTTGATGATGCTGCCGCCGCCCGATTCCAACATCGCCGGGATCCCGTGACGGCAACAGCGTGCGACGCCGGTGACGTTGACGTCGAGCGTGAATTCCCAGGTGGCGTCCGATGTGTTGACCGGGTTGTCGTCGTCTCCGGGTGACACGCCAGCGTTGTTGTAGAGCACATGCAACCCGCCAAATGTTTCGACGGCGAACTGGACTGCGGCGGCGACCGAAGCATCATCGGTCACGTTGCAACTCACATAAGCCGCCTCACCGCCGGCAGCAGCGATCGCATCGACCGCATCGTTCCCATCGGATACATCTGCAATCACAATTTTGGCACCATGGCTGGCAAACAGCTCCGCAGCGACCCGGCCAAGCCCGTTCGAAGCGCCCGTGATCAGGGCAACTTTGTTCTCGAGACGCGCTTTTGTCACCGGATCCTCCATGTCAGAAATTGTGGTGTGATCGCCATGTTGCCACGCCCAACAGAGCCGCCGTTACCGATGGTGTATGACACCATCTGTCACACCGGTTAGCCGAAGTAGATGGTCTTGGTTTCGCTGTAGTGGCCGAGGGCGTCCATCGAAAGATCGCGGCCGATACCGCTCTGCTTGTATCCGCCGAACGGCGTGGCGTAGCGAACCGACGAGTTCGAGTTGACACTCATCGCCCCGCTCTGCACGGCGCGCGCCATCCGCATCGCTCGCGAGGCGTCACGCGTCCAGATCGAACCCGACAATCCGTAGATCGTGCCGTTCGCCAACCGCACTGCATCCGCTTCGCCGTCGAACGGAATCACAGCGACGACCGGTCCGAAGATCTCCTCGTGGGCGATCCGACTGCTCTCGTCGACGCCGGTGACGATCGTCGGCGGATACCAGAAGCCCGGCCCATCGGGAATGTCGCCACGAAACGCAATCTCGCCTTCACCTTCGAAGGAAGCAACCTTTGCCCTGTGGGCGGCAGATACGAGCGGGCCCATGAATACGCCGTCCTCGTATGGCGTCCCCACCTTCACGCTGCGCGACGCGTCAATCACCAGCTCGACGAACCGATCGTGAACCGAGCGCTCGACAAGAATCCGACTTCGGGCGCAGCAGTCCTGGCCGGCATTGTCGAACACGGAACCTGGCACGCCGGCCGCGGCGGCTTCGAGATCAGCGTCGGCGAACACAACGTTGGCGCTCTTGCCACCGAGCTCGAGCGTGACCCGAGTGAGCGTGTCGGCGGCCGACTTCATGATTCTTTTCCCGGTGGCAGTCGAGCCGGTGAAACCGATCTTGGCGACGTCGGGGTGGTCAACCAGTCGTTGCCCGGCAACAGCGCCATCGCCGACGACGACGTTCACGACGCCCTCGGGGATACCAGATTCGAGCGCCAGTTCAGCGAGCCGTAGGGTCGTCAATGGTGTCATTTCACTCGGCTTCAGCACGACGGTATTGCCCGCTGCCAGCGCCGGGCCCAACTTCCACGCGGCAATCATCATCGGGAAATTCCATGGCGTGATGAGTCCGACCACGCCAAGCGGCTCATGCAACGTGATTGCCAGGCCAGACGCCCACGGCAGGGTTGTCCCGGTGTGCTTGTCGACCGCACCGGCGTAGTAGTGGATCACCTCGGCGACGGCGTTCGCTTCCCAACGAGCGCCGTCGATCGGCTTGCCGACGTTACGCGCCTCCAGCACTGCGAGTTCTTCACAGTGAGCGGCAATCGTGTCGGCGAAACGCCGAAGCGCTCTCGCACGATCTTGAGTGCTGACCGAAGCCCAGCCCGGAAACGCCGCTTTTGCGAAAGCGACGGTTGCATCTACCTCGTCGGCAGTCGCCAGTTCGAATGTTGCAATCGTTTCGGCGTTGCACGGATTGAGTACAGCGTGCGTCGTCATTCGGAATCCTCCCGGCTCGTTGATGTCACTCATCATCCTCTCAGACGTCAGTTACCCTGATGAGGTGCGACCGCTAATTGCGCTTCCGATGCGGTTCACCGAGACCGCCGACTCGTGGCGCGTGGCCGCCACCGCCGTGGGGCTCACGTATCAGCGAGCGATCGTACGGGCAGGCGGCCAGCCTGTTGCGCTCCCTCCGCTCGGCGACACGATCGGTGAACTCGAAACTGTCTTTTCCCGCTTCGATGGCGTGTGCCTGCCAGGTGGACCCGACGTCAACCCGACGCGCTACACAAACGACTCGGCTCACCCGACGTTGTATGGGGTCAACGACGAGCACGATGAACTCGACCTGGCGATGGCAACTGCGGCGGTCAATCTCGGCACACCGTTGCTGGCGATCTGCCGCGGTCATCAGGTATTGAATGTGGCGCTCGGCGGATCGCTCGTTCAACACATCGGCGACAAGCAGGCCGAGGATCACCGGTTCACGATGCATCCCGTGAACCTTGAAGGCGACTCGCGCGCCGCTCGTTCAATCGGTTCGTCAAACCCGATCGGGCACTCCGTTCACCACCAGGCAGTCGACCAACTCGGTGCCAATCTGTACGTCACCGGTTATACCGATGACGGCATGATCGAAGCCGTTGAGATGGCGGGTCGCTGGCTGGTCAGTGTGCAGTGGCACCCCGAAGACACTGCTGATCAGGACGTCGAGCAACAGCGCCTCTTCGACGCCTTCGTCGAAGCCTGTCGCTGACGAGTTTGCTGATCCCATTCGATGACCGACCCACTCTGTGGCAGTCATCACGACCAACTAGGTCGTGATCCCCGCCATAGACCGCGGCCCCGATGTTTATGGCAGCCACTATGACGCTTGCCGTCGTGATCCCTGCCGCAGAATTTCGGGCGCTTGCCGACACGACACGAACTGAACTGGACGAAAGCTCGCCACTGGGGGTCGCAGTCCCGCGTGGTGCCAACATTCCACCAAAGATCGGACGGCGATCGTTCGCAAAGCACGTCTCCAAGGCTGGATCCGGCAAGTAGGCGCACACCACGGCAGCCGCATTCATGTTTGCCATCAGCGTCCAGCCGACCGAACCGTCAGCTCGACTGATCATGTCGATCACGCCAAGCGCCGTGACGATGTCGGTCGCACCGCCGCCGAACTGGGTTGGAAGGAGGGCCCAGAACAACTCCGATTCCCGAAGCGCTGTGAGCATCGCGTCGGTCAACCCGCCCACCATCTCAACCTCCGACGCCTCGGAACGTGCCAGCCCAGCGACGACCGCGGCCCGTTCGTACCACCCGTCTTGATCGTCGGTCATCTCGCAGTTCTAGCTGGTCGGCGCGTTCTGTCAGACCTCCCCTAGAAAGATCACGTCGCCGGTCGGTGTTGGTGAACCGGCCTCGGGCTCAATTGTGATGCCCCAGGCGGTTGGTTGGCTGGCCAGGTCGATCGCTGCCCGGACGTCACCGTCGGAGGCCGAGTCGAGGATGTACGTGGCGTGCGCGCCCGACTCGTCGATCAGCCACAACTCGTAGGCGTGGTCATTCGGTGCCACCGACAATGCATCGCCGAGCAGCACCAAGCGACCCTCGGTGGCTGACCAGGCGACCTTGAACGAGCCATCCTCCGCTCCGGCACGAGTGTCCGCAAGCGTGACAATCTGACCGTCCGGTTGGGCGAGTACCGCCGCTAACTCGTCGGCATATGCGGGCTGGCTGTCGCGGGTCACGATGATCGAAGCACCAACCACGACGATCGCAGCTGCGGCAGCGGTTAGCGCAGGCGCGAGAAACCGGCGGCGCCGACGACGCCGCTCGGCGAGGTCGATCACACCCTCGGGGAGCAATGGGGACAGTTGGCGTGTCCGCGCTACCTCGGCCATCACCCGATCCTTCACCGAAGCGGGCGGCTCGACTGCGGCGGACCCAGCGATGTCGGCCAATGTCTCACGAAACTGGATTACGTCGTCGCGGCAGATATCGCATTCGTGATAGTGGGCCTCGAACGCCGCTCGTTCACGGGCGTCGAGGGCGTCGAGGGCGTACGCCGCCCCGAGGTGATGGATGTCGATCTCGCTCATTGTGAGCCTCCCAGCTCGTCGCGCAAGCGGATCAGTCCGTCGCGGATACGGGTCTTGACGGTTCCCTCGGCGACGCCAATCAGGACCGCTACTTCTCGATACGTATGCCCGCCGTAGTAGGCCAGGTCGACGGACTCGCGCTGTATCGGTGACAGCCGGTCCATCGCCCGCCGGACCCGAGCGGTATCAAAGCGAGTTTCGACAGATTCGCTCACCTCGTCGTAGTCGATCACGACATTGCGGATCTCACGATCGTGCCGATCTCTCGTGGATTGTTCGGATCGGACTCGGTCGACAGCACGTCGATGGGCGACCGTGGTCGCCCACGCCTTCACGGTCCCCAACGATTCGTCGTAGCGAGCGGCAAGCCTCCACAGCTCGACGAATACCTCTTGGGTCACCTCCTCACTTTGAGCCGGGTCACGCACGACCTTGATGACGACGCCGTGCACCAGCCCGGCCAGTTCGTCGTAGAGCTCGGCAAACGCAGATGCGTCGCCGCGACCGGCACGAACCAGCAGATCGGCCAGCGTGTTGCCACCGCTCGAGGCTGACGACGTCGCCGCTCGATCGCGCCAGAGACGGACTGCGCCTACGTCACGCATCGCCATCCGATCCGCTGCACTCTCGCGTTCATACAGCGAGTTCGGTGCCGTCGCAGTTCTGGATTGCCGGAACCGTTTCGAGCGCACAGCAATACGACCAATACCAATCCAGCGCGGTGTCATCTCCGAACGATGCCCATGTCGTTCGATCTCGAAACCGGGGACGCCCACACCAGTGATCTCCATGTACAAGCCCGGCACCCGTGGTGGTTCGGTGTCGTCGCCGGGATTGGTGCCGCCGCAGCCGGCCTGGGAGTCGCCGAGTTGGTTGCCGCAGCGCGTCGGGACTTCCAGTCTCCGGTCCTGGATGTCGGCGACCGAGTCGTCGATAGCGTGCCCCGGCCGTTGAAGGACCTCGCCATCGACTGGTTCGGAACGAACGACAAGAAGGCATTGCTGATAGGCATCGCCTCCATTCTGGTCGCGTATGCCGCCGTCGTTGGTGTCTTGTCGTTGCGACGGCGGTTCTGGCCGGCAGCGATCGGTATCGTCGGCTTCGGACTAGCCGGGGCGTATTCGTCACAGTCGACCCGACGGGCAGCTCCGTTCTCGGCTGTGATCCCGAGTGTGGTCGGAGCGATTGTCGCCGTAGGCGTCCTCTGGGCGCTCCGGTCGATCCTCAACGAGCCAGCCGACGACGAGGGAAGTGACACGATCCAGCCATCGATCGCAGAACTTGTCCCGAATAGTCGGCGACGGTTTCTCACTTCTGCCGGTGCTGCCGCGGTCGGGGCACTCGCCATCGGGGCCGCCGGTCGCCGGCTCCGCGATCGATTCAACGTCGGTTCTGCACGCGCACAGCTCTCGCTCCCTGCCGCGAGGACTCCGCTTCCAGCGACTCCGGCATCGATCGCACCAGATGTCCCTGGCATCTCACCATTCTTCACCCCGAACGCCAACTTCTACCGAATCGACACGGCACTCTCGGTTCCACAAGTACCCATCGACAGTTGGCGACTCTCGATCAGAGGACTTGTCGACCGCTCGATCGAGCTGAGCTACGACGATCTTCTTCAACGCGATCTCGTCGAATCTGACATCACGCTGACGTGTGTGTCGAACGAGGTCGGCGGCAAGCTGATGGGGACGGCGCGATGGCTTGGAGTTCGACTCGATGACCTACTCGACGAAGCGGGCATCGACTCCAAGGCTGACCAGATTGTCGGTCGTTCGGTCGACGGATACACCTGCGGGTTCCCGGTCGCCGCGCTCGACGGGCGCGACGCACTCGTTGCAATTGCAATGAACGGCGAACCCTTGCCGCTGGAGCACGGTTTCCCCGCGCGCCTGATCGTTCCCGGCCTGTACGGCTACGTCTCGGCGACAAAGTGGCTTTCGGAGATCGAGCTGACACGATTCGATCAGTTCGACCAGTACTGGGTAGAGCGCGGTTGGGTCAATGACGCACCGATCAAGGTCCAGAGCCGGATCGACACTCCCAAGGGCCTCGCATCGGTCGATGCCGGCGGCGTGGCGGTCGGCGGAGTCGCATGGGCTCAGACGCGCGGGATCGAACGCGTAGAGATCCAGGTCGACGACCGCGAATGGGTCGAGGCCACCTTGGCCGACGAACTCAACGACGTCACGTGGCGACAGTGGTCGTACGCCTGGGAAGCCACCTCAGGCCGACACACGATCACGGTGCGAGCGACCGAAAAGAACGGACCAATCCAGACTGACGAACGTTCCGAACCATTCCCGAGCGGCGCAACTGGACAACACCAAATCGTCGTCCTGGTGCGCTGATCGCCACCTCACCAATCCCTCTACCAATCCCTCTACCAATCCCCCCGAAACAAATAAGGAGCACACCGTGAACACGTTGCACACCCCAAGAGACCGTCGTCTTCGGCGAAGCCACCTGGCAATCGCCGGCCTCGCAGCGTTTTCGCTCACCGCCGCAGCCTGCGGCAGCGATGACGAGGCCGCACCGGCAACCGATCCCCCGACAACCGAGCCAGCGTCGTCTGACATCTCGTCGATGGAGGATTCGATGAGCGAATCGATGAGCGAGATGGCCGGCGCACAGTTCGGCCCGGCATGTTCAGCGGTCCCGACCGATGGTGAAGGCAGCTTCGGCGGCATGGCCGACGACCCGGCCGCCACCGCAGCCAGCAACAACCCGGTCCTGTCGACGCTGGTCACAGCCGTCGTCGAAGCCGGCCTCGTCGAC
>JANMTV010000094.1:0-1665 GCA_031390905.1 Ilumatobacteraceae bacterium | reverse complement strand
CGGGCGCGATACGTCGCCAGTCGACGACGTGATCGTGAGCGGCGATTTCAACATCGCCCCACACGATCGCGATGTGTACGACCCAAGCAAATTCGTGGGGGCGACGCACGTCAGCCAACCCGAACGTGATCGTCTGGATGCGCTTCTGGATTGGGGACTCACCGATCTGTTCCGATACCAGCATCCGGATCGCAACGATGTGTATTCGTGGTGGGACTACCGAGCGGGCGACTTCCACATGGGTCGTGGTCTCCGGATCGACCTCGTGCTCGGCTCCGAGTCGGTCAAGCAACGATGTGAGTGGAGCACGGTCGACCGCAACGCCCGCAAGGGTGAGAAGCCAAGCGATCACGCCCCAGTGATCGTGGACCTCAGCGACTAGAACGTGGGTTCCGGCTCACCGTCGTAGTACACCTCGACCACGTACGGAGTGATGAAGATGCCAGCCTCGTCGACGATCACGTGTGCCGTGGCGAGTGCATAGAAGCAGACGTCGGTCGACGTGTCTGGCGTCACGATCGCGAAGTTTGCCATCGTCTGATCGACGCCCGTGTAGTTGACGTTCGACACGTCCGGTAATCCCTCTTCGCACGGGTACACGGTCAAGAACCCCGAGTCGTCGGTCTCGGTCACCGTGAGATTCCATGCCAGCGCCTTGATTGACGCGTCGCCGATCCGGAACGAGTACTCCTCTTCGCCCTCGAACGGTGCCGACCCGCCTGTCGGTTCACGAGTGTCGAACAACCGGTACGGCGTCTCGTCGATGAATCCGATGTCGGAGGATGGGGAGTACCAGCCCGCAAGATCTGCCAACAGGTGGGCCTGGGTCAGTGCGTAGAAACAGACACGTTTGTCGGCAGGGAGCTTGACCGTGACGAGATTCGGCACGGTCTGCCCGGCGTAGTAGTTGAGGTTCGACACCGTTGGTCGCACCGTGCCGCACGGATAGGCGGTAATGAACCCCAAACCCCCGGGCTGTGTAACAGTCAGGTTGATCACAACTGACGTGGCGTCAGAGTCGACGTAGTCCGTGAAATCCTTGACGAAGACACCGTTGGCCGACACCGGTGAATTGGTCTCGCGTGTGTCGAACACCCGGTCAGGTGTGGTCGGTACGTATCCGTCACCTCCGTCGAACACGAAATACCCTGCCAGATCAGCGAGCAAATGGGTGCCTCTCAACGTGAAGAAGCAGATCTCGGCGGACGCGCCGAGCGAGACGATTGCGAAGTTCGGAACGGTCTGTCCTGCCGCCGTGTAGTTGAGGTTCGAGACCAGCGGTTGATCTTCGTCGCACGGATAGGCGCTGATGAATCCCGGTCCGGTTGTGCCTGTCGCGGTGACGTTCATGGCGACCGCTGTTGCGTCAGGGGGCAGGTTCGTGAACGTGTGGCGGTACACGCCACCGTCTCCCAGTTGTCCGCCTGCTAGGCGGGTGTCGAACAGCCGCTCTGGCGTGAGTGGCACAAACCCCGGTGCCTGCTGATCGACGAATCCAGCGTACGGCAATCCTTCGGCAGTCGGGCTGACATTCGGAGCCAGGTATCCGTAGCGCCACACCGTGATCTCCAGCGGCGGCAGCCCCGCGAGCGTCTGCAAGCAGATCTCGTCAGTGATCGCAAGCGGAACGATAAACAGGTTGTCCGCATATCCTCCCGCCATCGC
>JANMTV010000058.1:0-5368 GCA_031390905.1 Ilumatobacteraceae bacterium | reverse complement strand
ACACGGGAATCGCAGAACGGCTCGTCGTGTCAGGCGGCGCCGTCGAGAAACACATCTCGAACGTATTCGCCAAGCTCGGTTTGGAACCCGAAGACGGTGCCCATCGTCGAGTACTCGCGGTCCTCACCTACCTGCGTGCCTGACCTCGAACAGCTATTTGTCGCCGCTGCGGAGTTCGGCGATCCGTTGCTTGAGGAACTCAGAGGCCGTGCGTCCTTCAGCAAGTACGACGTCATTGGCTGGGTGGAGAAAGAGGGGCAGCGACATCCGAGCTTTCAATGCTGCCGGACCAACCGGGTTGACGACGCGGTGCGTGGTTGCCGGGTACCAACCGCCGCTCGCCAGGTCGAGCATTTCGCCGCCGTTCACTGCGATCGAGCCGGGGTCGCACGGAACGGCGTGCCACACGCCGTTCGTATCGAGTAGTTCGAGCCCCGGTTGATCTGACGCCGGCAGCACGGTCAGGAGGTTGATGTCTTCGTGGGCGGCGGCGCGAACGGCGCCCTCCGGTACGTCACCGAGCAGTGGTGGATATCGCAAAATTCTGAGCAGGGTCTGCGTGCTTCCATCAAGCATGTTGCTCAACGGGACGCTGAATCGTTGCTGCACCTCATGGGGAGTGTTGGCTTCGACCCAACCGAGCAATGTGCGAGCCAACGCCGTGGCGATGTCGCGGTACTCGAGCGCTGCTCTGCTGACCTCGGCCGGGTACATCGACCAGTCGTAGACGTGAAAGAACTCTTTGAGGTCGCGTACGTTGCTGCCCTTTGCGGTTTCGCTGCGGTTGGGAGGGAACCAGCCGACGTTGCCGCCTGAGTCCATCAAGTACTGATGGATGGCGGGGGAGTCGAACAGGTCGGCCCACTCGCGGTAGATCTGCTCGACGAGGCTCCAGGGCAACGGGTGATTGACGAGCACAGCGAACCCGGTCTCGCGCAGGCTATTCGTGAAGATTTCCGGTGCTTGCGAATCTTGGTAGTCGACGACAGCAACGTCCATGACACAACGCTACGTGACTGACGATTTCGGTCTGCTACGCACCGACGGATGCGAGGATCCGCTCGCGGCGCTCGGTCACTCGCCGAGCGACACGCTCGCTCTTGACCATCCGGGCCATCAGACGCTCTCTGGCCTGTTCGCCTTCCGCGCTCAGCCCGGTGATGTTCTCGAGATCCCACTGGCGCAACACGACGGGGGCGAGGATCTGATCGTGATGTACGGCGAGGTCGTAGATCCCGGCTTGGGCAATTCGTTTGGCGTGCTCGAGGAAACCGGGGATTCCCGTGCCTGGCATCGAGAACGTCATCACCTGACGTTCCATAGCGCAGACCATTCCGTCGGGATCAACCTTGATCGCCGCGGCAGCGAGGTCTCGGTAGAACAGTTGGTGCAGGTTCTCGTCGCTGGCCACTCTGGCCATCACTTCGTAGCCGGCCGGGTCGCCGATCAGCTTGCCGGTTGCCCGGTGTGAGATACGCGTGGCCAACTCCTGCAATGCGAGATAGACGAAGCCCTCTTGCAGCGGGTCGGGATCTGGAGCGATTCCGCCGGTGACTTGCGCCATTCGACAGCGCTCGAGGTGGTGCGGGTCGATTGCTCGTGTCGCCATCAAATAGCCGTAGATCGCCATCGCATGACGGCCTTCTTCGGCTGTCCAGCGGCGAACCCAGTAGCCCCAGGCACCGTCGCGACCGAACAGATGCTCAACCGTACGGAAATAGTAGGGCAGGTTGTCCTCGGTGAGCAGGTTGACGAGCAGCGCAGAGCGCACAGTGTCGTCAAGTTTGGCTCCGGCGAGGTCGGCGTCGTCCTCGCTCCACACCTCACCTTCGATCGGGTCGCGGCCGCGCCCGTATGGCACGTATTCGTGGGGGAACCACTCCTTTGATGTCGCCAGGTGGCGTTCCACCAGCCGTTCGACATCGGGCGTGAGTTCGTTCAGGAGCTGTGAAGCGTCGAGCACGGGTAGCAGGATATCACCCTACCGACCAGTAGGTAGCCGGTAACCGAATGTTCATAAATGTCGATCGCGTTCGACCAGAACGCGATATCCGGCCTGGCGCGCTGCTGCGGTGACATCGGCCCCGTGGTCGACACCTCGAACCTCGAACGTTGCCCGTACGCCAGTCTCGCGGACATGAAGATCGAGACCTTCGCGCACGTGGTACACGTCGATCAGGTTGGCCCCGGCCGATGCGCAGGTGTCAAGCAACCGAGCAAGGCCGCCAGGCCGATCGTCGATCCGCACGAACATCGTGAGCCGTCGCCCGGCCTGATGCTCGTGCCTTCGAATCAGACCTGGTACGACGCCGAGATCGACATTTCCTCCAGAGAGAACGACGCACGTCGTACCGATCGGGGCCGCTTCAGTCCGCCCGCCCATCAGGGCTGCGACGCCGACCGCGCCGGCACCTTCGACATAGAACTTGGCGCGCTCCATCAACAGCACCATGGCGTCGGCGATCGTGTCTTCATCGACCGTCACGATCTCGTCGAGCCATTGATCGATCAGCGGAGCGGTGAAGGTGCCGGGAGACTTCACGGCGATCCCGTCCGCCAGCGTGGCGATTGATCCGGGCGGCGGCTGATGCCCGAGATAGGGCGCACAGGCGGCGGCCTGAACGCCGACGATGCGCACGTCAGGTTTCAACGACTTGACCGCAATCGCCAGGCCGGCCGCCAACCCGCCTCCGCCGAGCGGGACGATCACACAGGCGAGGTCATCCAAGTCCTCGAGCAGTTCGAGCCCGAGTGTGCCCTGTCCGGCGACCACCATTGGATCGTCGAACGGATGACAGAACGCCATTCCTGCCTCGACGGCCCGAGCGCGGGATGCGGCAACGGCCTCGGTCAAGCTGGCACCCACTTCGAAGACCGTCGCGCCGTACCCTTCGCACGCAGCAATCTTGGAAATCGAAGCGCCTGACGGCACAAAGATCTCGCATGCCACGCCGTGGTGAGCAGCCGCGAATGCCAAGGCTTGTGCGTGGTTACCAGCGCTCCCGGCCGTCACGCCGTGACGCGCCGCCTCGCCGAGTGAGGCAACCTTGTTCATCGCCCCGCGGATCTTGAACGAGCCGGTCCGTTGCAGGCTCTCGGCCTTCAGCACGATCGACCCGCCGACAAGTGTCGAAAGGGTCATCGATGACACGATCGGCGTGACCTTGACTACCCCATGGCCGGCAATCCGCGCCGCTCGAATGTCGTCCAGCGAAGTCATTCGGACCTGCCGCCAAACAATCGCATGAGCCAAAACTACTCGACGGATTGTGGGGATTGCCGTCCGAGTGGACTAACCAGGAACAGCAACATCATCGCACCCGCTCCGATCGCACCAGCGAGTAGCCCCCACGTGGTAGTTGATCCAGCGAGGATCGCACCGGCTACCAGTGGCCCGGTGGTCTGACCAAGTCGCGCGAACCCGGTCCAACTGGCCATCACCGCACCCCGATGATCGTCGGGAGCGCGTCGAATCGCTGTGTCCTGCAGGCTCGGGATCAGACCACCTTCGCCGAACCCGTATAGCAGCGAACCGATCACCACCAGCACGAGCGTTGGGGCGAGTCCGATCATCATGAACGAGACGACCCAGATCGCGGCTGCGGACACGGCGAGCTGATGCATCGAGATCTTGCGCCGGAGCCGACTGACGTTGAACGCAATCAACGACGACGTGATCATTGGTAGACCGAGCATGATGCCGCGCCACCGAGCCGACAGCCCGAACTCTGATTCGAGATGGTTGGGCAGCACCGTCAGGAACACACCGAAGATGACGGCGAACGCCAACCCTCCCGCGATCACGGTTGTGAGGATCGTGCGATCTCGAATCGCGTCGCCGGCACCGCTCAACTGTTGCCGAATCGACATCCCGTGTCCCGGACGTCCCGGTTCGAGCACGACCCACGTGGCTATCGCCGTCACGATTCCGATCGAGAGCGGTGCGACTGCCCACCGCCAGCCGACCGCGTCGGTGAGGAATCCTGCCATCACCGGGAAGATCGCCAACGCAACAGTGAGTACGCCGGCGTTGCGACCGAGCCAGTGGGTGCGTTCGTCGCCGTCGAACGTGTCGCCGATCAGAACTACGGCGAGGTTGATCAAGCCGGCGGCACCGAATCCCATCGCAAACCGGGCGGCGATCAGGGCGTGGTACGACGGTGCCGTCGCGACCAGTATCCCCGACACACCGAACACGGCGAGGCACGGGACCAACACGTTGCGACGACCGAATCGATCGGCGAGCAGTCCGATGATCGGTGCCATGAAGATTCCCGGTAGCGACGTGGCTGCGATGATCAAACCAGCCGCACCCTCATCGCGCCCGAACGTCTCGAGGATGTTAGGGATCGCCGGCGCCAGCAGGGAGTTGCCCATGATCGACGTCAATGTGACTGCAAAGATCAGCCCAACCATGCGTCGCTGTTCGGCTGTCAACTCGGGCACCGCAGCACCATACGGCCCCTGATGGATCCTGCTGTCGTTCATACTGACTGTCGTTCATATTACTGTCGTTCATATTGACTGTCGTTCATATTGACTGTCGTTCATACTGAGTGGGATACCTGGCCGGTTCGGTACGGTCGCGACTGTGACGTCTCACGAGTTCTGCGTTCCGACGATTGACCTTGACCCCTGGTGGACGGGGGAGCGATCCAACTGTCTGGCGGTTGCCCATGCGTTCGACGAAGCCGCCCGAGCCGTCGGCTTTGTGCAGATCGTCGGTCATCGCGTTTCCGATGACGTGATCGATCGGATGGTTCGCGAGAGCCAGGCGTTTTTCGATCTGCCGCTCGCCGACAAGGTCGCTGCGCGACCGTTGGATCTGACAGTCAACCGTGGCTACGCGGCGGCGGGGACGGAAGCGCTCTCGTACAGCATCGGCGAGGCGGCGCCTCCCGACCTGTTCGAGGCCTTCAACATCGGCGAGGAAGTAGTCGATGAGGCCGATCCGTTCTACGCCGCCGAGCGGCATCGGATGTTCGCGCCGAACATTTGGCCTGCCGAACCGCCAGGATTTCGGACGGCGCTCGTCGAGTACTTCGCTGAAGCGCGGCGTGTCGCGCTGACTCTGACTGATCTGTTCGCACTGGCGCTCGGACTCTCCGATCAATGGTTCCGGCGCTTTGTCGACCGATCGACGACGACGATGCGAACGATCAACTACGAACGCCGGTCAGGGGACGCTGATCCGCAGCCACGTCAGCAGCGGATGGGTGCCCACACCGACTATGGCGTTGTGACCGTGTTGTGGGCTGATACCACTCCGGGGTTGCAAGTACTTGGCGACGATGGCGCGTGGCACGACGTCGTTCCCGCTCCAGGCGCTTTGCTCGTCAACCTCGGTGACCTCACGGCCGAGTGGACG
>JANMTV010000371.1:0-6913 GCA_031390905.1 Ilumatobacteraceae bacterium | reverse complement strand
CGCTCAACCATGCACTTCGCGACATTCCGCTCGACAAGATCCGGCACCATACGTGCTACGGCTTGAACCACGGTCCGCGCCTCACCGACGTACCAATGAGCAAGGTGGCACCGTTCATGATGCGGGTCAACGCCGGTGCGTACTCGTTCGAAGTCGCCAACCCTCGTCACCAGCACGAGTACAAGATCTGGGAAGAGACCAAGCTCCCCGACGATCGTGTGTTGATCCCCGGCCTGATAGGCCACGCAAACAACTACGTCGAGCACGAAGAGTTGATCGCCGAATACATCGTCAAGTACGCCAACATCGTCGGCAAGGAGCGCGTCATCGCCGGCGCCGATTGCGGCTTCTCGTCGCGAGCCTCATACAAGCCAGAAGTCCATCCGACTGTTGTGTGGCCGAAGTTCTCACACCTCGCTTTGGGCGCCAAGATCGCCTCCGAACGACTCTGGGCCTGAACGCGGTCAGTCGGGCGAATAGGTCATTCGGTACGGTTGATCCATATGACGATCAGGGTCGCGCTTGCTGGTGCCGGGGCGTTTGGGATCAAGCATCTCGACGGTTTGGCGAACATTGACGGCGTCGAGGTGACGTCGCTCGTCGGGCGGACCCTGGACAAGACCAGAACCGTCGCCGAGCGCTACGCAATCGGTCACGTCACCACCGAACTTGGCGACTCCCTCGAACGCGACGACGTCGATGCGGTGATCCTGTGCACGCCCACGCAAATGCACGCGGAGCAGACGATCGCCTGCCTCGACGCGGGCAAGCACGTCCAGGTTGAGATTCCGCTCGCCGACAACCTCGCCGACGCGCTCGCCGTCGTGGCCAAACAAGCGGAGACCGGCCTCGTCGCGATGTGCGGTCATACGCGCCGCTTCAACCCGAGTCACCAATGGGTGCACAACACCATCAAGGCGGGCCAGTTCGCCATTCAGCAGATGGACGTACAGACCTACTTCTTCCGCCGAACCAACATCAACGCACTTGGCGAGGCGCGTAGCTGGACGGATCATCTGTTGTGGCACCACGCCGCCCACACGGTCGACCTGTTCCTCTATCAGACCGGCGGCAACGTCGTTCAGGCCAACGCCGTCCAGGGTCCGATCGATCCTGACCTTGGAATTGCGTTGGACATGTCGATCCAGCTCAAGGTCGACACGGGCGCGATCTGCACGCTGTCGCTGTCGTTCAACAATGACGGGCCACTTGGCACGTTCTTCCGATACATCGGCGACACCGGCACGTACATCGCCCGGTACGACGATCTGATCACCGGCCGCGACGAGCTGATCGACGTGTCGCAGGTCGACGTGTCGATGAACGGCATCGAACTCCAAGACCGCGAGTTCATCGCCGCCATTAGGGAGGGTCGCCAACCGAATTCGAGCGTGCAGCAGGTACTCGCCTGCTATCGGGTGCTCGATCAACTCGACCAGCAGTTGGGTAACGCAGCTACCGTGCGCTGATGGACGCCTCCTCGCGGCTCGCCCCCGCATCGGCACCGGACAACTCCGAACCGGTCACCTCTCGGCGCGGGCATTTCTGGGTCGGGACCGAACCGGACCCCGAGGCCCCGCCTGGTCAGACGCGCGGTCAGATGCGCGGTCAGATGTACGTGTATTGGGAGGCGGCGGTCGAGGTGCTACATCCGTATCCGATCGTGCTGGTGCACGGCGGCGGCGGGCAAGGACTCGACTTTCTGGCAACGCCCGATGGGCGTCCCGGGTGGGTCACGTTGCTGGTGCAGCAGGGCTGGGTTGTGTACGTGGTCGATCGCCCCGGCCACGGTCGTTCGCCATACGACCCAGAGGTGCTCGGACCGATGGCGTCGCCGCTACCGGTCGAGGTGCTGACGGCGATCTTCCTGCCCCCGGGCGACGGACCTGGAGCGCTGCCGTTCGCCCACTTGCACACTCAATGGCCGGGCGACCGTACCGATCCCGCAGATCCGGCCTGGCTCCAGTTCCTCGCATCGGGCGGCCCGTTCGCCGCCGACGCCGTTGACCGTCAGGCGCTCGAGCAGCGCCGTTTGGTCGAGTTGCTCGAGATCATCGGGCCAGCGTTCGTGCTCGCCAATTCGCTGGGCGGCCCATCGGGGTTTCTCGTCGCCGACGCCCGCCCCGATCTAGTCAAGGGCTTGATCGCTCACGAACCGGTTGGTCCGCCGTTCTCGCTGATGTTCGGGCCGGAGACGCTTCAATGGGGCGTCACCGCCGTGCCCGTGCACTACGACCCGCCGGCGGCGGCACCATCCGACCTCGACCAGACGAACTTGAGGCGACGATTGGTCAACCTTGCGCAGGTGCCGATCGCTGTCGTGTCCGGCGAAGCGTCATTGTTCCGCGGTTCCGACGGCGAGATCGTCGACTTCCTGCGCCAAGCTGGGTGCGACGCCGTGCATGTCGACCTCGCCGAGCGAGGAGTGCACGGCAACAGTCACGGCTCGATGTTCGAACTCAACAACGCCGACGTACTCGCCGTCATCACCGACTGGATCACCCACTAACCCGGCGTTCATGTCGCGCTGAAATCGGCATGCAGGGGTTCAGCGCGACATGAACGGGGGTTAGTGGGTGAGGGGGAACTCGTAGACGGCGGTGCCCTTGGAGCTGGTGATCCTCACGATGAAGGTCTCGCCGACCGGTGCGCTAGGGAATTCGATCCGCGCTGCCCACTTGCCGTCAGCGTCTGACGTCACCTCGCCAGATCCATACGGCGAGCTGATCGTGATCACCGCGCCGGTCGTCGATTTACCCCAGTACTCGTTGAAGGCTGGGTTCGCATCGGTTTCCGAGAGGGCGGCGTTGGCGGTGAAGTCAATCGCAACCGGCTCCGATGCGGGTCGGTGCAGTACATACTCGAAAACCGACTCGCTGGCGCTGTTCGTCAGCCGAACCCCGACGTCTGACCCTGATGGCACCTCGTACATCTCGAGCCGCATCTCCCATTGGCCCGCCGAGGACACGACGGCTTCGGCGGAACCGAACTCGGATTGGGCATGCACGATGCTTCCCGCTGCGCCGGTGCCGTAGAACACCTGCTTCATCGGCGATCCGCCGAGCCTGGCTGATCCAAGGTTCACCGTGAACGCCGATGGCACCGGCTCCGGTGTCGGCTGTGGCCGGTGCAACATGAACTCGTAGACGTTGTCGCTCGTGTTGGCCGACAGGATCACTCGGACGTCGGTGCCGCCGGGCACCTCGAACATCTTGAGAGCCAATTCCCACCTGCCGTTCGAATTCGCCCTGGCCTGCGCCGAACCGAATTCGGAGCCGGCTGTGATCACCGTTCCATGCGTCGCCGTTCCGTGCCACACCTGCTTCATCGGGGAACCGGCAAGGTTTGATGAGCCAGACGTAGCGGTGAATTCGACCGGTGCCGGCGGTGGTGGCAATGGGCGCTCGAGCCGGAAGTCGAAGAATTCGGACGAGCCGCTGAACGTGACGCGGGCGAGCACCTTGGTTCCGCCAGGGACGTTGTTGAGGACGAGGGTAAGCGCCCATTCTCCGCCATCGTTGGCGATCGACGTGGCTGATCCGTACGTCGTCGTGACGGTCACCGTCTCGCCCGGCCCTGCAATTCCGAACAGGTCCTGTCGCATCGGGGAGCCTCCGAGGTCGGCGGTTCCGAGGTTGGCGGCGTATGTGTTCACCTTCGGCGGTTCTGTCACGCTCGGCCCGGTCTTGATTGGCTCGGCCTTGATTGGCTCGATCCTGATCGGCTTGGTGACGCTGGGCTCGATCGGTCTGGAGGCGTCGGGTTTCGACTCCTGTCTCCGATCCACACCAAGTTCGGTTTCCGGCGTTGTGGAGGTGGAAGTTGCCACTACGTCCACCGAGGCCACCGAATCTTGCCCGTCTGTGGCGGCCTCGAACGCGAACGCCGACCCTCCAAACACGACAAGTGTTGCGGCGGCGATTCCGACCGTTCGGCGAAAGGGTCGGCGGGTTGCGAAGTCTCCACCGATGTGCGCGTGACTCACGCGGACGTGGCCAGAACGAATGGAACCGAAGTCGGGGCGTGGCTCGATGTCTGCGGCGGCATCATCGAGTAGGGCAGTTAGGTGTTGACCGAAGTCGTTCATCGTTGATCTCCCAGCGTTCGCTTGAGTGTTTCGGTGCCCCGTTTGACGTGTGTGCGGACCGAGCCAACGGACAGTTCGAGGGTTGCCGCGATCTCGGTCTCGGTCATCCGCATCCAGTAGCGCATGACGACGCAGGCGCGCTGGCGGAGTGGGAGCGAGGAAACGGCAGCCAGCACGCGATCCCTACTCACGCCAGCCAGCGCGTGATCTTCGGCGGACCCGACGAGCGTCAAGTGCGGTGCCGGTTGGCGCTCGACGACACGTCGCCGGCGATTGCCTCCGCGGACAAGGTTTACGATCGTCGCTCGGAGATAGGCATCGGTTCGCTCCTGATCGTCGATCCGATCCCAGGTTTCGAAGATGCGGACGAAGGCCTCGTGGGCGATGTCCTCAGCGACGTGTACGTTGCCCGTGAGAAACGCTGCAAACCGCACCATGTCTGCGTGGCGCAGCTCGTAGAGCTGGCGCACGCCGACGTCACGGTTGAGTCGGTCGTCGTCGGCCTGCGAGGTGGTGATCCTCGGCCACGCGGCTGCAGAAGCGTTGGCCGGCGGTGCCAGCCCGTCGTACGATGTCCAAGCCATTTTTGTCGTCACGCCCTATCAGATGCCTAGGTCCCAGGTTCCTAGGACATATCTCGGCGTTTCTTGCACCGATCTTGACGGCACCCCACCAACAACTGGTTTCGGATGGGAGGATTTTGGTCAGGGCCGGAGCGTCAGTATCCGATTCGTCGCGGCAGCGGCCATGTCGCCGAAGCCGGGTTCGTGTGGGACAACGAGGTCGCGAAGCACTTCCTCGGTGCATCATTCGGCGGTGTCAATCAGTAAGCCGTCACATCCACATACGCTTTCGAACTATGGCAAGCATTGGGGTTTGATGTGACTGATGCACAAGACATGCTGGAGTTGGCGCAGGCACGTGTTGGGGACGTCGCGCCGGATGCTGACCTGCTTGCGATGGCGGTCAGCTTCAACCTGATTCGCGCCGCAGATCGACTGGCGCGCGACCTGGAGGACCTGCATCGTCCGGCTGGTTGGACCTGGCCGGGATTCAGGATCGTGTTCTGGATCTGGCTGCTCGGCCCGCTCGAACCGCGGCAGATCGCCTCGCTGGCGAGCGCCTCGCGAGCGAGCATTTCGAGTGCGTTGAAGACGTTGGAGCGAGACGGGTTCGTGGATCGTGACCGTGATTCCAACGACGGACGGCTGGTCACCGTTACGCTCACCGACGCCGGTCGCAATTTGATTGGGGGGTCATTTCGCTCGCACAACGAGCGAGAGCAGGAATGGGTCGCAGTGTTCACGATCGAGGAGCGAGAAACACTCGCCAGACTGTTGGGCAAACTGCTCGACCATGTTCCTCCACGGCTATGCGACTAGGTCATCAAGGCCTTGACGATCTCGATTTTGGGGCTTATGGTGACGTGGTGACTCGGAACTTGCCGGTTCCAGAACCGAACCTGACGGCAAGCCAGATGATTCAGCGGGCGGTGGCGATGCGGCCGCAATTGTTGGAACTGCAGGCCGAAACTGAGCAGCGGACGTACTACTCGTCTGAGATGCACGAGACCTTCCGCCGCGCCGGCTTCTATCGGGTTCTTCAACCTCGGCTGTATGGCGGGTATGAGTTCGGCGTTCCATCGTTCTATCGGCTCAACATGGCAATCGCCCGTGGATGCCCTTCGACGGCGTGGTGCCTGGCATTGGCGTCGGCGCACGTGCTGCAATTTGCCTCATTGTTTTCCGAGCAAACCCAAACCGCCGCGTTTGGCGACGACGGCGAGTTCAGGGCACCGCTTCGTGCCCTGCCGCGCGGTACCACAACCAGGGAAGGTGACGACTGGGTGATCGACGGCACCTGGGACTTCTGTTCAGGTGCGCCGTATGCAACTCATTTCATGGGAATGACATTCGATGTCGGCGTTGATCCAGGCCCACAACTGGTGCTCGTCACGTTGCCACGGGAACAATGGACGATGCTTGATGACTGGGGTGACCTGATGGGCTTCAAGGGCAGTGGCTCGCACAGCATCAGGGTCGACCAGGCGTCCGTTACCAGTGAGTTTGTCTGCCCGGTGATGATGCACGACGTCGATGTCAGCCAGGGTTCGCCTGGACTTCGCCTGCACCGCAACCCGATGTACGCGGGTCGGTACCTCGGGTTCTTCGGTGCCGAACTCGCCTCGATCATCGTCGGTACGGCGCGTGCAGCACTCGACGAGTACGAACGAATCACACCGACCAAGACGACGACGTTTCCGCCGATCGTGGCGCGGCACCTGCACCGTGATTTCCAATTGCCGCTCGGTGTAGCCCTCGGCATGATCGACACCGCCGAGGCGGCCGTGCTCTATGTCGGTGACAAATACATGGAGTACTGCGGACGAGGTGCCGAAGGTGGTGCCCCGTTCAGCCGGGAGGAGGACCTTCGGCTCCACGCCGTCGCCAGCCACGCTGGTCGGCTCGCCTGGGATGCCGTCGACCTGCTGGCACGTAAGGCAGGTTCGTCGTCGTCGGCCAAGGAGGGTTCCAGGATGCAGCGGTACATGCGTGACTTGCTGACGTATCGCAGTCATCATGAATCGACGCAGTTCGAGGCGCACGCCACCATGCTCGGTCGAGTCAAATTTGGGCTGTCTATGTGGGACGAACCGTGATGACGATCCCGGTTCCCGAGCCCGACCTCACACCGGCGGCGATGATTGCACGCGCCGACCGGCAGCTTCTTTCCGCTGTTGTTCTTCGAGATTGGTGCCGTCGCGATCGGGATCGCAAGAGGCGCGCTTGACCTCTACGAGGACGTGCTCCGCAACAAGCGGACCGA